>JAQXNO010000062.1 GCA_029098045.1 Bacillota bacterium
TTGGCGGCGGCATCCATGGAAACCGCTTCCATTTCGGTTCTGACCGTTGCGCCGGTGAGACCTGCATACTTTTCGGGGGTGTTGACGATCAGCTCCTCCCGGCTTTCGATGCTGCCGCCCACATAGTAGGGCAGGCCGCAGCCGGCATAGGAGATGTCCTTGCTCTTGGTGTAGATGGTGACCCGGGTGCTGCGATCCTGACGCATCAGCTTGGCAGCCGCCTTGGTACCGGCGGCAACGCCGCCAATGACAACAACATTCATGGCTTTTGACTCCTTTATGTAGATTTATGAATTAACCGATATAGCCTGCGAACAGGAAGGTGAACGCATAGGAGGAGATGGCCACGCACAGCCAGGTGATGCCGCCCAGGGCGATGGGCTTCAGACCCTTGGAGAACACATCCTTGAACTTGATCTTGAAGCCCACACCTGCCAGCGCTGCGGCGAACAGGTACTTGGCCAGCTTGCCCAGCACACCGGTGGCGGTGGCGGTGAAGAAGCCGAAGGTGTTCAGACCGGCCATGACCACGAACCACAGGATGAACATGGGGAAGGTCTTTTTGACAACGGTCAGGGGGCTGTCGGTGACTTCCGCGGCGCCGGTCTTCTTCGCCTGGGCTGCCATGATCAGGGTCCATGCCAGCGCCACAAAGATCAGCATGGTGGTGCGCACCAGCTTGACGTTCAGGGCGCCGTTGAAGTCCGTGTTGTTAATGATGCCCTGCCAGGTTGCCTGGGCACCGGCCACGGAGGAGGTATCGTTGATGGCCGTGCCTGCCACAAAGGCGAACTGGTTGTCGGTCAGCGCCAGCAGCTGGCACAGATAGGGATAGGAGAAGGCCGCGATGGTATCAAACAGGAAGATGGCCGCCATGGCGAAGGCGATCTCCTCCTCCTTTGCCTTGATGATGGGGCTCAGGGTGCCGATGGCCGTGCCGCCGCAGATGCAGGTGCCGCCGCCCACCAGAATGGAGGTGTTCCGGCTGACCTTCAGCACCTTGCCGCCCACCAGCAGCGCCACGGTGAAGGACAGCAGGATGTTGAACAGAATCAGGGGCAGCGCCCGGATGCCGGTGCCCAGAATGGCCGCGAAATTCAGCGTGGCGCCGGTGGCGATGATGCCCCAGTTCAGAAACTTCTTGGAGCAGAAGGTGGTGCCTTCCTTAAAGCCCTTGCTGATGGAAGGAACGATGTTGCAGATGATCATGGACACCAGCAGCGCCAGCATGGGGCCGCCGATGACGGTGCGCCCGAGCCAGGCCTTCTGAAGATCCGTGCTCATGTTTGCCAGCACACCGATGACGACGCACAGGGCGATGGCCAGCGGTTTTGCCCATTTGAACCGGGCTTTTTGATCGCTCATACAAAGCTTCCTCCTTATTCTTTTTTGTAAAATCATAAGCTTTTAATTATATTGTATATCCTATCACATCATTTTACAGAAATCAACCAAGTCGTATCAGATTATCCGAAAAACAACGGAGCATCCGGGAGGAAGGCAAACCGGCTGTTTCTGTTGTCAGTCCCGTGAAAAGGGAAATTACAGTGGAAATCCGGTAACGCTTATGATATCATACAGACAGACACATTTTGTTTTTTGAAAATCAATATCAGCCATACAAAGGAGGATTTTCAATGGAATACACGATTGAAAACGAATACCTGAAAGTAACGGTGACCACCCGGGGCGCGCAGGTAAAGAGCGTGATCCGCAAGTGCGATCAGGTGGAGCATATGTGGCGGGCAGATCCCACCGTCTGGGCCTACCACGCCCCCATCCTGTTCCCCCACACGGGCAAGCTGGTGGACGGAAAGCTGGAGGCAAAGGGCGGCATCTACGAATCCGGCCAGCACGGCTTTGCCCGGAACCTGGAGCACACCTTTCTGGAGAAGACCGATGATACCATCGTGCTGGAGCTTTCCAGCAGCGATGAGACGCTGACCCGGTTCCCCTATGAGTTCCGTCTGGTTTCCACCTTCTTTCTGGAGCGGGACACCCTGCACCACACCCTGACGGTGGAGAATCTGGACGAGGAAAAGCTGCCCTTCGGCATCGGCTTCCACCCCGGCTTTGCCATTCCCTTCGACAGCAGCCACACCGCCGCCGACTATGAGCTGCGCTTTGACGAGATGGAGTCCCCCCTGTGCCTGAACTGCCTGCCCACGGGTCTTGTGCAGCAAAATCACTATCTTCTGGGCAGCAACATCACCTCCATTCCCATCGATGCGCGCCTCTTTGCCAACGACAGCCACTGCATGGTAAATCTCAGGTCCAAAACCCTGGGCATCTACGAAAAGGGCACCGGCCGCGGGGTGCGGTGCGATATCGCGGAATTCCCCTACACCCTGATCTGGAGCAAGCCCGGCGAGCCGCAATTCGTCTGCATCGAGCCCTGGCACAGCCTGCCCAGCCCGGAGGGCGGCAGCACAAAATGGGAGGAAAAGCCTGCGGCGGCGATCCTCGCCCCCGGCGAAGCCTGGGCCACCACCTTGAGCACCACCTTCGTCAGATAAGGAAGAGCCAAGGGGCGGGGTGCCCCCGCTGGCGATTCGGGCCTGAAAGGCCGGCAGGTGTCGATACACCATTGGGCTCACCCGGTTCGTGACTGCCTTCGACATCCACCCCTTGGCTCTCCCTTTGGGAGAGCTGGCGGCGATCAGCCGCCTGAGAGGGTAACCAGCCCCCGATGCCCTCTCAGTCACCTGCGGTGACAGCTCCCCCAGAGGGGGAGCCAAGGGCGCTGCCGCGCCGGTGCGTTACGGGAGACCGCCCCTACGCTTCACTTCTTCACTATTCACTCTTCACTATTCACTACGCAATGGGGGAGCCAAGGGTCTGTGCGCAGTCCGGGGTCGAGCGGCGCAGGGCAGCCATTTGTCGGATGCAGTGCGTAACGAATCGCCCGCGGGGGCATCCCCGCCGCAAAAACCCGACCTGTGACATTTGTCACGGGTCGGGTTTTTTACTGGTTTCTGGAATTTCGCCGCCTGCTCCGCTACCGGCGGCGCAGCATCAGCAGCTTTTCAAGCTGCATTTTCCGCTGGCGGGCGTCCATCCGGTCGGCGGTTTTGCGCAGCAGCAGCGCCCATTCGGCGGCGGTGCGCAGCCGATCCTCCCGGGCGGCAAAGTAGGGGCAGGGCGGGAGCCGTTTGTCGCCGAAGAGCCTGGCGAAGCGGCCGTCCACACCCAGCGCAATGGCGGTGGGCAGCATCCGGAAGAAGAAGTCCGGGTCGTTTTCCATGATCCGCGCCAGCTCCTGGGCAGGGATCGTGCACAGGTAGTGCCGCAGACCCAGAATCAGACCGGCCTGATGCCGACCCAGCTCGCTGCGGCGGCCGCCGTAGGCGGCGGCAAGTCCGGCAAGGATCTGCGCCAGTACGCAGACAAGGGCGATCAGCCAGATGCCGGAGGCAATGCCCAGAACGATCCAGATGAGATTGGCGGCGCAGGCCAGATACAGGGGGATTTTTCCCCGGATGTGGATGCGGTAGGCGCCGTCCTGAATGAGCCACGCGACGGCCACACCCAGCGCCCCCAGCAGAATGCTCAAAAACACCTGGGCGGAAGCGTTTGTGGTGAAGTTGTTGGCCATGCAGATGCCGCAGAAGCAGTTCACCGCGCAGGCGAGGATGCGGAAGATCAGGGCGTTGCCCGCATGGCGCAGGTACATCTCCTCCACGCCGGAGACGGTTTTGGAGACCTTGACGCACAGCCGGGCGTAGGCGGTGCCGGTGGCGTCCAGAATATCCCCCTTGGAGAACAGGGCGTGGAAGCAGCGGTTTTCAAAGGCCGTGCGCTCGTTGCCCATGTCCATGCGCTTTTGCAGCACCACCCGGCCCCGTTTGTCCGGCCAGATGCGCAGGTAGCCCAGCTCTGCCCAGCTGAAGACCATCATGGTCAGATCGGCGCCGGCGGCGGTCAGATGGCTGCCCAGCTCACCGGCGGTGATTCCCTCCAGCAGCTCCGTGCGGCGCTGGCGCAGCAGCGGCAGGCAGCGCATCATCAGCAGCCAGTACAGCAGGGCGGCCGCGGCGCAGATGCCCATGGGGACAACCTCCGGGTTGCCGTCCCGGAAGATGATCAGCTTGCCGGGGAACATATCCTCGTCCACTTCCATCACAAGGGTCAGCCGCTCCTGATCCTGCAGCGCCCGGGTGACGGTGCCGGAGATCAGGCTGCCGCCGGTGACGCAGTTGACGATGGATTCGATGTTGGTCTGCAAAAAGCCGCTGGTGAAGGAGGGCTTTTTGCCGGTGATGTCGCCGGGCATGGTGACGGAAAAGGACAGCTGCTGCACGGGATAGTCAAAGCCGCACAGCAGCGGAATGCTCATGACCAGGGTGCTTTTGCCGGTTTTCGTGTTGCGCTCGGTGCTCAGCACGTCGTCCAGACTGTAGCTGAAGGTGACGGTGCTCTCACCCATGTAGCCGTTGAGAAAGGAAAGGTCCGTCAGCACCGCGGAAGGGTCGTTGGCGCTGCTGTAGGTACGGGCGGAGGAGCCGTTGACGGTGACGTTTTTGGCGCCTCTGGGCAGGGGAAAGGTCAGCCCCGTGGCCGGGGAATCCATGTTGATGCGCACCGTCATGGAAACCTGACAGGCACCGCCGGAGGTCACCGTGGACCAGGATTCCACATGGGTGGCGCCGGATTCCGCGTATACCAGTGTGGTCAACATAACAACGCACAAAATGGCGATGATCGCGCGCCGGACAGACCGCATATTCCCCCTCCTTTCCAAATTCTCGTATTTTTCATTCCAACATTCTATCATGTCACAGGGGAAAATGCAAGATTCATCCAGAAAAATCCCCGCGGCGGGTCGCCGCTGACAATGCGAGCCTGACAGGCCGGCAGGTGTCGATACACCAATGGGCTCTCCCGGTTCGGCGGCGAGTCGCCGCTGACAATGCGAGCCTGACAGATTGTGTTTATCGTTACACCATTGGGCTCTCCCGATTCGTAACTGCTTTCAACATCCAGCGTAGCGGCGCCGGGCGGGGTGCCCCCTACGCTTCACTTCTTCACTATTCACTCTTCACTATTCACTACGCAATGGGGGAGCCAAGGGCGTCGATCTGTGCGGCGATGGGGCAGCTTGACCGGTAGACGCAATCGGCATAGCAGCAGTCCGCCTCCGGGCTCGTGCCGGGCTCATATTCCACTTCCACCAGCCGGCTGCAATCCAGCACCCGGCAATAGCCGCTGAAAAATGTTTCCATACCTTATCCCTCCGTGACACAGAAACCCCGGGGGCCGATGACCAGACAGTCATGGGCAACCACCTGCAGATTGTAGCCCAGCAGAATTTTGCCGTAGGGCACCTCCCAGGCGTCGCCGCTGCGGTTGGCATAGACGCGCAGGGTCTTCCCGCCCCAGGAGCGGGTGAAGCCCAGATGCTTGTCCCCTGCCTGGAAGAACCGAATGTCGCCCAGACGAAGGGGCTCGTACTTTTTGCGCAGGGCGCCCAGCCGGGTGTAGTGCTCGGTAAGCTCCTGATCCTCCCGTCCCCAGGGGTAGGTGCGGCGGTTGAAGGGATCCTTGTAGCCCTCCATACCGGCCTCGTCCCCATAGTAGATGCTGGGAGAGCCGGGGAGCATATATTGCAGAAACGCAGCCATGAGCAGCCGCTCGTGGGCCACCTCCCACTGATGCCGGGACAGGTGCCGGTGCGCCTTCTCCTCCCGGCTGCCGTCGAAATCATCCACCAGCGCTGTCAGAATCCGGGGCGTGTCGTGGGTGCCCAGCAGATTCATGTTGCAGGCCACCACCTGCGGAGGGTAGTTTTCCGCGATGGACATGACCGCCTCCTTGAAGCCGCTGCCGCTGTCGAAGCCCCGCATGAAATTGAGGATGGCCGTGCGGTAGGGGTAGTTCATGACCGCGTCCAGCTCCGCGTTGGTGAAGTAGGTGCGGCGTCTGTCGTAGGCCACCTTGCTGGAGGCATCCTCCCAGACCTCGCCCAGCACCAGGGCATCGGGCTTCAATTCCTTCACCCGGTCATAGAGCAGCTTCAGGAATTCATCTGGCAGCTCGTCGGCCACGTCCAGACGGAAGCCGTCGGCACCCAGCCGCAGCCAGTGCGCCACCACGCTGTCCTCCCCGGTGATGATGCAGCGGATAAAGGACGGGTCCATCTTGTTGACCGTGGGCAGGGTGTCGAAATTCCACCAGCTGTGATAGGAATTTGGCCAGTTGTAGAAGGTGTACCAGCTATAATAGGGGGAATCGGTGCTCTGGTAAGCCCCTGTGCCGGGGAATGCCCCCTCCTTGTTGAAGTACAGGCTGTTGGAGCCGGTGTGGGAGTACACCCCGTCCAGAATCACCCGGATGCCATGGGCATGGGCGGTATCGCACATGGCCTTGAAATCATCAAGGGTACCCAGCATGGGGTCGGGCACCTTGTAGTCACCGGTGTCGTAGCGATGGCTGGAAAAGCTCTTGGAGATGGGATTCAGGTAGAGAATGGTGACCCCAAGGGAGGCAATGTAGTCCATTTTTTCCGTGATCCCCTGGAAGTTGCCCCCGAAGAAATCGTTGTTCAGCACCAGGCCCTCGGGGGTGGGACGCCAATCCACATCCTCATTCCAGGATTTGTGGACGGTATAGGGCTCCAGCTTGCCGGTCAGATCCGGGCTGCCCGCCTTGCGGAACCGGTCGGGGAACAGCTGATAGATGATGGCGCCCTTGGCCCAGTCGGGGGTGTGGAAATCCTCCGGCACGCAGCTGACCTGCCACAGATCCCCGGCCTCCATGTTGGTATCGTCGCCCTGCTTGAACAACCGGAAGGTGCCATAGGGATTGGTGATGCTGAAATGGTAAAAATACAGCCCCTCCCGGTCAAAGGAAAACTGCCCCCGGAAAACATCATAGGGGCCTTCCCGCCGATCCCGGAACAGCTCCACATTCATGGCGTGGCTGCCGTTTTCCTGCCGGATGACGCAGAGCACACGGGTGCTCTCCACGGAGCAGGGAATGTGGATGTGCAGGGTGCAGGTCTTTCCGGGTGTCAGGGTGCCGAAGGGGTCCTTGTATTGGAGCTTCTTGCTGTCGTAGAGAATTCTCATGGGTGATCTCCTGTTTTGTTCATTAATGCCTTGTCACGGATGATTTTAATACTAACTCTTAATTAAAATCTTCAATATCAGCTTGGCCTATTGGCGCAATACTTCGTTATCGTCGCTTGCCATACATCCAGTATGGCGGCGCTCCTCTGCCTTGTCTTGCACCAGTATTCCTTCGCTGCTGATTGAATCTTTTAAATAAGAATTAGTATAAACGATTTGGAAGAAAAAGTAAAGGAAACTCTCATCAAAGCACCGGGTCGGAAAAAGAGACGAAAAGTATCGCAAACAAAAAAATCCAAACCCGGTTCTCCTTTGCGGGAGGCGGGTCTGGATTTTTCGCCTGCTTTGGAGCGTATTTTTGGCTTTGCGCGTCATCGGGCAGCGGCGGTTTCCCGGACGGCCTCCAGCACCTTCTGGCGGATATCGGAATTGAAGGGTGTGAAATACTGGCTGTAATACTCGCACAGCCAGATTCCGCCGTAACCGGCCCGGCTGAGAATCGCGAAGGCCTCCCGCAGCGGGGCGCTGCCCCACAGAGGCGGGATGTGGATGTCGCCGCGGCTGAAGGCGAAGCGGTAGCCCTTGTCCAGGGTGTCATACAGATCCTTGTTGGTCAGCCGCATGGGCTCAAACACCCCGTGGTTGTCATTGATGTGCAGATGCCGCACATAGGGGGCGCAGGCCTCCACCGCCGGCAGGTAGTCAAAGCCGAAATAGTGGGCGGCGATCCACAGGTGCCCCAGATCCAGCGTCATGCCGCAGTTGGGGTGGTTCAGCAGCTTTACCGCCTCCAGTGCCCAGCGGTAGTGCTCCACTTCCACATTTTCAATGTTCACGGCGACCCCCAGCCTTTGTCCCAGATCGCAGGCCTCGGTCATCCGGGTCATGAACTGCGCTTCCAGCGCAGGGTCCTCCGCGCGCTGCTCATAGTGGAAATTCAGCCGGTCAATGCCCAGCCTGGCGCAGACCTCCAGAGATGCGCGCATCACATCCGCGTGCATGGCTGCCTGCTCCTGCTGCCGCAGATCCAGACCGTAGCCGGTGTGCGCCGTGTAGTGCAGACGGTGCCGCCTCAGCACCTGCCGGACGTACTCCGCCACCCGGGGCTGCACCTGCCCGCCCAGAATCAGCGGACAGGAGGACAGGTTCAGCTCCGCTGCCTGCCAGCCCTCCGCCTCGATCCGGGTCAGAACCCGGTCCAGATTTTCCAGATTCGTACCGCCGGGGATATTCACGCCGATCATAGGTTCCATATGGATCTCCTTATCAATAGAACAGTCTGCGGTATGCTTCCACATCCGCCCGGGTGCCCCGGAACACACCGGGGGTTTCCATCTTCAGGCTGACGCAGGCAGTGGCGTAGCCAAGCGCCTCCACCATATCCGCGCCGGTGACCCGCATGGCAAGGTACGCGCCAAAGGTGGTGTCACCCCGTCCGGTGCGCCCGGACAGGTTCCGCGCCTTCACGGGGCAGGTGCACAGCCGCTTGCCGTCGTAGGCCAGCATTTCCGTGTTGTGGGAGATCAGAACCTCCCGGGCGCCCCAATCATATAGCTGTCTGGCAGCGGACACCCGGTCGGTATAGCCCGTGAGGATCTCCGCCTCGGCGGCGTCGGTTTTCAGGAAGTTCATGTAGGGCAGATATGTCAGCTTGTCCTTCCAGTCGTGGAATACCATTTTCCCGTTCTCGTTGTGCCGCAGAAAGCCCTGGGCATCGGCGGACACCATGCCTCTTTCGTGCAGATGCTCGATCAGCTCGTTGGGGAAATCGCCGTAGAGCAGACCGGCCAGATGGTACAGCCGGCAAGAAGCCTCCGGCAGCTCCGCCGGGGTAATGGGATCGGACTGGGCGTCGCAGCGGGAATTGCGCCGCTCCCGGTCAGGCGTAAAATACTCGTTGCGCATGATGGTGGTTTTATGGGAGGGCAGCAGCGCCACATCCGCCGGGTCCATGTGGAACGTGTCCAGAATGTCCCGGTCGTCGGGAGAAATCTTCACCGCCGCCAGAACCTTCGCCCCTGCCGCCACGGCTGCCGGGGTGCAGAAGGTCACCGCGCCGCCGCAGCTGCGATCCACCGCGCCGGTGTAGTCGATGTTTACATCCCGGGTGGCAGGGCCCAGGATCATCAGATCATATTGCTTCATAACTGACTCCTTTCGGACATGGCAATTTCCCGCGGCTTTTCATCGCGGGAAATTGCGGATGATGTTATCCAAACAAGTGATATTGTACCACCAATGTTGCGAAAACGATAGATACCATGCTGAGCAATTTGATCAAAATATTGATGGAGGGGCCGGAGGTATCCTTGAAGGGATCGCCGATGGTGTCGCCCACGATGGCAGCCTTGTCGTTTTCACTGCCGCGGCCGCCGAAGTGGTCGGATTCGATGTACTTCTTGGCGTTATCCCAGGAGCCGCCGGAGTTGGACATGAACACCGCCAGCAGGAAGCCGGAAGCGGTGGCGCCGCAGAGCATACCCACAACACCGGCAGGTCCCAGCAGCAGGCCGCCTGCCACGGGGGCGATGACCGCGATGATGGTGGGAAGCACCATTTCCTTCAGGCTGGCCTTGGTGCAAAGATCCACGCAGCGGGTGTAATCCGCATCCTCCGTGCCGTCCATGATGCCCTTGATCTCCCGGAACTGGCGGCGAACCTCCAGCACCACGCTGTGTGCCGCCCGGCCGATGGAGCCCATGGTGATGGCGGCGAAGATGAAGGCCAGACAGGCGCCGGTGAAAATGCCAACCAGAACCACCGGGTTCATCACGCTCATATCCATGGTCATGGTGGGCGCGATGGACTTGATCTTCTCCACATAGGAGGCAATCAGCGCCAGAGCGGTCAGCGCGGCGGAGCCGATGGCGAAGCCCTTGCCGGTGGCGGCAGTGGTGTTGCCCAGAGAATCCAGGGCATCGGTGCGCTCGCGCACCACGGGGTCCAGACCTGCCATCTGGGCGATGCCGCCGGCGTTATCCGCCACGGGGCCGTAGGCATCGGTTGCCAGGGTGATGCCCAGGGTGGAGAGCATACCCACGGCGGCCAGAGCGATGCCGTAAAGACCCATGGCATTGCGGGCGCCGTCGGTAAGTCCCAGACCGGACAGGAAGTAGGACAGCAGGATGCAGGCGCTGACGATCAGCACGGGCATCAGCGTGGAGCGCATGCCCAGGCTCAGGCCGTCGATGACCAGGGTGGCGGTGCCGGTTTCGGAGGTGGCAGCCAGATGCTGGGTGGGCTTGTAGGTGTCGGAGGTGTAATACTCGGTGCAGCGGCCGATGAGCACGCCGGACAAAAGACCTGCCAGAATGGCCGCATACAGACCCATGTGGCTGCTGCCCAGCATGAACCACACCACCGGGAAGGCCGCCACGGCAATGATCAGCGCGGAGGTGTTGGTGCCCCGGCGCAGTGCCTTGAGCAGGGTGATCTGGTCGGTGGATTCACCGGTGCGCACCATGAGAGAGCCGATGATGGATGCCAGAACGCCGATGGCGGCGATCAGCAGCGGCACGGCAAAGGCACGAATGCCCTCCACGTCGGCAATGCGGTTGAAGGCAATCACGCCCAGGGAGCAGGAGGAGATCAGGGAGCCAACATAGGACTCATACAGGTCGGCGCCCATGCCGGCCACGTCGCCCACGTTGTCGCCCACATTGTCCGCGATGGCGGCGGGGTTCCGGGGGTCGTCCTCGGGGATGCCGGCCTCCACCTTGCCCACAAGGTCGGCGCCCACGTCAGCGGCCTTGGTGAAAATGCCGCCGCCCACACGGGCAAACAGTGCCATGGAGCTGGCGCCCATGCCGAAGGTCAGCATGGCCGCGGTGATCTCATCCAGAGGAAGCCGGAACACGTACCGCAGCAGCAGATACCAGCCGGTGATGTCCAGAAGACCCAGTCCCACCACGGTAAAGCCCATGACCGTGCCGGCGGAGAAGGCAACCTTCAGGCCGGAATTCAGGCTGGTCTGGCAGGCGTTGGCGGTACGGGCATTGGAGGCCGTGGCGATCTTCATGCCCACGAAGCCGGACAGGCCGGAGAAGAAGCCGCCGGTGACAAAGGCAAAGGGAACAAACCAGGTCAGCAGCTTCAGCGCGGCCATGACACACAGAATCACGAACATAAACCCAAAGAAAACAATGACCACGCTGTACTGACGGCGCAGATAGGCGTTGGCGCCGTCCCGGATGAAGGATGCGATTTTCTTCATCCTGTCATTGCCCTCCGAGAAGGAGAGGGCGCGTCTTGCCATGAACACGGCAAACACCAGCGCCGATACGGAACCCAATGCGGCAAATACAATAAACAGCTGATTCATCCTACACGCTCCTATTCTTGATGGTTGCCCGGGAAAAGCCCGGGACAGGTTTTCCTGCGATTCTTTTATTCTGAATATATACCGTATATATTCATTCGATTTTGCATTTTCTTCCGAATTTTGGGTGCAAAAATCCTGACAGTCCGAAAAACCTGGATTTTTCGGGCCGCCGGGATTCAATTGTGCATACTTATGTAATCCGAAATGCGGCAGACCTCAGGAAGCTCTGATGAAATCGGCAAGAGCTGAGCTCAGCCGTAGACGATTGATTCAGAGGTTCCCTTATACCCGGCTGCGCTCGGACTTCACGGAATCGGCATACTGATCGCTGCTCAGCTCCGCGAAGAACCGCTGCATCCGCTGCTCACTGTGCCGGCCGCCGAAGTCCGCCTTGAAGGTGATCTCCACCTCTCCGTCCTCTTTTCCGTCCACCTGTATGGCCTTCAGGGAAGCATCACATTCCGTTGCCAGCTGGTTGATCCGCTCCAGCATGGACACAACGTCGGAGCAGCTGACGCTGAACAGATACAGCGCGTAGCGCTCCCGCATCAGCTTTTCCTGCAGCCACTCAAACAGCACCAGAATGACGATCATGCCCACGGTGCCCAGTATGCCCAGGGCATAGTAGCCGCCGCCCACGGCGATGCCCAGACAGGCCACAGCCCAGACACTGGCCGCTGTGGTCAGTCCCTTGATGGACGGCCCCTCCTTCAGAATGGTACCGGCACCCAGGAAGCCCACGCCGGTGATCACCTGGGCGCTGAGCCGGGCGGGGTCGGGCGTGGCGCCGAAGGCGCGGTACTGGTGGAAGATCATCTGACTGGTGATCATCACCACGCAGGAGCCCAGCGCCACCAGCATATGGGTACGCATACCCGCCGGGCGGTGGGTCAGCTCCCGCTCCGTTCCGATGACGGCGCCGACGAACATGGCACACAGCAGACGCAGCACGATCTCAAGAGGTCCTACCGCCAGAGTAGAAATATCCGGTACTTCCGTAACAACTGCACTCAGCATGACATCCCTCCTTCAGAATGCTCCCGCCGGAAGCTCACCGCAGGTACGCGGTGCCCTTTCCAAGAACCATGGCCTCATAGGCCTTCTGGATTTTTCCGTAATTGCCGTCCCGATCCAGGGCGATGCCCCGGCCGACGCCGTCCACAATCACGCCCCGGCCGATGACACGCAGCTTTTCCTCCAGGGTGCGCAGCATGGCGGGCGCGCTGCCCGGCTCGGTGCTGCGGCCGTCGAAGATGATGTGGAAGTACACCTGGTCAACACCCTCCGCCATTTCCGCCAGCATCAGGGGATAGTCGATGCAGCCGTGGCTGGACTTTTCCGTCAGGTAGGCCAGCAGATGCAGGGCGCCGCTGTGCCGGGCGTCGTCGATCATCTTCAGGAACACCGGGTTGGTACGGAAGGAGCCGTCCCGGATGGCCGCGTCCATGCGGACGTCATCCTGAGCAACCACACGACCCGCGCCCAGATTGCTGTGACCGGCCTCGGAGTTGCCGGGCTTGCCCGCCTGCAGACCCACGTCCTCGCCGGAGGCACGGAGTCTGCTGTTGGGATAGGTGCTGAGCATCCGATCCCAGCCCGGGGTGTCGGCCATGAAAATGGCATCGCCCTCGTCGGCGGAGCCGTAGCCCCAGCCGTCCAGAATGATGAGCATCATCTTCCGGTTGGTGATGTCGCCGGCCTCGATCAGGCTGCGGCCGGTCATTTCCGCGGGCTGCGGAATTCCCAGCACCTGCAGCACCGTGGGCGCCACATCGCCCACACGGCCGTCCCGCAGCTTCATGGGACGGTTCCGGGGGTCCAGCACCACGAAGGGCACCAGATTGGTGGTGTGCGCCACATGGGGCTTGCCCTCCTTGCCGTAGAGCTTTTCAATGTTGCCGTGATCGGCTGTGACCGCCACCAGATAGCCATGCTCCTTGGCGTAGTGCGCCACCTGATCCACATAGCGGCTGATGGTGGAGGCCGCCTGCAGCTTGGCCTGGGTGTTGGAGGTGTGTCCGATCACGTCGCCGTTGGCGAAGTTGGTGAGAATAAAGTCATAGCCCTCATCCACCGCCGCCTGCACCTTTTCCGCCACCTGCGGCAGGCTCAGCTCCGGCTTCTGGTCAAAGGGAATGCCCTTGGGCGAGGGGACGCACACGTCGGTCTCTCCTTCAAAGGGCTGGTTGTAGCCGCCGTTGAAGAAGAAGGTCACGTGGGCAAACTTCTCGGACTCGGCACAGTGGAACTGCCGCAGACCTGCCTCGCTCAGCAGCTGTGCCAGAGGCTTTTTTACCTTCTCCGGCGCAAAGGCGATGGGCAGATCCTTGAATTTGTCGTGATACATGGTCATGATGCCGAATTCCAGATCCTTCAGAGCAGGGCGTTCAAAGTGCCGGAAATCCGGGTCGGTAAAGGCCTCGGTCAGCTCGATCTCCCGCTCGCCCCGGCGGCAGCAGAAGATCACCTTATCCCCGCTGCGGATCCTGCCCACGGGGGTGCCGTCCGCTTCCGTCAGCACCATGGGCTCCAGATAGTAGTCGGTCTGACCCTGGGCGTAGGCGGCTTCCACAGCCCTGGCCAGGGCTTCACCGCCAATAAAACGATTCTCCGTCATGGATACTCCTCCTTACTTCAGCGGCGGGAACAGCTCCAGCAGCTGAGAGAAATGACTGATAAAATGATCCGGCCGGTTTTCGTCGGTCACCGTCTGGGGCTTTTTGCCGGGGTACTGCACACCCACGGTCATGCCCAGGCCGGCGGCCTTGGCGCCCACGATGTCACGGTTCAGATTGTCACCCACATAGCAGGTTCTGGCAGGATCGGCGCCGGTTTCCGCCAGCGCGTAATAGTAGATTGCCGGATGGGGCTTGCGGATCAGGCACACCGAGGACTGCTGCACCGTCTTGAAG
>JAQXNO010000063.1 GCA_029098045.1 Bacillota bacterium
CTCCAGCAACATTTCGCCATCAGACTTAAAGTGTACCGGGCATCACCGTGAATCATGTGCCATACGGACTCCTCTTGTAAAATCGGAAATACGCCTTGCCAATTGCCCCGGTTCCTCTTTACAGTCGGTCATTATCCAGTAAATTATCAGGCCAAAGCAACCTGAAGCAGCATAAATATAATCCTGCATCTGCTCTTGCGGGAGCTTTCTTCTGCTGCTGCCATATGAGAGGATCCGATCCGCAAAGAAAGCCAGAATATCATATTCCAGATGGATATCCCCGTGCTTGCCCAAAAGCACTCGAAGCATATGTTTACGCTCCTGATAATAGTGGAGGAGCTTGTTGATTACATTGGTAAAGCTGGGGTCGTCTTGTTCCCCATTTTGGAGAATCGCGTCTATATATACAGCCTGTTCCCGAATAAAGGTGTCCTCAATTTTGTGCAGCTGGTCATAGGGATCGGAGTAGTAGACATAGTAGGTTGACCTGTTCACATCCGCGTCCTCGCATATTTCCTTTACGGTTATGCGGGAAATCGGTTTTTCTTCCAGAAACTTCAGAAAGCTCTCATTTAGCAGGGCTTTGGTCATTTTCACCCGACGGTTTTCCTTCTGCATGAACATCCTCCTGTAAAAGAATTGTGAACATCCAACACAGCGGCTCGTTATGTTGGATTCACAACACAATCAAGAAATATACTGATTGAAGCAATCTGTCAAATAGAATATACTGCTTCTTGAGAAAGATTCAACACTATGTTGGATTCACATTATTATATCGGAAATACAATAGGAGGTCAACTATGGATTTCAGCAGTGTTCAGGGAAAAGTGGCCATCGTCACCGGTGCATCTCGAGGCATCGGCCGGGCAACCGCAGAGGTCTTTGCGGAAAACGGTATGAAGGTGGTCTGCGCTGCCAGAAGCGCAGACCAGGGGCAGGCTGTTGTGGATGAAATTGTCAGAAAAGGTGGGAATGCCATCTTCGTGCAGACGGATTGCAGCAGCGCCCAGCAGATCAAATCCCTTGTAGATGCGTCGGTCGCCCACTATGGCAGGCTGGATGGCGTCGTCAGCAACGCCGGTATGGGCATGGGCGGCACGCCGCTGCATGAATACGAAATGGCAGACTACGATCGGATTTTTTCACTGAACAGCGAGGGTGTGTTTGCCGGCATGAAGTACGGCGCAGAGGCGATCTTTAAGAGCAAAAGTGAGGGCGGCTTCCTGATTAACGTAGCCTCCGTCGCAGGTCTCATGCCCCAAAGCGGTCAGGCACTCTACACCGCCACCAAATTCGGTGTCATCGGCATGACCAGAGTTGCCGCCATGGATTACGCTAAGTACGGCATCACTGTCAATGCCATATGCCCCGGCTACACCCGTACCTCCATCTTTGGTGACGCCGCGGATGCCGCCATGTCCTTCTTTGAAAAGGACTGCCCCTCCGGACGCATGGGCGATCCCAGAGAATGTGCGTATCTCGCTCTGTTCCTGGCCAGTGACATGGCACGGTATATTTCCGGTGCGGCAATTCCCGTGGACGGCGCATTGTCCGCAGGTCATAAAAGTGTCACCACCTGGAAGCATCCGGAGCTGATTACCGGCGAGACTCTCAGTTCCCGCAGCACCATTGCCGCCATCATGGAGAACTCCAAAGGTGCCACCATCGTCAATCACTATCTTCCCGGTTTTTCTGACAACGAGCAAGTAAAGCAGGCATACGGTATGACCTTTACAGCCCTGTCTCCCATGCTTGGTCTGCCGGAGAATATTCTGAATGCCATGCTCGCGGAACTGGATCAGTTATGACTTGATAAGGTTGCAGATCTCACACGCCAGGCGAATGCGATGTACCGTCATTATGTCTTGTTTTTTGTTCAAAACGCCCTTCTTTTTGTGGATATTGTTTTGAGCGTCAATGCGATATACTATGGGTGGTAAAATTCTCGGGAAAGAATTTTCAACACACTTACTTTACCGCACTAAGGAGGATACGATTATGGCACTGTCCCTGGATTCCAAGATTCGCGACATTATGCGCAGCCCCGAGGGCAAACAGGTTCTGGAAAAGTACGTTCCCGGCTCCAGCAAGGATCCCCGCATGAAGCTGGTAGGCGCTCTGACCTACCGCACGCTGCTGTCCTACCCTGAATCCGCTGAGGTCGCAAAGCTCGCCGATCAGATCGACGAAGATCTGAAAAAGTGCTCC
>JAQXNO010000064.1 GCA_029098045.1 Bacillota bacterium
TTTCCGTTTTCATCTCTCTCAACCGGAATAAAAGCGCACTGAACCCATCCACCGGTTCGTGACAGATATTCCTGTACAATGATCGGCTCATCGCCCAGCCGCTCATCGATGGTATCAAAATCCGAAAACCGCAGCATTACCGGTTGATAGGCATCTCCAACCAACGCATTCGTCATGCGTTTCAGGGCTTCCCGGGCATCTCCCTTTGCCCCCAGCGTATGGTGGATTTTATCCACAGAGAACAGTTCCTGAAACGTGTTCTTTTCAAGATCGATGTAAAAGAGCCCGAAATACACATTGCTGAGGGCGCCGATAATGGCCGTATACTGCTTTTCCTCCGCAAGGAGCGTGGTCAGGTTCTCGTTTGCCTCATACAGCTTCTTCTGATCCGCCAGACCCTGATTGACCCTTTCGGTCATCTCCTTCTCGGATTTTTCCAGCTTTGCATCCTCCCTGCGTCTGCTGGAAGCCTCACGATAGCAGACCGAAGCTGCAATGGACAGCAGCAGGAAATCTGCCGTGTTCTGCCGGGGCGTATCCACGCACACAAAGCCCGCGACCTTTTCGTTGACCAGGATTGGGGAGGCCATCAGGCTGTCTGTTCCGTGAAATTCCAGCATTCTGCAGGCTTCCGGGTTTCCTTCCCCGGATGCGGCGGAGAGAAAAAAAGTCCCCTGTTCCTGAAACCATGCCAGCCATTGCTTCAATTCATCCAGCGCGATGTTCTGCTGATTTCCCGCTTTCGGCATGACGCCCCGGCGGTACCACTGCCGCACATTGCTGATATGGGTACTTGCTTCGTTTACCTCAAAAACGGATACGCTGTCCGCATCATAATGCTTTCCCAGCTCCGTGAGCATATTGTCAATGATCTGTTCTTCCTTACGCATGACCAGACAGTTCTGCATAAAGTCCTGAATTGCCTTTTCCTGTCCGGACATATGATTTGCCTGTTCGTTCATTCCGCACCTCTGAATATTATCACTTACAAAATCTGTTCTTTCAAAATCTCCGTCAAAGCAGACATCAGCGTCTCCACCTTAATGGGCTTTGCAATATGCCAGTTCATGCCCGCTCTGTACGCATTGGCCTTATCCTCGTCAAAGGCATTGGCGGTCATGGCCACAATGGTGATATTTGCCTTTCTTGGGTCAGACAGCTTTCGGATCGTCTGGGTAGCCTTATAGCCATCCATGTTCGGCATCTGGATATCCATCAGAATCAGGTCATAGTAACCCGGCTCCGCCTTTTCCATCATATCCACGCAGATGATGCCATCTTCCGCATGCTCTACCACAAAGCCCGCTTCCTCCAGAATGGTGATTGCGATTTCCGCATTGAGCGCATTGTCTTCCACCAGAAGGGCGCGGCGGCCTGTCAGGTCGATGTCTTCCAGCGAGACAAACGGTTCTTCCGGCAGCTCCCGCTCCTTGATCTCCTGCTGCTCGTGGGCTTCCGTGATATCCCGGCCAAGGATATTGGCGATGGGTTCACCGTATTCATCGGTTCCCATGAAGATATTGATTTCGTGCCACTCGATGCCTTTGTCTGTTTTGACGGAGTATTCCAGATTGCCGATGTAGCCGCTCTCCTGTTTCCGGTTTCATCCATCTGCTCCGAACAAATATACCACAAATGTATCTGCCATTTGTTCTGCCTGCTTCTGCCACCTGTTTTCTTTCCGTGTACCCACCGTGGATTGTATGGCATATTGCGGAGAAAACGTATACAATTCCAATGATAGTATATCACACTTCAACAAGTTTTCAAGATTTGAACGACCATTTTTCCCATGTATGGATTATTTTTCGCGCAGGCGCGCAGGGGGATTTCCCTGTCCGGGCCAGTCTTTCCGGGTAACCTTGCTGCAGCAAAACCGCCTCCCGTTTTGTGGGAGGCGGTTGCCATATTTTTTCCGATACATACCCGGGGTACAATGCTCTGCACGGTGAATTGCCGTACCATTTTCCGACCTGTCTTTCACATTTTCATAAATCCGCAGCAGCCGATTTCAGACATTTCCCGAAATCCCAGAGACCTGTAGAATGCAATGGTTTTCTCCGTGTTGTCCGTCGCCAGTTCAATCTGGCGCACATGGCTGTACCTGTCCAGAATTGCCTGCAGGAGCGCCGTGCCGATGCCTTTGCGCTGGTGCTCCGGGCACACCAAAATATCCTGCACAAACACGATGGTGTGTCCATCGCCCACGGTGCGAATGATGCCGAGAAGCTGCTCCCCCTCGTATGCTGCCAGCGTCAGCAGGGAGTTTTCAAAGCCCTTGCGCAGCGCTTCCGGCTGATCGGTGTAGGCAGTCCAGCCCACACTCGCGTACAGGCGCAGGATCTCCCCTTCGTTGTATGCGCCGTATTCCCGGATTTTCATGGAAATACCCCCTGCTACAGACTTCTTTGATACATGATTTCCCAAATGCCGTTTGCCGCCTTCTTCTGGCCGGTCGGTTCATACCCGTGCTTCTCATAGAACTTTCTGGCACGGGTATTTGCTTCAAAGACCCACAAAATAACGGATTCATAGCCTTCTCGTCGGAGCTGGGTAAGCGCATATTCCATCATGGCGGAGCCATATCCCTCGCCCCAATGATTCCGCAAGCTGTGGATACAGATCAGTTCACCAACGGCATCGCCCAAGTCACAGCGGTTCTTGCCCCAGGCCGCGATGCAGTGGGGCTGATCCGCCACAAACTCAATCGCCATATTGCAGTCTTCCCGCCAGAGAACGCTATGGTACATCTGCTCTGCCTTTTCGGGGTTGGTGCAGCGCTCCAATTCCGCCGGGGAAAGAATGTCTGCAAAAGCCGCTTTCCATGATTCTGTCTGGATGTACGCCAGTACCTGCTCATCGCCGGATACCGCTTTCCGAATATACACATTCATTTTTGCCACTTCCCACCACTCGTTATCTCAGAAATGTGAGATTCTCGCCATCGGAATGCTCCGGGGCATAGCAGAAATCCAGCAGGTCAAAGGACTTGATTTCCTCGATGCTTGTAATCTGCTTCTGCGCCATGTAGCGTACCATCTCGCCGCGGGCCATTTTGCACATGGTGCCCTTTTCAAGTAGTTTCCCGTTTTTCATTTCGCCAAAGGTGCAGGTAATAAAGCGGACAGAATCCGGCACATATTTGGAAACCGTCACGCTGTACTCTTTGGATGCCAGATTCACGATACAGTCGGTATCAAGAAGCAGCGTCCGGGCAAGGCTGTCGCCCCAGAACCCATAGAGGTCTTTTGCGCCGTCCACACGGAGCTTTGCCTGCATTTCCAGGCGGTACGGCGTCACCCCATCCAGAGGGCGCAGGATGCCATAAAAGCCCGACAGGATGCGCAGGTGCTCCTGCACATAGTCCAGTTCCCGATCCGTGAACACGCCGGGCGCCATGTGCTGATAGGCGATCCCTTCATAAGCAAGGATGGCAGGGGTCAGGTTTTTCCGCAAATCCATACGCTCCAGCCGCGCCACATTCAGGGCAGCGATCTGGTCGTTGCACTTCCAGAGCTGCTTCAGGGCGGCACCGTCCATGCCCCGCAGCGCTTCCAGAAGGCGCTGTGTTCGGTTCAAAAATGCGGGATGATCCACCCATGGAAGACCGTCATCAACACGCATCTTCTTGGCAGGCGACAGAATGATCCTCATGCCCGCGTCCCCAGATAAGCCAAAATCTCTTCGGCGTTGGTATCGGGCTTGACCTTGGGCATCGCCTTTTCGATGATGCCTTCCTCGTTAATCAGATAGGTACTGCGCACCACACCCATGCTGACCTTGCCGTAGAGCTTCTTTTCCTGCCAGACACCGTACTGTTCTATGACAGCGTGGTCCGGGTCGGACAGCAGCACAAAGGGCAGGTCATTCTTCTGCGCGAATTTCAGGTGGGATGCAACACTGTCCTTGCTGATGCCGATAACTGCCACATCTCTGGCTTTGAAACCCTCGTAGGCGGCGGCAAAGGCGATAGCCTGCCGGGTGCAGCCGGGGGTATTGTCCTTGGGATAAAAATACAGCACCACTTTCCTGCCATGAAAATCGGACAGGCTGACAAGGTTTCCGTGCTTGTCCTGCAGCGTAAAATCGGGAGCTTTCGTTCCAACTTCCAGCATCGTACACACTCCTTATTTCTCAATTTCGCCGGGCCAGTCCATGATACCGCCGAATTCCACGATATTGGTATAGCCCAAAGCTGCAAGCTTCTGCGCAGCTTGTTTGCTGCGGTTGCCGCTGCGGCAGTAGACCAGAATCAGTTGATCTTTATCGGGCAGCTCCGGGATTTCATCCGTGCCGATGGATTCGTTTGCTACGTTGATGGCACCGGGGATGTGTCCTGCCGCAAACTCGTCCGTGCGGCGCACATCCAAAATGAGATAGTCCGTCTCCTGCACCATCATGGTGGCAGCTTCATCCATGGTGATGGAGCGGTAGGCTGCTTTCTCCGTGGGCTTCGCGGCGCAGCCGCCCAAAAGCAGAGCGGTTAATAAAATGAGAATGTATTTCATGAATTTTCACGACCTTTTCCGGAAATTCTGTTTGCATTTTGATTTTACCACTGCCAATTACCATTGGCAAGAGAAAAGCTCAGCTTTGTTCATTGCCGCGTTTTGTTGTTCCCACTTTTTCCGCAACAAACAAAAGATGATTGGATGCACCAAGATGCTCCGCTTTTTCACAGGCATAGTAATGATAGCGCAGATATTGGGCGAAGCTGTCTTCCTCCATGGCATTGATCTTGTCCTTCAGCAGTTCGCTGACGCCATCGGACGCCACTTCATGCAGCACATGGACATCGCTTTGCCGGAGCAGGCTGCGGCAGGCATCCACGGTATGGAACACGAAGGGAAAATCATTGCAGCGGAAGGTCTCCTTGTCGTAATCACCATTGATAAAATAGTCCGGATGCTCCTGGAACATCGTAAGAATCACCATATCGTTGGCAATGAACGCGAAGAACAGTTTTCCGTCGGGCTTGCAGACCCGCTTTGCCTGTGCGATGCACCGGATTCTGTCGGCTTCACTGTGCAGATGGTACAGCGGGCCAAGCAGCAGCACAATGTCAAAGGAATCATCCTCATATCGGCTCAGATCCAAAGCATTCCCCTGTACCAACTCCACCGTATCCTCGGCTGTAAGCTTCCTCCGAAAGGCTTCGATGTTGCTGTCGGCCAGCTCCAGCGCAGATACCGCATAGCCCTTTCGGGAAAAATACAGGCTGTATTCCCCCGCACCGGCTCCTATGTCCAGAATCCTTGCGCCCGGTTTCAGGTAGCGTTCAATATACCGAACCGTGGTCAAAAACTCCACGCTTGCGGCCCTGGAACTGTTCAGCCGGCTGTTTTCGTCATGGCGGCGGTAAATCTCCTGTACCAGCTCCGTATCGCTGTCATAGGAAAATCCTGCCATAAAGTGGGAACGGTACAGGATGCTTTCTTCGGCGGTTTCTATGGTGCCATAGCGGGTTTCATAGGGACGGCTTTTGATATATTTGAAACCGCACTTTTCGATCACTCTGGCAGATTGTTTGTTCCATTCAAAATGCCCGACCAGAATAAAATCCAATTTGACCGTTTCAAACAGATACTGAATGACGGCATTTACCGCCTCCGGCATCAGTCCCCTGCCCCAGTATTCTTTGGACAGCACATATCCGATTTCCCGGCCGCGGAGATTTGCCAGCTCCGGGTGGTGTTCCTCGCTGTATTCCTCGATGCCCAAAGAGCCAATGACGTTACCCTGATACTCCAGGGCGAAAACATGCTTTCCCGCAATAAAGAGATCCAGAATTGCTTCGGATTCTTCGATGTTCTTATGGGGCGTCCATCCTGCCATCTGCCCCACACCGTCTACACTTGCATAAGCATAGAGGTCGTCTAAATCTGTCGGCAGCCAGGGACGCAGGCGCAGCCTGTCTGTTTTCAATGTGACTGCGCTGATATCAATTGGTGGATTCATGTTTCTTCCTCTTTTCTGAATTGATCCCAAGTGGGATATGGGTCATTTGAAGTATTTATCGATTCCGCCATAGCCCACCATTTTATTCTTTCGGGTGTTTTTAAGAAAGCTTTGCAGGCGCTTTTGGAATTCTTCCGGGCGTTTTCGTGCCGCGTCGATATAGGCAATGCGGATTCGCTTGTAGCTTTCCGGGAACTGCTCGAAATTGCGCCACGCCAGCTCGTCTTCCCGGACGGCATCCAGAATATCGGAGGGAAATTCGTAGGGCGCGCGGAGGATCGGCAGCACACTTTCCCGCACTTTCGGGTGGATCATTCCCCTTTCTTCCAGCCAGATAAGCCGCTCAATATTGGGGCGGGAATAGGGGCTGCCCGGTCTTCGCGGGGTAAACCGCTGCGCCCGGTGAAGACTGTCGATATTTTTGATCACACCGTCAATCCAGCCGAAGCAGAGGGCTTCTTCCACTGCGTCGTTATAGGAAAGGCGGCTTTCCCCCGAAGCCTTCATGGGGAACACAAACCATATTTCACGTTCCGTTTCAAAATGCTCCGAAAGCCATTGCCTCCACTGGACTCTGTTGTCGGTATAAAATGTCTTCATGTCATCCGCTGCTTTCTCCATCGCCTGTCACCCCAATTTCATTTTTCTTCAGTATACCACAAAGCGCGGCGCAATGGTATTTCTTTCTTTTCTCCGTCATGGATATCCCGGACGATGCCAACGGTTGAAAGGTCTGATCGGTCACCCAAAAATTTCTGAAATTATTTATTTTTGCGCTTGACTCTCACCTTACGTCATGGTTTATAATCATCTCTGACAGGAGGGAACGCCATGAAAACAGTCAAAGAAGTCAGCCGTATCACCGGTGTGAGTGTGCGCACGCTCCACCACTACGATGCTATCGGCCTGCTGAAGCCCACCCGGGTGACGGAGGCAGGCTATCGGCTGTATGACGATGCCGCCCTGCGGCGGCTGCAGAGCATTTTGCTGTTTCGGGAGTTGCAATTTCCGCTGAAGGAGATCCGGGAGATTCTGGACTGCCCGGATTTTGATCCGAAAGAGGCTCTTGCGCAGCAGATCCATCTTCTGGAGCTTCAGCGGCAGCACCTGGACACCTTGATTTCCCATGCCCGTCAAATTCAAAAAACAGGAGTGATAACGATGGATTTTTCTGCCTTTGATACCACCCAGCTGGACAAGTACGCAAAGGATGCCAAGGCACGGTGGGGCAAAACAGACGCCTACAAGGAATTTGAGCAAAGAACCGCAGGTCAGACCCCTGCACAGATGAAGGATGCCGGCGACGCTCTGATGGAGATTTTCGCCGAAATCGGTGCCATCCGCCACACCTCCCCCGCATCCTGCGAGGCGCAGGCATTGGTCGCCAGACTGCAGGGCTTCATCACCGAGCACTACTACACCTGCACCAGACAGATCCTGCGGGGGCTAGGACAGATGTATATTGCCGGCGACAGCATGACCGAGAATATTGACCGCGCCGGCGGGGAAGGCACCGCGGAGTTTGTCCATCAGGCAATTGAGATTTTCTGCAAATAACCCAGGCGCCCTGTGCATACAACGCACAGGGCGCGTTTTTTGTGTGTCTTCATTCCATGGTGTGCCGCCTTGCCACCGGCAGGAATCTGGGGATTCTCCCCGCAATACAACCGCATTTCCGGCTTGAGATACCGCTAAATTGTCTGCCGGTAATCTCCTCTTCCCCGGTGTATCTCATTTTTCCGCGTTCATTTTCTTTTCCGCACGGGATGCCGGATCACCGTCTTCCATTTCCCGGG
>JAQXNO010000065.1 GCA_029098045.1 Bacillota bacterium
TTTCGCTCCGGTGGTGGACATCCACTTCAACTGGCGCAACGCCATTATCAACACCCGAACCTACGGCAGCGATCCGAAGAAGGTGATGGCCTTCTCCCGGGCCTACCTGCGGGGCATTTCCGGGCACAATGTGGCGGTGTCCATCAAGCATTTCCCCGGGGACGGGGTGGACGAGCGGGACCAGCATCTGCTCAGCTCTGTGAACAGTCTGTCCTGTGAGGAATGGGACGCATCCTATGGCAGGGTCTACCAGACCCTGATCGATGAAGGCGCCCAGACGGTAATGGTAGGCCATATCCTCCTGCCGTCCTATAGCCGCCGCCTGCGTCCCGGGATCGCAGATTCAGATATCCGTCCGGCCAGCATCGCGCCGGAGCTGGTGACGGGGCTGCTGCGGGAAAAGCTGGGCTTCAACGGCATGGTCATCACCGATTCAGCGGTGATGACGGGTCTGAGCTGCTCGCTGCCCAGACGGGAGATCCCCGCCGCCTGCATCAACGCCGGATGCGATATGTTTCTGTTCGGCCGGAATCTGGAAGAGGATTTTGAAAACCTGCTGGCGGATGCCGAGTCCGGCGTGATTCCGGTACAGCGGCTGGACGAAGCCGTGACCAGAGTTCTGGCACTGAAAGCCTCCCTGGGGCTGAACCGGAAAACGAAGTTTACGTCCGACGACTATGCGAAGACCGTCGGCAGTCAAAGGTTCCTGGATATGGCGTACCGCTGTGCGGATCAGGCCATCACGCTGGTGAAGGACACCCAGCACCTGCTTCCCGTGACTCCCGCCACCCACAAACGGATCTGGCTCCACATTCTTGGTGACAATCCGGCTTTCCGGGGTGGTTCCCGCTGCAAAGAGCGGATCATTGATGCACTGGAGGCAGAAGGCTTCCAGGTGACCTGCCTGGAGGGAAAGGAGCTGGAAGAAACCTTCTCCGTCCCCGTGCGGGAGCTGAAGACGCGGTTTGACCTGATTTTATATGTGGCCAATGTGGTCACCGGCGGCAACAATACGGTCAACCGCCTCTGCTTTGTGCCCCGGGCCTGCGGTGAATCGGCTCAGTATGTCCGGGATATTCCGACGGTGTTCGTCTCCCTGGGAGATCCCTACCACTTTGTGGATATGCCGATGATCCAAACCTTCATCAACTGCTATAATAACTCCCAAGCCACGGTGCACTGCCTGATGGAAAAGCTGACCGGCCGCAGCCCCTTCCGGGGTGTCTCTCCGGTGGACCCCTTCTGCGGCGTCTGGGGCGCGCAGCTGTAAGAGATGATTCCGAATAAGGATCATTTGTGACCTTGACAGGGTGCTGGTGTTACGGAACGCTGCAGTGATCTGGTCTGGAAGTGTCCAAAGCACAATCAGCAGATGGTTCCTTTGATAAACAGCCGCGAGAAGAAACGCCTGCGGGTGCAGCCCCTGCACAAAGGAACCCTGGGCACTGCTGCGCCAGCGCATACCATAAAAACCGACCTGTGATCCAACCACAGGTCGGTTTTGCTGCTGCGCACATCCGGCCAGGGTGTGCGGTTTTGAGCATGCGGATATGTATGGGCGGAACAGGCAGACGCGGATGAAAGACTTCGTGTTCCCCTGCGATCACTCATTGGGGACTTTTTTGCGGGATTTCGGCCGGGTCTGGCGAAAATACACAAAAAATCGGCAAGGTGACAAGAGAATTGGGCAAAATGTGGAAAAGATTCTTCTATTTCGCATATTGTTTTCAGAAGTGTTTCATGATAATATACTGATTACACACATTTGTCTGTGTGAAACGGACAACTTGGAAAATCTGGAGGGATCATTATGGCAAGAGTTTATAACTTTTCTGCAGGCCCGGCGGTTCTGCCGGAGGAGGTACTGCGCGAAGCGGCAGCCGAGATGCTCGATTACAAGGGAACCGGTATGTCCGTCATGGAAATGAGCCATCGATCTTCAGCCTACCAGACCATCATTGACGAGGCAGAGCGGGATATTCGTGATCTGATGAACATCCCCGACAACTACAAGGTGCTCTTCCTGCAGGGTGGTGCCCATCAGCAGTTTGCCATGGTGCCCATGAACCTGATGAAGAACAAGGTCGCCGATTACATCATCACCGGCCAGTGGGCGAAGAAGGCCTGGAAGGAAGCCCAGCTTTTCGGAACAGCCAATGCCGTGGCCTCTTCCGAGGACGCAACCTTCTCCTACATCCCCGACTGCTCCGACCTGCCCATCAGCGACGATGCGGATTATGTGTACATCTGCGAAAACAACACCATCTACGGCACCAAGTTCCATCAATTACCCAATACCAAGGGAAAGCCGCTGGTTTCCGATGTGTCCTCGTGCTTTTTGTCCGAGCCTGTGGATGTGACGAAGTACGGCGTGATCTACGGCGGCGTGCAGAAGAACATCGGCCCTGCCGGTGTGGTCATTGTCATCATCCGGGAAGATCTGATCACAGATGACTGCCTGCCCGGCACCCCCACCATGCTCAAATACAAGACCCATGCGGACAACGGCTCCATGTACAATACGCCCCCGGCCTACGGCATTTACATCTGCGGTAAGGTGTTCAAGTGGCTGAAAAAGCAGGGTGGCCTGGAGGCCATGCAGGCATATAATGAGAAAAAAGCAAAGATTCTCTATAATTTTCTGGATTCCAGCACCCTTTTCAAGGGCACTGTCCGAAAGGAAGACCGCTCCTTGATGAATGTGCCCTTCGTCACGGGTTCCAAAGAACTGGATGCCAGATTCGTCAAGGAGGCGGAGACCGCCGGTTTTGTGAATCTGAAGGGGCACAGAAGTGTGGGCGGAATGCGCGCCAGTATCTATAATGCCATGCCCATCGAGGGCGTGGAAAAGCTGGTGGCCTTCATGAGAGAATTTGAAGAGAAGAACGGGAAATAAGGAAGTGGATTTTATGTACAAAATTCATTATTTGAATAAGATATCCGAAAAGGGTACGGAGCTCTGGACCGATGACTACTGCATCACCCAGGGGGAGGAGGCCGACGGCATTCTGGTGCGCAGTGCCTCCATGCATGATATGCAGATGCCTGAAAATCTGCTGGCCATTGCCCGCGCCGGTGCCGGCGTCAACAACATCCCCCTGACCTCCTGCGCCGATCAGGGCATTGTGGTGTTCAATACCCCCGGTGCCAATGCCAACTCCGTCATGGAGCTGGCGCTGTGCGGTATGCTGCTGGCCAGCCGCGACATTGTGGGCGGCATCAACTGGGTGCAGTCCATCAGGGAAAGCCCCGATATTGCGAAGCTGGTGGAAAAGGGGAAGTCCCAGTTTGCGGGTCATGAGATCCGGGAAAAGAAGCTGGGTGTCATCGGTCTGGGCGCCGTGGGCGGCCCCCTTGCCAACGCTGCCCGGCGGCTGGGTATGGAGGTTTACGGCTGCGACCCTTTCATCTCCATCGATGCGGCATGGCATCTGGACAGCCACATCAACCGGGTCAAATCCCGGGAGGAGATCTACAGCCAGTGCGATATCATCACCCTGCACGTGCCGCTGCTGGATGACACGAAGAAAATGATCGATGCCGATGCCATCTCCAGAATGAAGGACGGTGTGGTCATTCTGAATTTTGCCCGGGATCTGCTGGTGGACGACGATGCCATGGCAGAAGCCCTGCGTACCGGCAAGGTCAGCCGCTATGTGACGGACTTCCCCAATGAAAAGACGGCCAAT
Source organism: Bacillota bacterium (assembly GCA_029098045.1). Lineage (GTDB taxonomy): Bacteria > Bacillota > Clostridia > Oscillospirales > Oscillospiraceae > Faecousia. Next base: position 3,690 of record JAQXNO010000065.1, read on the forward strand.
ATGCCCGGCTGCATTGCCATTCCCCATCTGGGCGCCTCCACGGAAGAGTCCGAGGACAACTGCGCCAGAATGGCAGTCCGTCAGGTGATGGACTATCTGGAAAACGGCAACATCGTCAACTCCGTCAACTTCCCCAATTGTGAGATGGGCATCTGCCACACCGCCGGCCGGATCACCATCCTGCATAAGAATATCCCCAACTCTTTGAGCCGCTTTACCGCTGTCATGGCAGGGGAGAACATCAATATCGCGGGACTGGTGAACAAAAGCCGCGGCGATTATGCCTACACCATGCTGGATCTGGATCATGTGCCCTCCCGGAACGCGGTGGAGGCGCTGAAGCAGATCGACGGCGTCCTGCGGGTTCGCGTCATCAAGTAACGGCTGTACGTTGCATATACATATCAACCCCCCACGGGATTTCCGTGGGGGGTTTGATGTAGTTGGTTCATTTACCCAATTCTTTATTCCGCGCAAAGGTATCTGCCACGCAGTTCATGACGGATGCGCGGAAAGCGCCGTTTTCCAGCGCCCGGACACCGGCGATGGTGGAGCCGGCGGGGGAGCAGACTGCGTCCTTCAGGGCACCGGGGTGCTGCTTTGTGGTCAGATACATCTGAGCGGAGCCTGCCATGGTCATGGCGGCGTATTCGTAGGCCTTTGCCCGGGGGATGCCGCAGGCCACGGCACCATCGGCAAGCGCCTCCAGAAACAGATACATATAGGCAGGTCCGCTGCCGGACAGGGCGCTGGCCGCATCCATTAGATGCTCTTCCAGTGCATCCACAAGACCGCAGAATTCCATATCCGACAGCCAATCTGCCAGATCACCCTCCGATACCAGAGCGTTGGCACAGTAGGGGATCACGCCCATGCCGATGCCGGTAGGGGTATTGGGCATGATGCGGATGATGGGGAATCCGCCGCCGGCCATCTTGTCGATTTTCTCCATGGTCAGCCCTGCGGCCATGGTGATGAGCAGGGGCTTTTTCTCCTGCAGGATAGGCTTCAGCGCTTCCAGAACTCCTTCCATCATCTGGGGCTTGACGCCGAGAAAGATGCGCGAGGCTTCTTCCGCGATAACCTGGGCGCTTGTGTAGGGAAAGCCCAGCTGCTTTGCCCTTCCGCTGCGGTCGGTGACTGCAAAATCATCGGTTTTCTTTGAAATGGCCTTTGCAATGGCACTGCCCATATTGCCGCAGCCAATGAATCCGTATTTCATGGAAAAGCCTCCTTCATCGGATGTGACCGTTGCCGGTGACGATGTATTTGTAGCTGGTCAGCTCCCGCAGACCCATGGGACCCCGGGCATGGAGCTTCTGGGTGGAGATGCCCATCTCGCAGCCCAGACCGAATTCGCCGCCGTCGGTAAAGCGGGTGGAGGCATTGAGATAGACCGCCGCACTGTCCACACCGGCGGCAAACTGCGCAAGGATTGCTTCGTCCTTTGCAACAATGGCTTCGCTGTGGCCGGTGGAGTGGGCGGCAATGTGGGAGATTGCCTCGCCGACACCATGGACGCACTTGACGGCTAGAATATAATCGAGAAATTCCGTATCGAAATCCATCTCTCCGGCAGGGACACCGGGGATGATGGACCTGGCCATCTCGTCCAGCCGCAGCTGGACACGCTCTCCCAGAAGCGCGTGGAGCTTCGGCAGAAATTGGGCGGCGATTGCTTCATCCACCAGCAGCACCTCCTCCGCGTTGCAGACACTGGGGCGGCTGGTTTTGGCGTTTTCGATGATTTTCAGTGCCATATCCTGATCGGCGCTCCTGTCCACATACACATGGCAGATGCCGGTGCCGGTGGCGATGCAGGGGACGGTGGCATTCCGGATACAGGCACTGATGAGCCCGGCGCCGCCCCGGGGGATCAGCAGGTCGATATAACCGTTTGCGGTCATCAGCTGCGTGGCGGAGGCGCGGCTGGTGTCCTGCACCAGATTCACGGCATCGCCCGTGATGCCCACGGACTGCAGACCGGCCTTCAGGGCATCCACAATGGCATTGGCGGAGCCGAATGCCTCCTTGCCGCTGCGCAGGATGCACACATTGCCGCTTTTCAGCGCCAGAGCCGCAGCGTCGGAGGTGACATTGGGACGGCTTTCATAGATGATGGCAATGACTCCCATGGGAACGGACACCTTCTGAATCCGCAGCCCGTCGGCACGGGTATGCTCGTCCAGCAGCAGTCCCACGGGATCGGGCAGCGCGGCCACCTCCCGGATGCCCCTGGCCATGGCGGCAATGCGCCCGGAGCTTAACATCAGACGGTCCAGCATCACGGAGGACACGGTATCCTTTGCCCGGTTCAGATCCAGTGCGTTGGCTGCGAGAATCTTCTCTTCGTTTGCAAGCAGCGCATCCGCCATGGCTTCCAGGGCGGCATTTTTCTGTGCGCCGGTCAAACCGGCCACCTGTGTTTTCGCGGCCTTTGCGGCCTTCAGCATGTCTGTCATCATCTTACCTCCCGGGAGAATGTGGTGCCCACGGGTTTTCCGCTTAGAATATCGTACAGATCATCGGGGCGCTTGCCGTTGGTGATGACCATGTCGCAGCCTGCTTCCAGACAGATATCAGCCGCCCGGAGCTTGGTGGCCATGCCGCCGGTACCCTGATTTCCGGCGCTGCCGCCGCCCAGAGCGCGGATCTCGTCGGTGATTTCGGATACGAAGGAAAGAAGCCGGGCATTGGGGTCGGTGTGAGGATCGGCGGTGTACAGACCGTCAATGTCGGACAGCAGAATCAGCTTCCGGGCATCGATGCTGCTGGCCACGATGGCGGCAAGGGTATCATTGTCACCGATGACGATCTCATCGGTGGCGACCGTGTCGTTTTCGTTGAGAATCGGGATTGCCTCCAGCTCCAGCAGGCGGTTCAGGGTGTTGCGGAAATTCCGGTGGCGGGTCTGATTCGCCACGTCGTCGCCGGTGATCAGCAGCTGGGCAACGGTGTGATTGTATTCACCAAACAGCTTGTCATATGTATACATCAGCTCACACTGACCCACCGCGGCGGCTGCCTGCTTGGTGGGGATGTCGGATGGCCGGGCCCGGAGTCCCAATTTGCCCACGCCCATGCCGATGGCGCCGGAGGACACCAGGATCACCTGATGCCCCGCGTTCTTAATATCGCTGACCACCTTGCACAGCTGCTCCACCAGCCGGATGTTCAGATGACCGGTGGGATGAGCCAGCGTGCTGGTTCCGATTTTGATGACGATGCGCATGGCATCCACCTCCAGAATTCACACGGCACGCGCGCCGCACGAATGGAATAATTTGAAGGATTATACCACGAATTGCGGACATTTGCAATCACCTGACGGAATTTTATGGTTGATTCGTTGACAGGCGGCGAAATCGGCCTTATAATGAGCGCGTACATTGAAATGCGGCGGCATTACCTGCCGGGATTTCAGAAAAACGAGGAGGAGAATTGTGAAAGATTGTAATTGCGGTTACTGCATGGGCGGCGACATTCTGGCAGGCTTTGGCATCAAAATCTGCGATTTGCAGGTTTCTCAGCTGATTTTGTTCAAGGAGCAGAGTCATCCCGGACGGGTGATCGTCGCCTACAAGGATCATGTCAGCGAACTGGTGGATCTTTCGGAACAGGAGCGCAATATGTTCTTCGCCGATGTAGCGCGGGCGGCAAATGCCATCCACAAAGCCTTTTCGCCCGATAAGGTCAACTATGGCGCCTATGGCGATGGCGGCTGCCACCTGCATTTTCATCTGGTGCCCAAGTACGCAGATGATTTCGAATGGGGCACGCCCTTTGCCATGAATCCCGGCAGAACCTATCTGACGCCGGATGCCTATGCCGAAATGATCGAAAAAATCAGAGAAGCCCTGTGAGAAATTTGTCCGCAATCGCCCTGAAAGACATTTTCGGGGCGATTTGTTGTGCAAAACGCACGGGGGAAATTGTATATAACGCCGAAATGTAATGCGTTTCTTGACGGATAATTGGATATATGTTATGCTGAATGCGTATGAAAGTACAGCTTTTGATACTGAAAGGAGCACTTTTAACATGAGAATGAAGACACTTCTGACCGCTGCCCTCTTCGCAAAGGAGGGCGAGATGTTCGCACCTGTGGCGTTGCCCCATACTTGGAACGCGCTGGACGGCCAGGACGGTGGCGCCGACTACTGGCGCGGCATCGGCACGTACAAGATCGATCTGCCCAACCCCACCAAGGGCAAGAAGCAGTACATCGAGATTCAGGGCGCGAACCATGTGGCCACGGTCTACTGCAACGGCCGGGAATTGGGCACCCACAAGGGCGGCTTTTCCACCTTCCGTTTTGACCTGACTCCCGCCATGAAGCCCGAGGGCAACGTTCTGACTGTGACGGTCACCAACGCGGTGTCCGACATCTACCCCCAGAACGCCGACTTCACCTTCTATGGCGGCCTGTATCGTGATGTGAACTTCATCGAGGTCAGCGACGCACACTTTGACCTGCTGCTGGACGGCACCGAAGCTGTCTTTGTAACGCCCCATAATGTGGGCAAGACCCGCATTGACCTGTTCCCCATCAATGCCGACGGCTGCGATGTTCAGGTTTCCCTGAAGGATGCCGCGGGCAACGTGGTGGGAACCGCTTCCACCGAAGCCGGTGCCCATACCCATCTGCTGATCGATGTGAAGGAGCCCCACCTGTGGAACGGTCTGGCAGACCCCTACCTGTACACCGCGGAAGCCTCCATCCGCTCCGGCGAAGAGGTTCTCGATACGGTCTGTGTCCGTTACGGCTACCGCTCCTTCCGCGTGGATGCCGAAACCGGTTTCTACCTGAATGGCAAGAGCCTGCCGCTACACGGCGTTGCCCGCCATCAGGACAGACTGGACAAGGGCTGGGCCATCTCCAAGGCTGACCACGAAGAGGATGTTGCGCTGATCAAGGAGCTGGGCGCCAACACCATCCGCCTTGCCCACTATCAGCACGATCAGTATTTCTATGATCTGTGCGATCAGACGGGCTTTGTCCTGTGGGCAGAAATCCCCTTCATTTCTCAGTTTATCCCCACGGAGGAGGCCTACAACAACACCATTTCCCAGATGACCGAGCTGGTTGCTCAGAACTATAACCACCCCGCCATCTGCTTCTGGGGCATCTCCAACGAGATCCTGATCGGACCCGACCGGGAGGATCTGCGCCAGAACCTGCGGGATCTGAACGAGCTGGCCAAGGCCATGGACCCCTCCAGACTGACCACCATGGCACAGGTTTCCATGACCCCCATGGACTCCGAGCACAACTTCATCACCGATGTGGTTTCCTACAACCACTATTTCGGCTGGTACGGCGGCGAAGTGGAGGAGAACGGTCCCTGGCTGGATAAGTTCCATGCGCTGCACCCGGACAAGTGCCTGGGCGTCTCCGAGTACGGCGCAGAGAACATTCTCAAGTGGCACACTGCCGAACCTGAGAATCACGACTACACCGAGGAGTATGCAAACCACTACCATCAGGAAATGCTGAAGACCTTCGCAACACGTCCCTATCTGTGGGCCACCCACCAGTGGAACTGTTTCGATTTTGCAGCCGATGCCCGTAACGAGGGCGGCATTCAGGGCCGCAACAACAAGGGGCTGATCACCTATGACCGCAAGATCAAGAAGGATGCCTTCTATATCTATAAGGCATGGTGGAATCCCGAACCCATGATCTGGGTCTCCGGCTGCCGCTTTGTCAACCGTGGACCCGGCGAGCGCAATGTGATTGTCTACACCAACTGCGAGGAAGTGACCCTGGTCATCAACGGCAGGGATGTGGAAACCAAGACGGCTGTTGACCACATGATCGTCTTTGAAAATGTGGTTGCGGACGGTGAAAATGTGGTTACCGCCTATTCCGGCGATGTGAAGGCCAACACCATCACACTGCAGGGTGTTGCCGACCACGACTACGCCTATGATCTGCCCGACGGCAATCAGGGCGTCAACTGGTTCGACGATCCGAAGCTGGTGGAGATGAAGAAGGCATTCAAGTATCCCAAGGATGCGTTCTCCATCAAGGACAAGATGGGCGCGCTCATGGATCATCCCGAAGCCGGCGCACTGCTGGGCAGCATCATGAAGAATTTCATGGGCGGAAATCAGATGATGTCCAGCATGGGTCAGGTAAGCGAGGAAATGATGCGCTTTATGCGCAATATGCGCCTTTCCGACGCGCTGAAGATGGCAGGCGACAAGGTCACAATGGAAATGAAGCTGAAGCTGAATCAAGCACTGAACGCCATCAAGAAGTAAAATACTCAGCAAAAAACTCCCGGATTCCGGGAGTTTTTTTCATGCTTTCTGCGTTTTTGTGCCGCGCCGGGGGCATTTTGATTTGCGGTGACGGGATTGGGCTAGGCAGTTGGCTGCGTGTAATACTGGGACTGGGCGTGCCAGAGCTCGTAATATTTGCCGCTTGTGTCAGCAAGCAGGTTTTCGTGGGTGCCCTGCTGGATGACCGCGCCTTCGTGAAACACGGCGATTTCGTCGCAGAACTTGCACGACGACAGCCGGTGGCTGATGTAGATGGCGGTCTTGTCACCCGCAATCTCGTCGAATTTGCTGTATATCTCCGCTTCGGCAATCGGGTCGAGAGCTGCCGTAGGCTCGTCGAGGATAATGAACGGAGCATCCTTGTAGAGCGCTCGGGCAATGGCAATCTTCTGCGCCTCGCCGCCGGAGATATCCACGCCGTCCTCGGAAAGTTCCTTGTAGAGCATGGTGTCCAGCCCCTTTTCCATGGCTGCCAGACGGTCGCCAAAGCCCGCGTCGATCAAAGCCTTTTTTGCCCGGTCACGGTCATATTCCATGCTGCCTGCCACATTATTGCCCAAAGGCTGGCAGATCAGCCGGAAGTCCTGAAACACCACGGAGAAGATGCGCATGTAATCGTCGTAGCGGTACTTTCGGATGTCGATGCCGTTCAGGAGGATTTCTCCCTCCTGCGGGTCATAAAGCCTGCACAGCAGCTTGATGAAGGTGGTCTTGCCGGAGCCGTTTTCTCCGACAATGGCAAGGCGCTTGCCAACCTTGAACTTCATGGATACGTTTTTCAGTGCCCAGCTTTCGCTTCCCGGATACTTGAAGGAAACATTTCGGAACTCCACCTCATACTGCCGGTCAGACCGCTTTTCGGTGGTCAGACTGCCCTGATACATGGAGTTGGGAATATCCAGAAATTCGAATGTTTTTGCAAGGTAAGGCGCATTGGTTTTCATGACGCCAAGCAAGTCGGTCAACGCAAACACATTGGTAACCATTGCCGTTGCAGCACCCACATACTGGGTAATGCTGCCCACATCAAACGCGCCGCCCCATGCCTTCAGGTAGGTAAACACATAGATAAAGCCGGTAATGAGTGTTGTAATGCAAACACCCAGACTGGCATACACACCCATTTTGCCCCTGGCAGATTTGCCGAAGGAGCCATTGACGCCAAACGTGGAATTTGTTGCCCAATAGGCGCTGACAAGTCTTTGTTGGTTGTTCATTCGGATGTCTACACTGCGTTCCTTATCTGCTCCGATAAAGCCAAAGTGACCGAAAAGACGATTGCCGAAGGTGGCTTCTTCTGCAAAATCACTCCAGCAGCTCATGGACTTTGCGCTGAGATTGCCGGCGAGGATACTGACCACAACCATCATTGCGGCCAGTATAAGAATAAACACCGGGTTATTCAGCACCCTTAGCCAACCAGCTGATTCTGACACAGGGGAGGTAAATAAGCCTCTCTCCCGAGGCAAGCGAACAGTTGGAGGTTCTTCGAGTGCTTCACGATGACATTACCATAATCCGGGATACAGATACCTTCATTGAGGGCTTCCGTTTGGGAGCGAGGGTGGTTTTGGATGTGGTGGGGGAGTACGAAGGACAGCACTCCACAGCGTTCAGTGAGTAGGCAGTTGATATAAAAAGACAGGGAGCCATGCACGGCTCCCTGTTGTGTGCTTTTACAGACTCAGCAGTTGCTTTTTCTTGGCGAGTAAATCGTATCAAAGGGTAGGTTTACTCTTCTCTAATCCAAGATTGTCCATCAAACGACATAACGAGAGTTCCCTCTTCGTTATAGCCGATCATCATACCGTCATGCCCATGGTAATCTTTTTTGTCAGCATTAGGAAATTCGCCCCAATACACACCGGAATCTTCGGAGAATACAGCAGCAACAGGAATCGGAATATCTAAAAAAGAATCGTAATATGAATAATAGCACCAAGTCCATTCTTTGTTTCCTTCATCGGAAAGCCAAGTGCATGTTCCATCTGCATTGAAAACGAGTTCCTCTCCTGTAGTTTCGCCAACCCATTTGCCGCTACTCAGCATATCAGCAAACTCACTTGCATAGTCGGGGGATGGGTCGGTTTCGTTTTCCGCATTTGTGTCCGTGGTTTTGACACTCTCTTCTGCTGTTGAAGATACATCATTTTTCTCGCCACAGGCACACAGAGACAGGCTCATTACAAGTACCAAGAGGATAGATAACGCTGTTTTCATAACTTTCCTTCTTTCTTCGGCTATTACCATAACCGATATTGGCAAATATGATTATATACCGTATTCGATTATCATGTCAAGTAAGGAAGGGGGGCTGGTATCCGTGATTTCGTATGATAACCTCTAGAATGTTATGAAAGAGAAAGCTTACCGTGAGTGCGATACCACTCAGCAAGCCTACGAGAACTTTCTTTTCAATGAAATAAATCCCTCACGCGCTACTGTGCATTTCACACGCTGCAGACGTATTTCACTTGCGA
>JAQXNO010000066.1 GCA_029098045.1 Bacillota bacterium
AATAGAAAGTGATTTGATTTTATGGAAAAACTCTGATTCAGAGGAATACTTTGTGTATTGCCCGCTTCTCAGGCTGCGCAGATGGGTCGATGAATTCGCCGTTTCGTCGCAGGCAGCTGATTCGGAGGTTCCAAAGAAAGAGGCATCAGCGATGTTCAAACAGGGATTTGATAACGAGAAATACCTGCAAATGCAGTCCTCCCATATCCGGGAACGCCTGGCAAGCTTCGGCGGCAAGCTTTATCTGGAATTCGGCGGCAAGCTGTATGACGATTACCATGCGGCGCGGGTTCTGCCCGGCTTCCAGCCGGATTCCAAGCTGCGGATGCTGCTGCAGCTGAAGGAGCAGGTGGAGATGGTCATTGCCATCAACGCCGCCGATATTGAAAAGAATAAGGTTCGCGGCGATCTTGGCATCACATACGATATGGATGTCATCCGTCTGATCGATGTGTTCCGGGGTTTTGGTCTTTTTGTGTCCAGCGTGGTGCTGACCCGCTACACGCCCAACGCGCAGGTCAATGCCTTCCAGTCCCGTCTGGAGAGTCTGGGTGTCAGGGTCTATCACCATTTTGCCATCGAAGGCTACCCCGCCAATGTGTCCCACATTGTCAGTGAGGACGGCTATGGCCGGAACGACTATATTGAAACCACCCGGGAGCTGGTGGTGGTCACCGCCCCCGGTCCCGGCAGCGGCAAGCTTGCCACCTGCATGAGCCAGCTCTATCACGAACATAAGCGCGGTGTGCAGGCAGGCTATGCCAAGTTTGAGACCTTCCCCGTGTGGAATATGCCTCTGAATCATCCTGTGAATCTTGCCTATGAGGCCGCCACCGCAGACCTGAGCGATGTGAATATGATCGACCCCTTCCATCTGGAGGCTTACGGTGCGACCACCGTCAATTACAACCGGGACGTGGAGGCATTTCCGGTTCTGGTTGCCATGTTTGAGAAAATTCTGGGATATTGCCCCTACAAGTCCCCCACGGACATGGGTGTGAACATGGTTGGCAACTGCATCACCGATGATGCCGTCTGCCGGGAGGCCTCCGGGCAGGAGATCCTGCGCCGGTATTACGCGGCGCTGTGCGATCTGAAAAAGGGCAAGACCTCCGACAATGTGGTTCACAAGCTGGAGCTGCTCATGAAAAAGGCGGGCGTCACCGTGGAGGATCGCTCGGTTGTGGCCGCTGCCCTGGCAAAGGAAGCGCAGACCGACGCACCGGCCGCCGCCATGGAGCTGCCGGACGGCCGCATCGTCACAGGCAAAACCTCCGATGTGCTGGGTGCCTGCGCCGCGCTGCTTCTGAATGCCCTGAAGGCCCTGGGCGGTATGCGTGACCGGCTGCACCTGATTTCTCCTGTGGTGCTCGATCCCATCCAGCATTTGAAGGTGGAGCATCTGGGCAACCGGAATCCCCGCCTGCACACCGATGAAACCCTCATTGCTCTGTCCATCTGTGCTGCCACCAACCCCACGGCGGAGCTGGCCATGGAGCAGCTGGACAAGCTGCGGGGCTGCGAGGTTCACTCCACCGTGATCCTGTCCGAGGTGGACGAACGGATCTTCAAGCGTCTTGGCGTCAATCTGACCTGCGAACCCCGTTTCAGAGGCTGATTACCGGAAGGGGCAGGATGGACGCGTTCCTGAGAGCGCCTGCCCCTTCTGTTTTTTCTTTTCACGCAGGATGTTTTGATTCATTTTGCATAGGCTATCCTTATGGGAGGGATGCCTGTGGCAGAGTTCGGACAAAACGTACGCGGGAAGTGGCAGTCCCGACTGCGCGCGCTTCAGCGGATGCACATCTCAACCCACAGTGCCCATGCCTGCTACTTCATCGTTCTGTCGGTATTTCCGCTGCTGGTTCTGATGTTCGGCATTTTGCGCTACACGGCATTGCGTCCCGACGATTTGATGGATCTGATCGGAACTCTCATCCCCGACGCGCTGTTTCCCCTTGTGTGGAAGCTCGTCTCCTCTTCCTACGAAAATACCTCCAAAGCCGTGGTCTCCCTGTCGGCGCTGACGGCGCTCTGGTCTGCCGGGCGGGGTATCTACGCGCTGCAGGCTGGGCTCAATGCGGTCTATGGGGTTGAAGATGACCGTGGCTGGCTGGGCAGGCGTCTGATCTGCGCCGCGTACACGTTCCTGTTCATTCTGGTGCTGCTTCTGACGCTGGTGCTGAGCGTGTTCGGCAATACCATCGCCGCACTGCTGCAGCAGAAGCCGGGCTTTGGGGTCTGGATTGACCTGGCAGACTTTCGGTTTTTTCTGTTGGTGGTACTGCAAACGCTGCTGTTTTGTGCCATCTTCATGTTCCTTCCGGGTTCCCGCCATGGGTTCCGGGAAAGTCTCCCCGGCGCGCTGCTGAGCTGCCTTGGGTGGATGACGGCATCCAGCCTGTTTTCTGTGTACGTGGAGCATTTTCCCCGATATGCCAATATTTTCGGCTCCGTGTATACGGTGGCGCTGGCAAGCATCTGGCTGTATGTCTGTGTCACCATTGTGTTCTATGGGGCGGTTTTGAATCGACTGCTGACCCAAATGGGTGAAAAACCGTAAAAATGTGTACGTTTCGTAAATTTCCCATCTGTTTACGTTCTGTTCACAGTTTTCACATATGATGGATGGAAATGGGAGGTGTCGCTATGTTTGGGTTCGTGACTGCCTGCATCGGAGAATTAAGCAAGGAGCAGCGCAGCCGCTATGGCGGCATTTACTGCGGTATCTGCCGGCAGATGAAATACCGTGCCTCCCAGTCTGCCCGGCTTACCTTGAGCTATGACATGGTGTTTCTGTCCCTGCTGCTCATGAGCCTGTACGAGCCAGAGGAAGAACAGGGGGTGCTGCACTGTGCCGTTCATCCCCTGCGCCGTCTGAATTGGATTGACAACGAATACGTCCGCTATGCGGCGGATATGAACACCGCTCTGGCTTACTACAACCTGATGGACGACTGGCAGGACGACCGGAAGCTTTCCGCCAGGCTGTTGGCCGGCTCTTTCGAAGACGTGCTGCCTGCCATAGAGCAGCGCTACAGCCGCCAGTGCGGCGCCATTGCGGGTTGCATCCGGCAGCTGCGTGAGCTGGAACAAGGAAACTGCCCCAACCCCGATGAACCGGCCTCCTGTTTCGGCAGACTTCTGGGGGAGCTTCTGGTGTATCGGGAGGATCTGTGGGCTCCGACGCTGCGGCAGGTGGGATTTCATCTGGGCAGATTCATTTACATGGCCGATGCCGCTGTGGATTACCGTGCGGATGCACGAAAGCACAAATACAACCCCTTCCTTGCCATGGAAACCGGCGAAGACTGGGCAAGATGGGAGGAATATCTGGTGCTGGCCATGGGCCGCTGCACCGCCTATTACGAGAAGCTGCCTCTTGTTCAGGACAAAGCACTGCTGGATAACATTCTCTACAGCGGTGTATGGGTGAATTTCAGAGGAAAGGGCGCAAAAGCGAGGGAAGAAACATGATCGACGATCCTTACAAGGTACTTGGGGTCAGTCCCGACGCATCCGACGAGGAAATCAAGCGGGCATACAGAAAGCTGGCGAAGCAATACCACCCGGATCTGAACCCCGGTGATGAAGCTGCCGCAAAGAAGATGCAGCAGATCAACGCCGCCTACGATCAGATCAAGAACCCGGAAAAGTACCAGCAGCAACAGCAGCAAACCGGCGGTTACGGCGGGTACAATCCCTACGATCCCTTTGGGTTCGGCTCCTACGGCGGCTATCAGCAGCGCAGCTATTCCGGTTCCGAGGGTCCCGACAATTACCAGACCGCCGCCTACAATTACATCCGTTATGGCAGATATCAGGAGGCACTGAATGCCCTGGGGAGCGCACCTGAGCGCAATGCCCGCTGGTATTATCTCAGCGCCCTAGCTCACGACGGTCTGGGCAATCAGGTGACGGCGCTGGAGCACATTCGCCGGGCCGTTTCCATGGAGCCGGACAATCAGGAGTATTTGCGGACACTGGAGCTGATTGAACACGGCGATGCCGGCTACCGTCAGCGTGCCGGCGGATTCCGGGGCTTTCAGATGCACGCCGACCCCTGCTCCAGCCTCTGTCTATGCTATCTGGCGCAGCTGTTCTGCTGCCGGGGACGCTTTTTCTGTTGTTAAAAAATGCAGTTTGGGAACACCAATCCCAAACTGCATTTTTGCTATCCGAGCGCCGCAGTGACCAGAATCCCCAGATTGTCCCGGTAGATCTCATCAAACTGTTCCAGGGGGAGCGGATTGGTGCCGCTTCCTACCTCGATGGTGTAGCCGGGGCGGCGAAATGCCTTGATGAACCAGTCCTTGTAGCCGGCATAGGAGGACTGCTCCCCCGGCGCTGTCAGGGTGTAGCCGCTGGCCTGTGCCAGGCGCTCACCCAGTTCCCTGCTGCCCGGTACCTCAATGTCGTCAAACTGCCAGTAGATCTCCCTGCCCTGGGCATGATAGGCAAGGATCAGGTCGGGGTCAATGTACTCCGTATAGCCTGCCAGTGCCCGGCTTTCCTTTTGATCCAGCGGCGCCCGACCCACGTAATCCCGCGGACCGGGACGGGTGTAGCCCTGACTGAATTTGATCTCCCGGGCCATCAGCCATCCGGCGGGATACTGCAAATTGAGATCAACCCCCAGCAGGTTCGCTTTCCAGCCATCGGGGAACGCAATGGCCGGATAATTCTCCCCCAGCCGCCTTGCGATCTCATACTGCACCTCTCCCGGGACAATTGCCCCGGTGACCAGATCCACCCCGTCCGGGTTCACCATGGGCACGGTGTAGATGGTCACGGTTTCCGCCAGCGTTGCCGCATCCACGCCGTAAATATCCGCACCGTCCACGATTGCCTGGGCAAAGTCCTCCACAAATTTCAGCAGCACCGGGGTGGTGATCCACTCATTGGCATGGAAGGCTGCCGCGTAGATGACCTTGCGGGGTCCGGTGCCGATGACCAGCGTGCGGATGCTGCGGTCAAAGGCCGTGTCTGTCAGCAGCTCCGTGCGCAGGGACGGAAACGCGCTCACCAGATCCAGAATGGTCTGCTCACATCGTGCGTGGGTCATGGGTACATCGGTTTTTACAATTGCCATAACATCGCCTCCCACTAGGTTATGCGGCGGAAGGCTTCTTTGTGACCTGCCGACAAAAAATCCCCCGGAGCAAATGCTCCGGGGAATGCCTTAGTCCTTCTGCTCGCAGTAGATGCAGCGGTGGATGTTGGCCGCTTTGTCGGTGACCTTAAAAATCTGGGGCAGCTCCTGCTCCACCTGGCAGATGCACTTGGGATTCCGGCACACGCGGTCATAGACAAATCCTTCGGTGTCAACCGCTTCCTTCACGGGATTGGCCTTTGCCTCCTCCAGCAGCTTCAGAATCAGTGCCATACGCATAAACTTGCCGTTCAGTGCCTGACGGAAGTAGGCGGCACGGGGATCGTCGTCCACCTTGACGGAGATTTCATTGACGCGTGGCAGCGGATGCAGCACGGCCATCTCCTTTTTGGCAAGCTTCATCTTCTCAGCCGTGAGCACATAGCTGTCCTTCAGCCGGTCATACTCGTCAGGATCGTCAAAGCGCTCCCGCTGGATGCGGGTCATGTACAGCACGTCCAGCTGGGGCATTGCCGCCTCCAGGCCGGTCACTTCGGTGTAGGGAATCTTGTGCTTTTCCAGCACATTGTAGCGGACAAAGCCGGGCAGCTTCAGCTCCTTGGGAGAGATCAGCACAAATCGGATGCCCTGGTAGCGGCTCATGGCTTCAATCAGGGAGTGCACCGTGCGGCCGTACTTCAGATCGCCGCACAGACCGATGGTCAGATTGTCCAACCTGCCCAGCTCCCGGCTGATGGTCAGCAGATCCGCAAGGGTCTGGGTGGGGTGGTTGTGGCCGCCGTCGCCGGCATTGATCACCGGAATGGATGCAGCCCGGGAGGCGACGTAGGGTGCGCCCTCTCTGGGATGGCGCATGGCCATGATATCGGCATAGCAGGACACAATTTTGGCCGTATCCGCCACGCTCTCACCCTTGGACGCGGAGGAGGAGCTGGCTTCGGAAAAGCCCAGCACCGTGCCGCCCAGCTCCAGCATGGCCGCCTCAAAGCTGAGCCGGGTGCGGGTGGAGGGCTCAAAAAACAGGGTTGCCAGCTTCTTGTGGGCGCACCTGTCCCAATACTTTTCGGGATGCGCCGCAATGTCCTTGGCCGTTTCGATCAGCTGATCCAGCTCCTCGGTTGTTAAATCCAGAATGCTGATAAGACTTCTCATATCACTTTGCTCCGTTCACTGCCAGATAGTTTTTGATGCGCTGCACGTTTTCTTCATTGGCAGGGTCTTCCTCCAGATACTCGATGATGTCGTACACATCCACAACGGAGTACACGGGGAAGCCGAACTGCTCCTCGATTTCCTGCATGGCACCCTTCTCGGTCTGACCCTTTTCCTTGCGATCCACCATGATGAAGGTGGCGATGACTCTGGTATCCTTCAGGTGGCTGAGAATCTCCATGGACTCCCGGATGGCCGTACCGGCGGTGATGACGTCCTCGATGATGACGATCTCCTCCCCTGCCTGGGGCACATAGCCCACAAAGGTGCCGCCCTCACCGTGATCCTTCACTTCCTTACGGTTGAAAAAGAACGGTACATTCAGGCCGTTCCTGCTGAGCGCAACGGCTGCGGAGATGGACAGGGAGATGCCCTTGTAGGCAGGGCCGTACAGCACGGCCTGTCTGGCGCCCAGCTTGTCAAAATAGGCTCTGGCATAGAATTCGCCCATCTTTGTGATCTGGTCGCCGGTCTTGATCATGCCCGCGTTGATAAAGTAGGGGATCTTGCGGCCGGACTTGGCGGTGAAGTCACCGAACTTCAGGACACCTGCATCCTGCAAAAACGCAATAAATTCTCTTTTGTAGCTTTCCATGGTTTTCTCTCCTCAGTCACAAAATTCGGCAACACAGCGCTCGTAGGCCGCCACGGGATCGGCAGCGGCGGTAATGGGACGACCCACAACAATGTAGTCGGAGCCAATCTTTCTGGCAGCGGCAGGGGTCATGACGCGCTTCTGGTCGCCCACATCGCCGTCGGCAAAGCGGACACCGGGGGTGACGGTCAGGAAGTGCCTGCCGCAGCAGTCGTGCACCTTACCGGCTTCCAGCGGGGAGCAGACAATGCCGTCCAGACCCGCCTCTTCGGCGCACTTGGCATAGTGCATCACCACCTCGTCCATGGGTGCGTGGATCATCAGGTCACTTTCCATACTCTCCTGATCGGTGGAGGTCAGCTGGGTCACCGCAATCAGCAGCGGACGGGTGCCGTCGGGACGGGTCAGACCCTCCAGAGCCGCCTTCATCATGTTTTTGGTGCCGGCAGCGTGGAGGTTGGTGATGTCAACATCCAGATTGGACAGCACAGCCATGGCCTTCCTGACGGTATTGGGAATATCATGGAGCTTCAGATCCAGAAAAATCTTGTGTCCCCGGGCCTTGATTTCCCGGACGATGCCGGGGCCTTCCGCATAGTACAGCTCCATACCGATTTTCACAAAGGGCTTGCGGCCGGTAAACTTGTCCAGGAAGGTCAGCACCTGCTCCTTGCTGGAAAAATCACACGCTACGATTACGTCTTTCCCCATTACTTTACGCCTCCAATAATTTCACTTAATGCATTGATTTTATACTTGGCCATGACCTCCGGCAAATCCCGGATGATGTCGCGGCAGATATATGGATTCACAAGGTTTGCCGCGCCGATTTCCACGGCAGTGGCACCGGCCAGCATCATTTCGATCACATCCTCGGCACTGCTGACACCGCCCATGCCCACCACGGGAATCTGCACCGCGTGGGCCACCTGATAGACCATCCGCACCGCCACCGGGAAGATGGCAGGGCCGGAGAAGCCGCCCATGGTGTTGGCGATAACCGGCTTTCTGGTTTTCAGATTGATGCGCATACCCAGAAGGGTGTTGATCAGGCTGATGCCGTCTGCGCCCGCCTCCTCGCAAGCCTTTGCGATGGACACAATATCGGTCACGTTGGGGGAGAGCTTGATGATCACGGGCTTGGTGGTGACGGCCTTGACGGCTCTTGTCACCTCCGCAGCAGCCTCCGGCTGGGTGCCGAAGCTCATGCCGCCGCCGTGGACATTGGGGCAGCTCACATTCACTTCCAGCCAGCCGACCTGCTCCTGCCTGTCCAGCTTTTCACAGGTGCAGGCATAGTCTGCCACGGAAAAGCCGGAGACATTTGCCATGACAGGCTTATGGAAGCACTTTTTCAGCTTGGGCAGTTCCTCCGAGATCACCTTTTCCACGCCGGGATTCTGCAGACCCACCGCGTTGATCATGCCGCCGGTACACTCGGCGATTCTTGGGGTGGGGTTGCCGAAGCGGGGTTCTCTCGTAGTGCCCTTGAAGGAGAAGGTGCCCAGCTCATTGATGTCATAAATCTCCGCAAACTCATAGCCGAAGCCGAAGGTGCCGGAGGCGGGAATCACAGGATTCGATCGTTCAATGCCGCACAGATTGACGTTCAGCGCTCCCATAAGATCTCCTCCTTTTTCATAACAGGCCCTTCCTTG
Source organism: Bacillota bacterium (assembly GCA_029098045.1). Lineage (GTDB taxonomy): Bacteria > Bacillota > Clostridia > Oscillospirales > Oscillospiraceae > Faecousia. The sequence goes on from JAQXNO010000066.1 coordinate 8,579, forward strand.
CAGATACGCTTGTAGCCGGTGATGGTCTTGCAGGAGCAGCCCATGCAGGCGCCGAAGCCGCAGCCCATCCGCTCTTCAAAGCTCATCTGGCCGGAAGTGGTGGCAGCTTTGTAAACGGCCTTCAGCATGGGCTCCGGGCCGCAGGTGTAGAAGTAGGTGTAGCCGCTGTCCAGGGCATCGGTGACAAAGCCCTTGATGCCGTAGCTGCCGTCCACGGTGGTGACGCGCACCCGGCAGCCCAGCTTCCGAAACTGCGCTTCGTAGAAAACCTCATCCCTGGTGTTGAAGCCAAGAATGACCGTGGGGCGAATGCCCGCCTGAACGAGTCTTTTCGCCGCGCCGTACATGGGCGGCACGCCCACGCCGCCGCCAATCAGCACCGGGCAGTCCCCCGCAAGGCTCAGATCGTATCCGTTGCCAAGACCTGTGAGAATGTCCAGTTTTTCACCGCTCTTCATCCGGCTCATGGCCTGCGTACCATGGCCGACCACCTTGTAGAGGATGGTCAGGGTGGTATCGTCCCAGTCACAGACGGAGATGGGGCGGCGCAGAAATTTGCCGGACAGCTGAATGTTCACAAACTGACCGGGTGCCGTGATGGCGGAGGTGTCCCCGGCCAGCACCATGCGGTACACATCCTTTGTCAGTGCCTCGTTTTCCACAATTGTAAAAATACTCTGTTTCATGTCATACCTCTTCCCGATATACCACCTGTCCGTCGCAGACCGTTGCCTTGCAGCGGCCATGGACGCGCCAGCCGGTGAAGGTGGATGCCTTGCCCATGGATGCAAAGTCTTTTGGATCCACTTCATATTCTTCTTCCAGATCCCAGATGCAGAAGTCCTCGCCCAGAGGGAGGCCGAACCGCTTCCGGGGGTTGTCCACCATGACCTCCAGCAGCTTTTCCATGGTCATGATGCCGGGCTTCACCAGGCAGGTATACATGATGGGGAAGGCAGTTTCCAGCCCCACCACACCGAAGACGCTCTTTTCAAGACCTCTTCCCTTTTCTTCCGCGCTGTGGGGTGCGTGGTCGGTGGCCAGCATATCGATGGTGCCGTCCAGAATGCCCGCCAGCAGTGCCCTGCGATCCTCTTCGCCCCGGATGGGGGGATTCATTTTGAAGCGCCCATCCTCCTGCAGGTCCATGTCGTTCATCACAAGGTAATGGGGGCCGGTTTCACAGGTGATGTCCAGTCCCTCCGCTTTGGCCCTGCGGATGATGTCCACGCTCTCTTTCGTGGAGATATGGCAGACGTGATAGGCGCAGCCGGTTTCCCGGATCAGCTCGATATCCCGGGCAATCTGTGCCCATTCGCTTTCGGCGCAGATGCCCCGGTGGCCGTGGAGCTTCGCATATTCCCCGTCGTGGATGTAGCCGCCCCGAAGCAGGTCGTTGACCTCGCAGTGCGCCACAATCATCTTGCCGCAGGCCTTGGCACGGCGCATCGCCTGCCGCATCATATCCTCCCGCTGGATGCCCCGGCCGTCATCGGAAAAGCCGCAGACAAAGGGTGCCATTTCCTCGATGTCCGCAAGGATCTCTCCCTTTTCCCCCACGGTGATGGCACCGTAGGGGTACACATGGATGCAGGCATCCTTCTCAATAATGGCGCGCTGGACGTTCAGATGTTCCACACTGTCCGGCACCGGATTCAGGTTTGGCATGGTGCACACGGCGGTGTAGCCGCCGCGGGCAGCGGAGCGCGCGCCGGTGCGGATGGTCTCCTTATAAGAAAAACCCGGCTCTCTGAAATGCACATGCACATCACAAAAGCCGGGAAAAATTGCGTATCGGGGGGAATCATAAACAGACAATTCGGGGGACAATACCACTTTTTCGACACTCGCGCCGAAGTCCTTTGCCAGAGCGGTACCAAACATCTTCGCCTTCATCTGCAGTTCTCCTTTCTGTCTTCCATAAAAAAAGCCTTGCCCCCATCCGGCAAGACACAGGTCAAACCGCGCTTACCGATTGTGTGGGCGGCTTTCGTCCATATTCTGATGAATTTTAACATGAAACTCCGGTTTTGTCAACCGCTGTCATCAAATATCCCGGCACTTTCTTCGTGCCGGGATACGGATTCATTTCAAAACATTGCTGCTGTTGAGAATCAGGGTGCTGTACAGGAAGAGCACATCCTGATTGTCAAACTGGAGGAACTGCCCCAGCAGATCAGCGGCAATATAGCGGGTGTCCACCACCGTGACGGTTCCATAGTCTTTCAGAAGCAGCGGGATCAGGGAGCTTCCGAAGGAATCCCGGAACACCACCAGCTCCCGATCCGCATCCCCATTGGGATTGGTGATCCGAAGCAGAGCCGCCGCGCCGGAGAGATAGATGTCATACAGATCCCGGCTTTCCAGTTTTTCCATGTCATAAACCGATGTGGTTTTGCCGTTCTCGTAGTTGTACACGGTGCAGGCTTCTATTTCATCATTTGTCAGATACCGGATGGTTTCCGGCTCCATGGGCAGCGCCGCCTGGCCGTAGTAGACCCCGTAGAAGGGGCGCGCCACGGTTTCTTCCGTCAAAAACGCCTCGTCAAAGAAGTCTGCACCCATGGCTGTACAAAGCCGTCGGGCAACACCGGGCAGCCGCTCCTGCCGCCAGTGGGTGTCGGTACGGTAGTAGTCGCTTCCCGTCAGCAAATCAGAGATGTCCACAAACTGCGCCCAGTCCATGCCGGACTTCACTTTTTCGAACAACTGCCGGTAATCCATGGCAGGATAGCCGTTCTGCTGCGCCAGATACATTCCCTTGTCGGGCACCACGGACACATAGATATGGGCATCCGTGCCCTGCAGGTAGGTTTCATAGATATGGTCAAATTTCTTCAGAGCGCCGGTGACGGAGCTTTCATTCAGTGGGTACTCCAGCTTTGCCGCGTAGCCATCGGCTACATAGATACCGTTGTTGTCACCCTGCCGCAGCAAACGATAATGCACCAGTGCCTTGAGCCGGCGGAAGGAATCCCGCAGGGGAAACTGGTCCAGGGAGAAGTCCTCGAAATGGGTCATAAACTTGCCGCTGAGGATGTCTTCCGCAGAAAAGGCCGGCATCTGCGCCAGCTTTCTGCGTTCCGATTCGGACAGCTCCCGGGTGGGGCCAAACCAGGCGCCCAGAATCAGCCCAAGCCAGACGGCGGCCAGCACCCCGAAGCCGATGATTCTTATTTTCTTCGTCATAGCAGCCACCTCCTTCAGAACCGGAAATACAGGAAGGGGTTGAAAGACCCGTCCACCAGATAGGCCGTGCAGGTCAGCAGCAGCGCGATCAGTACCATCGGTTCCAGCACCGCCGCCGCTTTCTTCGGAATGCGCGAAGCGACGGTCTTCACAAGGGGTGTTGCGCCCACAATGGAAACGATGAAAACCACGGCGTAGCTGCGCAGGTAGTACACCGACTCCCGATTCAGCAGCGGATAGCCCCCAAAGAGACCTGCCACATCACCGGCCGCCTGATGCAGATCCGCCGCGTTGAACAGCACAAAGCTGAGCATGACGATCAGCAGCACATAGCCCCGCCGCAGAAGCTCCGGCAGTTTCTGCAGGGCAGGTATCCACTTTTCCAGCAGCAGCATCAGGGCAAACAGCAGCCCCCACAGGACGAAATTCCAGCTGGCACCGTGCCACAGGCCTGTCAGCATCCAGACCACCAGAATGTTGAACACCCAGCGTCCCCTGCTGACCCGGTTTCCGCCCATGGGAATGTAGACGTAATCCCGGAACCAGGAGCCAAGGCTCATGTGCCAGCGGCGCCAGAATTCGGTAATACTCTTCGACAGGTACGGATAGTTGAAGTTTTCGATGAAATGAAAGCCGAAAACCCGCCCCAGACCGATGGCCATATCGGAATAGCCGGAAAAGTCGAAGTAGATGTGCAGCATAAAGGCAACGGCATACATCCAGTGGAACAGAATGCTCTTTTCAGAGGAATCCCGGAAAACTTCCGTCAGCAGGCCCAGCTGGTTGGCAAGGAGCACCTTTTTGCCCAGACCCACGAGGAACCGACGGACGCCTGCCATGGCATCGTCCAGGGTTAAAGTACGGTTTTCCAGTTCCCGGGCGATGTCCACATAGCGGACGATGGGGCCTGCAATCAGCTGGGGAAACAGAGCAACATAGGCGCCAAAGGCGATGGGATCTTTCTGTGCCGCGGCATTGCCCCGGTACACATCCACCGCATAGCTCAGGCACTGGAAGGTATAAAAGCTGATGCCGATGGGCAGTGCCAGCTTCAGCAGCGGCAGGGAAAGCCCCGTGACGGCGGCAAAGCTCTGCAAGAAGAAATCGGCATACTTAAAGACGGTCAGAAGCACAATGCCCACGACCACGGCAACGGTCAGCCAGACCTTTTTGACCCTTTGGCTTTTCGCCCTGTCGATGGCAAGGCCGCAAAGGTAAAAGGCTGCAATGGTCGCAACCATCAAAACCACATACTTTGGTTCCCCCCAGCCGTAGAATATCAGACTGGACAGCAAAAGCACGGCATTGCGCAGCCTGCATGGCACCAAAAAATAGACCAGAAGCACCGCCGGCAGGAAGTAATATAAAAAAGGAATACTGGAAAACAGCATATTGAATTCCTCTGAAACAACGATTTTTACGGTTTTTCAAAAAGGCAGCGGCCCGTGGGTCGCTGCCTTTTGATGTTTTACTCCAGAACGAAGTCCAGCTCCGCGCCTTCCACCTGTGCGGCGCAGACTCTCTGGAACGCATCCACAAAGTTCTGGGAAGTCAGGCTGCCGGTGCTGCTTACCATAATGAGCATCACGGTATCGCCAAAGCCCGCAACCTTCAGATCGTCGGCTTCCACGCAGATCCACTTGCGGGGGTCAATGCCCTGCTTCATGGATTCCGCCACGCCCTTCGCGTCCTGTCCCTCGGCAACCCGAACCATGACCAGAGAGAACGCCAGGGAGCCCATCATGGGCTCAAACACGGCCACATCGCTGATCATCTCGGCGCTGTCAAGACCCGTGGCGTTCTTGATCGCCCACAGGCCGTCTTCGCTGGTATCGGTCAGATCCACGGGCATCACGCCGCCCATAAACTCAACGGGCTGTTCGGTGATGACACTGTTGACCAGTTCTTCCATGGTGCCGCTCAGATTGGCGGCAGCGGTTTCAGTGGGTTCTGCGGTGGGCTCGGAAGTGGCTTCCGTGGTGGGCTCGGTGGTGGGCTCGGTGGTGGGTTCTGTCTTGGTGCCGCCGCAGGCGGCCAGACTGCAGACAATTGCAAGAGCAAGCAGCATCGCAATCAGTTTCTTCATGTTATTTCCTCCAGAATTTCAGTGTTTGTGTTTTCGAATGTAATTGTACCCAATGTATGCGGCCATGATACCTGCAGCAGCACCTGCGGTATCGATCCACACATCCATCAGGCTGGGGCCACGTCCCGGCACAAAGACCTGAATGGTTTCATCCACACAGGCAGCTGCCATACCGCAAAAAAGCGGCATACAAATCAGGTGTCCCCCCTGTTCGCCCATCATGCCAAACTGCCACGTCAGCAGCAGTCCCAGACAGGCAAATTCCGTGAAATGCGCCAGCTTGCGAATCACAAGATGGAGCGTTTGCGCATCCCCGGCATCCAGATGCAAAAACGAGTTGAACCATGCCATCACATGGCCGCTCATGACCCCGGAGACCGTCCCATCCGCCAGGGAGTTGCCCCAGATGAATGTCAGCACGCAGGCAATCAGCCCCGCGCACAGGATCATTCTCCTTTTCGTGCGGATCATGCCAGGACTCCCAGATGCTCCAGCAGGATTTTCACACCCAGCAGCATCAGAATCACGCCTCCGGCGATCTGCGCTTTTTTCTCAAAGCGGCTGCCAAAAACGTTGCCGATCTTCACACCCACGGTGCTGAACGCGCAGGTGCACAGACCAATCTGGATCACCGCCGAGACAATGCCGTCCATGCCGAAAACAGGAAGCCCTGCCATGGCAAGGGAAATGCCCACAGCCAGTGCGTCGATGGATGTGGCGATCGCCATGACCAGCATGGTCTTGAAAGAAAGATCCGCATCCGCATCGGCACAGCAATCACAGTCCTTCTTTTCCAGTGCTTCCTTGAGCATATTGATGCCGATCACAAGCAGCAGCACAAATGCCACCCAGTGATCCACCGCTTCAATGGCCCCGGCAAACAGCGTACCCAAGAAGAAGCCGATCAGCGGCATCAGGGTCTGAAAGCCGCCGAACCAGATTCCGCAGGTCAGCCCTGCTTTCAGGGTGGCTTTTTTCATTGCCAGTCCCTTGCAGACAGAAACCGCGAAGGCATCCATGCTTACGCCGACGGCCAGCAGCATCAGTTCTCCAAATCCCATAAAAATAACCTCCGTACCGATTTTCTCTCTCGTCAGCACAGAGATCATGATCCAAAGAGGACACTGTGCCGGCCCCAAGTCTCGTCATTTCAGGCCAAGCCAGAAAGAATACTCTTTCAGTATGTTGACTCAGCCGCGCAAAAATCAGCGCCGACTACTCCCTCTTCGCGGTGCATTATAGCAGATCGGGGAAATGCTGTCAAGGGAATCCGTCTGATAATTAAACAATTCTTAACATCATCCCTGCTTATCCGGGGGTATTATTCAGAAATTATACAAAAAAAGCCATTATTTGTTCACAGATGAACACAGCCGCGCAGCTGGCAAGCGCCACGGTCAGCAAGCTCTTACCCCGGAAGGCCAGCAGCATTGCCACGAGCAGAGCCGCGATGCCGCTGATCATATAGGCCGTATCATACAGAATTGCCGGAAAGGTCATGGCTGTCAGGCAGGCATAGGGCACATAGTGCAAAAAGGATTTCACGAACCGGCTTTTGATGGATCTGCGAAATACCGTCAGAGGCAGCGCACGGATCAGATAGGTAGTCAGTGCCATGGCGATGATGCAGGTATAGATACTCATGCCGCATCCTCCTCTTCCGCAATGGGGAACAGCCATGCGCAGGCCGCTGCCGCCACCACGGTGCTGACCACAATGGCGATGCCGGCGCTGACCCCATTCAGCCCCGGTACCCACCTGAAGCAGCTGCTGAGCACCAGTGCCAGCACGCAGGTTGCCAGAACGCTTTTTTCCTGCCGGGCCGGCGGCACCACAATGGCAATGAACATCCCATAGAGCATGACGCCCAGAGCGGTGCGAATTCCCAGCGGCAGCACGGAGCCTGCCAGAGCGCCGCAGAGGGTGCCCGCTGTCCAGCCCAGAATGGGGGTCAGGCCAAGACCCAGCAGGAACGGCACCGTCAGGGGCTGGGGCTGCGCCATGGCAAGGGCGAAGATTTCGTCCGTATTAAAAAAGGCGATCACAAGGCGGGGCAAAAGACCGATGCGGCTGTCCAGCCGCTGGCTGAGTGCCAGACTCATCAGTGCGTAGCGGCTGTTGATGACAAGCTGGGTCAGGATGATTTCCCACAGTCCCGCCCCGGCCACGATCAGGGTCAGGCCGGCAAACTGTCCGGCGCTGGTCAGGTTCGTCAGAGAAATCAGCGCCGCATCCAGCACCCGGATGCCCTGGGACGCTGCCATGGCGCCGAAGCCAAAGCTGACGGAAAAATAGCCCACCCCCACGGGCAGACCACGGCGAACTCCATTTGTATATGTTTTCCAGTTCATAGAAGCCTCTCATTTATTTTTCAGGTCGGTTCATTATAGCAGTAGTGTATGCCAAAGTCAATTGTCTCCTGTACAGATACACTCTGTGTGTAAGGAAGCCACCGCCGGTGTTCCGGCGGTGGCACAGGCTGTCAATAAACCCTCCCAGCCGAAAGTATCGGAGGGAAAGAAAGTGTGAAAGAAAACCGTCAGGGTTGTCACTGCGTCCAATCAAAGCGATTTTCAAACTTTTTGCAAAGTTTGAAAATCGTAGGCAGCTTGTCAAAAATACTTTTTTGACAAGCTGAGCCACCGCCGGTGTTCCGGCGGTGGCAGCAATTTGTCGGTTACAGCGGGCAGCGCATCACTTTTTTATCTTGTGATAGCGCAAAGAGCAGATCTCATCGCCCTTGGCAATGCACTTGGGCAGCTCCAGCCTGGCGCCGTAGGCCTCGCCGATGCCGTGGTCGCCGCACATGGCAATGTCGCAGAGGGTGGCAATCTGTTCATCGGTACAGCCTGCCTTCTGCCATGCCTTCACCAGCGGACAATAGTGGAAATCGATGTCCAGCTCCTCATCGGTAGACTTCAATATCTTCATTTCAAAAACCAGCTGGGCAGGTTTCGTAAAGAGCACCTTTCTAAGTCCCTTCAGGCTGTCGGTATTGCCCTTTTTGATGTGGCGGGCGCCGTGATCCAAACCGCAGCGGCGGATGGCAGGATCGCCGAACTCCTTCCAGTCCAGACCCCGCTTGCCCGCTTCATCGCACAGCAGGTACAGCCAGTAGGCCCGGTGCTCCAGCTGCTCCCGGATGGCCTGCAGAATACCGTTTTTGTACTTGGGTTCGTTCTTGACAATGCTCATACCGTTACCTCCTCATAGTGCTCCAAAAACCGCCGGTAGAAAGCCACGCAGCTTCCCAGCGCGGAAATATCGATGTTTTCATCCCGGCCGTGGATGCTGCCCAGCTGCTCTTTCGACATACGGATGGGCGCAAAGCGCAGGACACACCTGCAAACATCGGTCAGGGTGCGGGCATCGGTGCCCGCCGGGAGAATATACGGCACCACAGGCGCATCCGGGAAAACCTCATGGACGCAGTCCGACAGAATCTCAAAGGGCGGCAGTGTGGGGTCTGCGGGGGCGTGAAACTCCTGCCGGTCTCCCAGCTTCACTTCGACGCCGTACTTGACTGCCACCTTTTTGAGGCTTTCAATGTCTGATGCCACGTCCCTGTCATCGACGCTGCGCAGGGTCACCTTTGCGGTACACAAAAGCCCCTTTTCGGAGGAAACCACATCATTGAAGGCAACGGTCGTTCCCACAAGGCCACCGGCCTGGGCGCTGAGCTTTGGCAGAATCTTCACAAGCAGCGGCCCAAAGCACCAGAGATTGGACAGCAGCAGCCGCATGGGTGCAGCGGCATAGGGTGCCATGGCGGCAAACATTCCCTTTACCTGATCGTTCAGACGGCGGATGAAGGGGGGCTTTTTGCGAACCGCCGTGATAAAGGCTGCCATCCGCTCCGTGGGGGTGCCCGTCCTGTTCCCGGTCAGATTCCCGTGAGAAGAAGCGGCTTCCGTGGTCAGGATCAGATCGTGGATGCCCTTTTCATGGATGGCGACCATAGCACATTTCGTGCAGGCCATGCCGCCGATGGGCGGATCAATGACCGCGCCGCCCTCGTCCAAAATCACATCAAAGGTGATTCCCTGTTCCACAAACCAGTCCCGGGCGGTGGGGATGCCGTTGCCGAAGGTTTCTTCGTTGCAGGAAGAACCGAGCCACACATTGCATTTGGGCTTGAAGCCACGACCCAGAAGCTGCTCCAGCGCCGCTAGCTCGCCGTAAAGAGAGCCCTTGGTATCCTGGGTGCCCCGTCCCCAGACCTTGTCGTCCGCAATGGTGCCGGAGAAGGGCGGATAGGTCCAGTTCTCCTTTTCCGTTGCCGCCACCACATCGTGGTGGGACATGAGCAGGATGTTTCGGCTTTCGTCGCTGCCTTTCAGCTTGTACATCAGACAGCCGTCGCCGAAGAGCAGCTTTTCGCAGTGCTGATGGATCAGAGGAAACTCCGCTTCCAGCAGGCTGCGGAATTTGGCAAATTCCGTATCGTCGTGACTTCCCTTGACGGAGACCGTGGGGCAGGCGATCAGCTTCTGAAACTGACGGGCATAGCCCTCCGCTTTGTCCGCATCCAAAGGAACATAGGGGGTTAGTTTTCTCTTTTTCATGTGTTTTCACCTCTTCATCTTCATGGTAACCCCTTCCATCCGGGCTGTCAACAAAAAACGAGGAAGATTTTCATCTTCCCCGCTTTTTGATACATCAGAACAGCGGCACAACCGCGCCGGCATAGGTTTCTTCGATGAAGGCCCTGACAGCGTCGCTCTTCAGTGCCTTGACCAGAGCCTGGATCTTGGCATCGTTTTCATGGCCTTCCATGACAGCGATGACGTTCACATAGGCCTCTGCCGCAGTACCGTCAGCAGCTTCCACCGCCAAAGCGTCAGCCACCTTCATGCCGGCACCGATGGCATAGTTGCCGTTGATGACAGCCATGTCCACATCCTGCAGGGTGGTAGTCAGCAATTCTGCCTTCATTTCAACGATCTCGATCTTCTTGGGATTGTCCAGAATGTCAGCCTTGGTTGCATTGATGCCGGCATCGGGTGCCAGAGAAATCAGTCCCACCTGCTCCAGCAGCAGCAGTGCACGGGCTTCGTTGGTGGCATCGTTGGGGACAGCAATTTGAGCACCCTCAGGCAGAGCGTCGATGGAAGCAGTCTTACCGGCATACAGGCCGAAGGGCTCGTAGTGGATACCGGCAGCGCTGACCATATGGATGCCGTACTCGACGTTGAAGTTATTCATGTAGGTGATGTGCTGGAAGTAGTTGGCATCAATCTGACCCTCGGACAGGGCGGTGTTGGGCAGGACATAATCGTCAAATTCCACGATTTCCAGCGTCCAGCCATCGGCCGCCAGGGACTCCTTCACGGTTTCCAGAATTTCCGCGTGGGGAGCGGGTGTTGCGCCGACTTTGATGGTCTTCTTGTCAGCGCTTCCGCATGCAGCCAGGGACAGAGCCAGGGTCAGGGTCAAAACCAGAGCAATGAGCTTTTTCATAATCTTTTCTCCTTTTCGAATTACTTATGACTGATACGCTTATCTGCTTTCACAGAAAGAGCGGTACCAACGGATTGGATGGTCTGCACCAGCAGAACCAGGATGACGACCGCCACATACAGTACGAGGGTCTGATTGCGGCCGTGACCGCGCATAAGGCTGATGGCGCCGAGGCCTCCGCCGCCGATGTTGCCCGCCATAGCGCCGTAGCTGAGAATCGTGATGGTGGCATTGGTGGCACCATTGATGAGACCAGGCAACGATTCGGGAAGCATGACCTTTGTGACGATCTGCCAGGTAGAGCAGCCCATGGACTGGGCGGCTTCAATGACACCCCGATCCATTTCACGCAGACTGGATTCCACCAGTCGGGCAACATAGGGCGCTGCCGCCACCGTCAGGGGTACGATGGTCGCAGCGGTACCAATGGAAGTGCCGAGAATCAGGCGGCTCAGGGGGAATACCATGACCATTAAAATCAGAAACGGAATGGAGCGAAGCAGATTGATGACCGTATTCAGGCCGGTCATGACACCCCTGCGCATGGGGCGAATGCCGGTTTCCTCACCGGTCACCAGCAACACACCCAAAGGCAAGCCGATGACGTAGGCAAGAACGGTGGCGATCAGTGGCGCGTACAGGGTTTCCCAAACGGCAAAAGGGATATTGACCGGATCAAAGAGGAAATTGATCTGCTCTGCCGCCTTGGAAACACCAATGGACTCCAGAAATGAAATCAGCTGCTCAAGCATGGTAATCACGCACCTCCTCTATCGTAATATCTTTCTGCGATTGGATGTAGGCGATGGCCTTGGCGGCCTCCGTTTCGGATTCGGGCAGTCCCAAAAGCATGGTACCGTAGGCCTTGCCGTCGATGTTGCGGGTGTCGGCACCCAGGATATTGACCACAACACCGCAGTCAATGGCAAGGGACGCGATCAGGGGCTGATACGCTGTACCGCCATTGAAGGCGACACGGATGACGCGGCCTTCGCTCAGTTCAAAGGGCAAGCCATCGGGATAGACCAGTCGGCGGCCGGCTTCACTCTTCGGATGGGAGAACACTTCCGTCACCTGGCCGATTTCCGCCACCTGACCGTGATTCAAAATGGCAACCTTACCGCAGATCTCCTCAATAACAGTCATATCATGGGTGATGATGATAACGGTGATGCCCAGACGTTTGTTGATGTCCTGCAGCAGGCGCAGAACATCGCGGGTAGTCTGAGGATCCAGGGCGGAAGTGGCTTCATCGCACAGCAGCACCTCCGGGTCGGAAGCAAGGGCTCTGGCGATGGCAATTCGCTGCTTCTGACCGCCGGAAAGCTGCACCGGGTAGGCATCCGCCTTATCGGGAAGCCCCACCGTTTCCAGCAGCTCCATAGCCCGCTTCCTTGCTTCCTTTTTGGGTGTTCCCACCAGCTCCAGCGGGAAGCAGATGTTGTCCAGCGCCGTGCGCTGATCCAGCAGATTAAAGCTCTGGAAAATCATGGAGATTTTACGCCGCTGAAGCCGCAGCTCCTTCTCCTTCAGACCCATCAGGTCGCTGCCGTGAAACAGCACCCGACCCTCCTCCGGCCGTTCCAGCAGATTGATACAGCGCACCAGCGTGGACTTGCCGGCACCGGAAAGACCAATGATGCCGAAGATATCGCCCTTTTGTACCTGCAGGCTTACATTCTGCAGGGCCGCCACCTGTGCCTGCCCCGTGCCGAAGGTTTTCGACAGATTCCTGATTTCAATAATCGGTTCCAAAGAATCACCCTCCCAAACAAAAACGCCCCTGTGCCATACCTGGCACAAGGACGATCAAAATCGTGTTACCACCTTGCTTTGCCGCCGCCTCACGGTGACAGCCTCATAGAGTACCAACATACTCCCGCGCCTTAACGGGCGCACCCGTCGGAAACTACCTATCGTCTCCGCGACTCCGGGACCATGTTCGGCCTGCTCCTGTGCGTACCCCCTTCACACCAGCCGGGGGCTCTCTGAACGAAGAAAACAGGCTTACTCTTCCCTTCACAGTCTTTGAATATTGAAGCCATTGTATCAGCTTCGTGTCCATTCGTCAAGCACAAAAATGCGCCTGTAAAAAATTTTACCCGATTCCCTGCTTTTCCAGCAGCTCCACCACCTGCTGCCCCCGCTGTGTCAGCGCGAAGCTGCCGCGGATGGGATAGGGTGCGTAGGCAGCCCCGTCAAAGCCCTTCAGCGGCTGATCGTAATCAATGGAAATCAGACCGCGTTTTTCAAGGCACTGCAAAATCAGGCTGTATTCGGCGGGCGTCCTGTCCGCGTCCTCCAGATAAACAGGTGTGTCATCTCCCATATTCCGGGCAACCGGCAAAAACGGGATCTGCGCCAGTGTGCCAAGCATCTCAATCTCGCCCATGGTCAGCTCCATGCACCCGCCGGAGCTGCCGCAGCCGCCGCAATTGCCGCAGCATCCATCACATCCGCTCATAAGCATCCTCCTCATATTTTCTAACAAATGATAGCAGTTTGGAATGAAAATGTCAATTTGCTTTCTCCTGTCTGAAACATCCAATTGTAAACAAATTTGGAACACACTTGCATCCGCTTCGAAGCTGTGTTAAAATACGTAGCGTGCTACATATTTTCAGGAGGTGATTCCCCTGTCGCAACTATACGCATTCTATTTTAAGGTGCTTCACTGTCAGTTCGACCAGTCCGTCTCCCATGCGCTGACGCAGATGGATTTGACGGCAGCGCAGGGACATATTCTGGGCTATCTTGCCCATCGGAAGGATGCGCCCTGTTCCCGGGATATTGAGCAGGCCTTCCATCTGTCGCATCCAACGGTTTCCGGGCTTCTGGTGCGGCTGCAAAAGAAGGATTTCATAGAATTCCGCCCCGATCCCAGCGACCGCCGCTGCAAGCGGATCTATATGCTTCCCAGAGGGCATGCCTGCACGCAGATGATACGCCGCATCATTCAGGAAAACGAGGCGAAAATCGTTGCAGGGTTCACTCCGGAGGAAAAGGAACTTTTCGGAACGCTCCTGCAGCGATCCATTTCAAATCTGGGTCTGCCATCCTGTGACCCCAATCCCAAGGAGGAAACAACATGATCAAACGACTGGCCCGGTGTATCCGGGAATACAAGTGGGCGACGATTCTCAGCCCCCTTTGCATGATCGGCGAGGTTGCCATGGAGGTGCTGATCCCACTGGTCATGGCCGATCTTTATGACTACGGCATCGTCATGCAGAATATGACCGTGGTGGTCACAAAAGCCATCCAGCTTGTCCTCTGCGCACTGGCTTCCCTGTCCTTCGGTGTGGCATCGGCAACGCTGGCTTCCAAGGCGGCCACCGGCTTTGCCAGAAATCTGCGCCATGATATGTTCCACCACGTGCAGGAATTCAGCTTCAGCAACATCGACAAATTCTCTACCGCCTCCATCGTCACCCGCCTGACATCCGACGTTGCCAACCTGCAGATGACCTTTCAGATGATGATCCGCATGGCCATCCGCAGCCCCATGATGCTGATTCTGGCCATGTTCTCCGCCATGGGCATCTCCGTGCGTCTGAGTCTGGTATTCTGCGTCGCACTGCCGGTGCTGGTTCTGGCTCTGATCGCGCTGATCCCCAGGGTGTTCAGGATTTTTGACCGGGTGTTCAAAACCTATGACAAGCTCAACAACGTGGTGCAGGAGAACATCCACGGCATCCGGGTTGTGAAGTCCTTCGTCCGGGAGGAAAAGGAAACCGAAAAATTCACCGGGATTTCCGGCTCCATTTACCGGGATTTCTGCACTGCGGAGCGGATCATTGCCCTGAACAACCCCATTATGCAGCTGTGCGTTTACGGCTGTATGCTGGCCATCTCCTGGATCGGCGCCGGCATGGTGGTCGCCTCCGGCAACAACCCGGCTCTGGGTCTGACCACCGGCGAGCTGTCCTCCATGTTTACCTACACCACCCAGATTCTGTCCTCCCTCATGATGCTTTCCATGGTTTTCGTGATGCTGACCATGAGCCGCGCCCCTCTGAAGCGCTGCCATGAGCTTCTGACGGAGGTGCCCAACCTGACCTCTCCCACCGAAAACGCCGTCATGGAAGTGCGCGACGGTTCCATCGACTTTGAAAACGTGGGCTTCCGCTATTCCGAAGCCGCCCAGCACCGGGCGCTGAAGGAGGTCAATCTGCACATTCCCTCCGGCGCCACCGTGGGCATTCTGGGCGGCACCGGCTCCAGCAAATCCACCCTGGTCCAGCTGATTCCCCGGCTGTACGACGTATCCGAAGGCAGCCTGAAGGTGGGCGGTGTGGATGTCCGGGACTACGATCTGGATGTGCTGCGTGATCAGGTTGCCATGGTGCTGCAAAAAAACACCCTGTTCTCCGGCACCATCAAGGAGACTCTGCGCTGGGGCAACCCGGACGCCACGGACGAGGAGCTGATCCACGCCTGCAAGCTGGCTTGCGCCCACGATTTCATCGTCGGCTTCCCCGATGGCTATGATCACAGGATTGAGCAGGGCGGCACCAATGTATCCGGCGGTCAGAAGCAGCGGCTGTGCATTGCCCGGGCACTGCTGAAAAAGCCGAAGATTCTGATTCTCGACGACTCCACCTCCGCCGTGGACACCCGCACCGACGCGCTGATCCGTCAGGCATTCCGGGAGGAAATCCCCGGCACTACCAAGCTGATCATTGCCCAGCGTGTGGCCTCCGTTCAGGACGCGGATCTGATCGTTATTATGGACCACGGTGTCGTGGTTGATTCCGGCACCCATGATGCGCTGATGGAACGTTCCTCCATTTATCAGGAAGTCTACTACTCTCAGCAGAAAGGGGGAAAGCAGTAATGCCTCCTGTCAGAATGCGCGGCGACGGCCGCAAAGCAAAAAATCCCAAAAAGACCCTCCTGCGGCTGCTTGGGTACATGAAAAAATACGCGGTTTCCCTGCTGGTGGTGATGGTGTGCATCGTAATTTCCGCCTTCGCCCAGACCCGCGGCAGCGAGAACATCGGCAAGCTGGTGGATGATTTTATTCTGCCCATGGTATCATCGGGCTCCACCGACTTCGCGCCCCTGCTTCAGTACCTGATCGGCATTGCCTGCATCTTCGCAGCCGGTATGGTTGCATCCTTCCTGCAGCAATTTTTGATGGTCGGCGTGGCACAGGGCACCCAGAAAGCCATCCGTGACGAGATGTTCACCAAAATGCAGCGTCTTCCCCTGCGCTACTTCGACTCCAACACCGCCGGCAACATCATGTCCCGCTTCACCAGCGACATCGACACCCTGCGGCAGATGGTTTCCCAGTCGATTCCTCAGTGCTTCTCTTCCATGGTCACCATTCTGGTGATTCTCATCGCCATGATTCGTGCCTCCTGGATTCTGACCATCGTGACCATGTTCACGGTAGCGGGCATCATGTTTGTAACCGTCAAGGTCATCAGCAAGGCGGGCAAGTTCTTTGTGGGCCAGCAGAGGTCTCTGGGTGCCCTCAATGGCTATGTGGAGGAAATGATCAACGGTCAGAAGGTCGTGAAGGTCTTCACCCACGAGGAAACCGCCAAGGAGGAGTTTGATCAGCTCAATGAGGCGCTCTGCCAGAACGCCTATACCGCCGGCCGTCTTTCCAACGCCATGGGACCCATCAACAACAATCTGGGTTATATCCAGTACTCCATTCTCGCCATCGTCGGCGGCATTCTCGTTGTGGCATCCGGCGGTGAAATGCTGAGTCTTGGCAGTCTGATGACCTTTATGCTGCTGTCACGAAGCTTCAATATGCCCATCAACCAGATCTCCAACCAGTTCAATTCCATCATCATGGCACTGGCAGGTGCCGAGCGTGTCTTTGAGCTGATGGACGAGGCACCGGAGGTGGACGAGGGCTATGTGACACTGGTCAACGCCAATATCGACGAAGCCGGCAATATCACCGAGTCCGAAACCCGTACCGGTCACTGGGCGTGGCGCCATCCCCATCAGGCAGACGGCACGGTCACCTACACGGAGCTGAAGGGCGACATCACCATGTACAATGTGGACTTCGGCTACGTCCCGGAAAAGCAGGTGCTCTATGACGTGACCCTCTATGCCCATCCCGGTCAGAAGATCGCCTTCGTCGGCGCCACCGGCGCGGGCAAGACCACCATCACAAACCTCATCAACCGTTTCTATGACATTGCCGACGGCAAGGTCCGCTATGACGGCATCAACATCAACAAGATCAAAAAGGCCGATCTGCGCCGGTCTCTGGGTGTGGTGCTGCAGGATACCAATCTCTTCACCGGCACGGTCATGGACAACATCCGCTACGGCAAGCTGGATGCCACCGACGAGGAGTGCATCCACGCGGCGAAGCTTGCCAATGCCCACGATTTCATCACACGTCTTCCCAAGGGCTACGATACGGAGCTGACGAACAACGGCGCCCAGCTGTCCCAGGGACAGCGGCAGCTGATTGCCATCGCCCGTGCGGCCGTAGCCGATCCTCCCGTGATGATTCTGGATGAGGCCACCTCCTCCATCGATACCCGCACCGAAAAGCTGGTGCAGGACGGCATGGATGCCCTGATGCGGGGCCGCACCGTGTTTGTGATCGCCCACCGGCTTTCCACCATTATGAATTCCGACTGCATCATGGTGCTTGACCATGGTCACATCATTGAGCGGGGCACCCACGAAGAGCTGATCGCCCAGAAGGGCACCTACTACCAGCTCTACACCGGCGCGTTTGAGCTGGAATAATCAAAATCTCAGTTAATAATCTTCCCATCAGGGATTTCAGTCATTTAGCGGGGCGCGTACGCGCCCCGTTGTTCGTTTGTTTTGCTTTCCCGCGAAGCACCCATTTTCATGGGTTTATCCCGGATTTTCCTTCATATATAAACATTTGTATTTTTTTGAAAGACAATCCTTGACATTTCATGATAAACATCGTACAATCTGTGGGTAATCATGGTCGTATCCCCGTGATATTGTCCATACAGAATTTACAAAAGGCGGGATCATTATGAAAGCAATGAACGGCGTCATTTCCTTCGGATTTGAGCCAAAGCTCTCCTTTGCCACATGGAACGATAAGTTCCCACAGGAAAAGGTCTGCTTTGAGAACGAGGACTACCTCATACACTTTGACGGTGTCATCCTCAACAGCACCGAATTGAAGGAATCCCTTGGCTGTGCCAATAATCAGCAGATTCTGATTCAGCTCTACGAAAACTACGGTGCGCAGCTTGTTCTGCGTGCGAAGGGTCTGTACGCGCTGACGTTGTGGGATAAACGCGCCCAGAAGATTCTGATCACCAATGATCTCATGTCCAGGCGGCCCATGTTCTACTGCCGTGATGATCGGTGCGTCTGCTACGGTTCCAGCTACCATGATGTTCTCGATATTCTGGCCTGGGAGGGGTATACCCCCGCCATCAATATGGGTGCTCTGGAGCATATGCTTGTCCGCGGCTATGTAAACGGCAATGATACCTACCTGAATCAGGTTCTCTATCTGAACGCGTTTGAATCCCTTGTGGTGGATCTGAAGGCTGCTGCCACCCAACTGGTCACCCACCCCATGAAGACCTTTGAAATTCCCGCCACCCTGGATGGCATGATCGACAAATTTGATTCCCTTTTCGAAGCAGCTGTCAAACTGCAGTTCCGGAAGAACGCGGAATACGGATACACCCAATGCGTCACCCTGTCCGGCGGCATGGATTCCCGTTCCGTCCTTCTGAGTGCGTATAAGCAGGGTTTCAACAAGGATATCGTCTGCTGCAATTACGCACAGTCCGGTTCTCTGGATTACAGCATTTCCCAGCAGATCGCTTCCGATTTGTGTCTGGACTATGTGTTCTATCCCATGGATGCCGCGGTATTTGTCGAGCGCCTGCACGATGACCTGGCACTGAACGAATGTATGCAGGCCGGCATCGGCGCCACCGGTGCCAGAAGCATCGCCACGCTTCTGAACACCTCCAATTGCGGTCTGATCGGTCTGGGCATCTGCGGCGGCGAATTGATGGGCGACCTGATATACAAAAATTGGGGGAAGCAATCATCCTGCAGAGTCATCCGTGTGGCACGGCGGATTCTGAGTGGTCTCTGGCAGGAGCTGACCCATGCGGAGCGCAAGGCGGAGGACTATGTTTCCGACCTTCAGGAATATCTGTGCCATCTGCGTGCTTCCCAGAACTCTGCCCATATGTTTCTGGACAGATGCGAGTGCATCTCTCCCTTTATGGACGAGGATGTGGTCATGTATGTGCGGCAGCTGAATCCCGGTCTGATCTGTGACCGAAGGTTCTACACCGATTGGATGCTGAAGCATCTGCCCAATCCCTATATTACCACCTCCACCTGCTCCCCTGTGGGCAGTTCCAGACTCCGCATCGCCTTCTCCACGCTCAAATACAGGGTATTCGCAAGGCACAACGGCGTCGGAAGATTTGACATGAACCCCATCACCCACTGGTTCAAGGTGCAGCCGCGTCATGCGGAATACTGCACGAAAGAATATGAAGAGGGCTGCCGGTGGCTGACCGGGATTGAGGGTTCCGAGGTGATCCTGCAGAAGCTGCAGAGCGCCTGGAACAATCCCTGGAGCAAGCGGCTCCATGTGCTGACCGCCCTGCAAGCACTCAAAGACATTCATTCCCGCTTTGGAAAAATCTGCTGATACTTTCAGCGGCCTGACGATGCTTTCGTCAGGCCGCTTTTTTATGGCAATACCGTATCATTCGGCAAGGAAGCTCAGCGAGAGATTTTGTGCCAGTTCAAAGTTCCGAAAACGCGGGAATACTGTATGTATTTCCCGTTTTTGGAACTGCAGAAATGGTGCAAAAGATCCGCTGAGATCCGCAGA
>JAQXNO010000067.1 GCA_029098045.1 Bacillota bacterium
TCTGGGGAGGTGGCTCGATTGCGGGAGCAATCGCGTTCAAACCCTCCCCAGCCGGCTTCTTTGGTGACTTTCTTGCCGGGACAAGAAAGTCACCCTCCGGAGGAACCGGCACCATCGACCACGCAGAAGGCTTTCGAAATAACCTCTCAGCCATCTGCCGCAGTTCGGGGTCGAGCGGGCCAGCCATTTGTCGGATGCAGTGCGTAACGAATCGCCCGCGGGGATGCAAAAGGGGCAGGTTTTTCCGGGAGAATTGCTGAAAGGACTGGAAATCGGCTGCGGGAAATGGTATAATCATGAAAATTCTATGTACGATACAATAGAGAGGATCGCTTTTATGAATCTTTCTTCTGCCGCCCCATGGACGGCATACTACGGCAATACCCCCGTATCCCTGAACTATCCCCAAAAGACCATGTACCAGATGCTCCGGGACACCGCTGTACAATACCCCGACCACATCGCCTGGGTGTTTATGGGCAAGAAGACCTCCTACAGCGTCTTCCTGCGGCGCATTGACCGAACCGCCCGGGCGCTGACTGCCATGGGCATCAAAAAAGGCGACAAGGTCACCATCTGTATGCCCAACTGCCCGCAAGCGCTGGACTGCTTCTACGCGCTCAACCGCATCGGAGCGATTTCCAATATGATCCACCCCCTGTCCGCTGCCAGAGAGATCGCCTTTTATCTGAATTTCTCCAAATCCAAGGCAATTCTGACCCTGGATCAGTTCTACGGCAAGGTTGCCCAGATTGCCCCCGAGCTTGAAAATCCCACGCAGATCCTCATTGCCAAAATCGGCGACGAGCTGCCGGTTCCCCTGAATCTCATCTACCCCCACACCAAGGGCGGCAGGCATCCCCTGCCCAAAGCGGGCTACCGCCTGTGGACAGATGTGCTGAAAGCGGGAAAGGACGCTGCGCTGCCCGCCGATGACGGCAGGGCAGACGACTGCGCCTCGATCCTCTATTCCGGCGGCACCACCGGCACCGCCAAGGGCATTCAGCTTTCCAACCTGAACTTCAATGCCCTGGGACTTCAGACCATTGCCGCCTCCGGCTACCGGAGCGTGGCGGGCATGAAGATGCTGTCGGTGATGCCCATCTTCCACGGCTTCGGTCTGGGCATCGGCATCCACACCGCCCTCATCGGCGGCGCCACCTGCATTCTGGTGCCCCAGTTCAGCGTTCAGACCTATGCCAGTATTCTGGTCAGGCAAAAGCCCAACCTGATTCCCGGCGTGCCCACCCTCTTTGAGGCGTTGCTCCGTGCCGACGGTCTGGAAAAGGCGGATCTGAGCTTCCTGCGGGGCATTTTCTCCGGCGGCGACACCCTGTCCCCGGAGCTGAAGAAGAAGGTGGATACCTTTCTGCACGAGCATGGCTGCACCGAGCAGATCCGGGAGGGCTACGGCACCACGGAATGTGTCACCGCCTCCTGCCTGACCCCCAAGTCCTATGCCCGGGACGGCTCCATCGGCGTGCCCTTCCCCGACACCTTCTATCAGATCGTGGCGGTGGGCACGGAAGAGGAGGTGGAGCCGGGCACCGAGGGCGAGATCTGTGTCAGCGGCCCCACGGTGATGCTGGGCTATATGGACAACGAAGAAGAAACCACCCAGACCCTGCGCACCCACGCCGACGGTAAGGTCTGGCTGCACACGGGCGATCTGGGCTATATGGACGCCGAGGGCTTCGTCTACTTCCGCCAGCGCATCAAGCGGATGATCATCACCTCCGGCTACAATGTCTACCCCTCTCAGCTGGAAAATATCATCGACGGCCACGAAAAGGTGCTGCTGTCCTGTGTCATCGGCATCAAGGATGACTACCGGGGACAGCGGATCAAGGCCTTTGTGGTGCCCATGCCGGGCATCGCGCCTACGGAAGCCCTGAAAGCCGAGATTTTGGAATACTGCAAGGAACATATCGCAAAATACGCCCTTCCCCGGGAAATCGAGTTCCGCACCGAGCTTCCCAAGACACTGGTGGGCAAAGTCGCATACCGTGTACTGGAAGAGGAGGCAGCGGAGGCTGAAACCTGAAAACCGCATCTGGGAGCTGGATGCCGCCAGAGGCCTGTGCTGCCTCGGCATGGTGGCCGTCCATCTTCTGTATGATCTGACCTGGCTGTACCCGGTGCTGCAGCTTGGAGCTTCCCCGTTTTTCCTGTTCTGGAAGGAGGGGGGCGGGGTGCTCTTCTTCCTGATTTCCGGCATCTGTGCCACCCTGGGGCACCGGAGCGCGCGCCGGGGCACGGTGGTGCTCTGCTGCGCCGTGCTGGTCAGCGCGGTCACCGCCCTGGCGGGGATGCCTATTCGCTTCGGGGTGCTGCACTGTCTGGGGCTTTGTATGCTGCTGTGGAGCTGCTTTCGTCCGCTGGGCAGCCGCGCCCTGTGCTGCTTCGGCGTAGGCTTTGCCGCCCTTGGGTTTGCCTTTGGACGGATTTCCGTTTCGCCCCCCTTCCTGTACCCCCTGGGACTGACGGCGCCGGGCTTCTCGTCGGCGGATTACTTTCCGGTTTTTCCCTATCTGGGCTTCTTTTTGCTGGGGGCTTCTCTGGGGAAAGCGCTGTACGCAGACCGCCGGAGCCTGCTGCCCCGGCTTGCCGGTCACCCCGTTTCCCGCTTTTTCTGTTTTTTCGGCAGACATTCCCTGTCTGTCTATCTGATCCATCAGCCGGTTCTGCTCCTTGGGCTGAGCCTGGGAATCTCTGAATAAATCGTCTGCGGCTGAACAGCGGATCTTTTGCTCCCTCCGTGCAGTTTGAAAAATCGGAAATACATCCAGTATTCCACGATTTTCCAAACTTTCTGAGGAAGTAAAATCTCTCGCTGTCAGCTCTTGCCGATTTATTCACAGCTTCCCCTGATTTCGCATGAGTGTTTACAGGAGGAATTGCCCATGAGGGTCTGCACCAAACCGATTCAACTGAAATACACCATTCTGGCCGCAGGTGTTCTGGGGCTTGTGCTGCGCACCATTCTGTATGCCACCGGCATCGACGGACGGGGCCTGCTGGAGGCCGGCCACTGGGCGGACATTGCCCTGTGGATTCTGACCGGCGGCGCGCTGGCGGTGCTGTTTTTCGGCACACGTCCCATCGCCTCCGCTGTCAGTCAGGATGACCTCCCGGCGTCCCCCCTGCGCGGCATCGGCGCCTTCGCCGCCGCCGTGGGCATCGGCATCACCACAATTTCGGAGTTTGCCACGTTTTCCAGCCGCCTGATGCTGATTGTCTGGCTGCTGGGGCTGTGCAGCGCCGTTTCCATGGCGCTGGCGGGTGTTGCGTATCTGCGGGGCAGAAAGCCCCATTGCCTGCTCCATGCGGTGCTGTGCGTCTATTTTGCCCTGCGGATGCTCTCCCGGTATCGGATGTGGAGCGCCACCCCCCAGCTGCAGGACTATTGCTTCTATCTGATGGCCTACGCGTCGCTGATGCTGACGGCCTATCACCGTGCCGCCTTTGGGGCTGGCATGGGGTCGCTTCGGAGCCTGTGGTTTTTCAGCCTGGGGACGGTGTATCTGTGCTGCCTGTCCCTGAAGGGGGCGGCAGATTATGTGCTGCTGCTGGGCTGTGGCATCTGGGCCTTTGCAGGTCTGCCGGCGGAAACCGGCGAAGGCCGCGCCGCGCAGGTTCCGGGGGATGGCAGCCCGGCAGAGGGCTAGGCCATGCTGCTTCCGAAGAACGTGCGTGCCTGCGTGGACGCGCTGGAGCGTGCCGGATTTGCGGCCTATCTGGTGGGCGGCTGCGTCCGGGATGCCTGTCTGGGGCTGCAGCCCCAGGACTTTGACCTGTGTACCGCCGCCCTGCCGGAGGAAACCCAAGCCGTATGTGCAGCCCAAAAGCTGGTGCTGGCAGGCAAAAAGCACGGCACCGTGGGCGTTGTGACGGATTCCGGCGTGGTGGAGATCACCACCTTCCGCGCGGAAGGGGACTATGCGGACAACCGGCACCCCGGCTGGGTGAAATTCGTCCCGTCGGTGGAGGAGGATCTGGCGCGCCGGGATTTTACCGTTAATGCCATGGCCTATTCCCCCACACGGGGGGTTGCGGACCCCTTCGGCGGTCGTGCCGATTTGGAAAACCGGGTGCTTCGTGCCGTGGGCGACCCGGATACCCGGTTCCGGGAGGATTCCCTGCGGATTCTGCGGGGTGTCCGTTTCGCGGTGAAATACCGCCTGACGGTGGAGCCGAACACCATGGATGCCATGACGCGGCTGGCTCCTCTGATGGATTCCCTTGCAAGGGAGCGGGTTTTTGAAGAATTATGTAAACTATTGCCTCTGGTAACCGCCGCGGATCTGATTCGCTTTGCCCCCGTCATCACCCGGGTGATCCCGGAGCTTGCACCCACCGTGGGCTTCGACCAGAGGAGCACCCACCATGCCTATGACATCTACACCCATATCGCCCATGTGGTGGAGGCGGTGCCGGCACAGCCGGCGCTGCGCTGGGCGGCGCTGCTGCACGATGTGGGAAAGCCTGCCTGCTTCACGGTGGGCGAGGACGGCCACGGCCACTTCAAGGGTCATGCCGGCGCAGGCACCGCCCTTGCGGATGCGGTGCTGCAGCGTCTGAAAGCGCCCACCCGGCTGCGGGAGGAGGTTTTGTTCCTCATCGGGCAGCATATGACCAAATTGGAGCCGGACAAACGGCTGCTGCGCCGCTGGCTCAGCCGGTGGGGGGCGCAGTGGCTGGAGGCGCTGCTTGCCCTGCAGGAGGCGGACATGAGCAGCAAGGGCACCGGCAAGGCGGAGGATATGGCCCAGTTTGACACGCTGCGGGAAATGCTTGCCCGGATCATCGAAGAAGAGGGCTGCCTTTCCATCCGGGATCTGGCGGTGGACGGCCATGACCTGATGGAGCTGGGGCTGGAAGGTGCCGAAATCGGCAGGATGCTCCGGTATCTTCTGGAGCAGGTTCTGGAAGAAACCCTATCCAATGAAAAATGCGCGCTGCTTCAGGCAGCCAAAGACAGGAGGAAATATGTATGAATATTGCCATTGTCACCGGTGCCAGCTCCGGCATGGGCAGGGAGTTTGTGCTGCAGCTGTCCCAATATGTAAAGGTCGATGAGATCTGGGTCATTGCCCGCCGGGTGGATGCGCTGGAAACCCTGAAAACGGAGGTTGCCGTCCCGGTGCGCCCGCTGGGACTGGATCTTTGCGATGCACAGAGCTTTCGCAAGGTGGCTGACCTGCTGAACGCGGAGCAGCCCAACATCCGGCTGCTGGTCAATGCGGCGGGCTTCGGAAAATTCGGCAGCTACCACAGAATCCCGCTGGAGGACGAGTGCCGGATGATCGATCTGAACTGCAAGGCGCTGGTGTGCATGACCCGCCTGTGCATTCCCTACATGGCGCCGGGCAGCCACATTCTGCAGCTGGACAGCCTGTCCGCCTTCCAGCCGGTGCCCTACATCACCACCTATGCGGCCACCAAGTCCTTCGTCCTCAGCTATTCCCGTGCCATGAACCGGGAACTGAAGGAAAAAGGCATCCGGGTCATGGCCATGAATCCCGGCTGGGTCAAAACGGAATTTTTCAACCACGCGGTTCAGACCAACGGGGGCAACGAGGTGCAGTATTTTAACCGGCTCTATGAGGCGAAAGATTGCGTTGCCACGGGTCTGAAGGATCTGTACGGAACCAAAAAGGATTACTCCGTCCACGGCTTCCCCGTTCGGATGCAGGTGCGGCTGGTGAAGCTGCTGCCCCACGGCATCGTCATGAACACCTGGCTGAACCAGCAGAAGAAGCCGAAGAACAATCAAAATCTGACCACCGAATGAAACCCATGAAAAAACTGATTTCGCTTTTCCTGATCCTTTCCCTGCTGCTGTGCGGCTGCAGCGTGGAGATCGTCCTGCCCCCACCGGAAACCGCCCCCGCCGCGTCGGATGCGGCGGACACGGAGCTACTGGTGCACTTCATCGATGTGGGGCAGGCGGACTGCGCCCTGATTGAATGGGGCGACCGGTTTGTCCTCATTGACGGCGGCAACCGGGACGATTCCCAGCTGGTGGTGTCCTATCTGCAGCAGCAGAATGTGCAGCAGCTGGAGGCTGTGATCTGCTCCCATGCCCATGAGGATCATGTGGGCGGACTGCCCGCGGTGCTGGCGGTGTTCCCCACAGCCCGGGTCTACGCGCCCACGAACACCTATGCCTCCAGAGTATTTGACGATTTTCTCTACTACACCGATCAGCAGCGGCTTTCCGTCACGATCCCCAAGCCCGGCGATCAGCTGACCCTTCAAAACGGCGGGGAAACGCTGGTTCTGACCATTCTGGGCCCCACCAAAACCTACGCGGAAACCAACAACACCTCCCTTGTGGTGCGGCTGGATTACGGCGAAACCGCCTTCCTCTTCACGGGGGATATGGAAGTGCTGGCCGAGAACGATATGCTGGATTACTGGGCGGAGAACCGGGACTGGGCGGCAACTGTGCTGAAAGTGGGTCACCACGGAAGCTCCACCTCCTCTTCCTACCGGCTGCTCTATGAGGTGAACCCGGAGTATGCGGTGGTTTCCGTGGGCGCGGACAATTCCTACGGTCATCCCCATGCGGAAATCATCGACCGCTACCGGGATGCGGGCATCCCCATGCTGCGCACGGACAAGCTGGGTACCATTCTGGCACATTCCGACGGGAAAACCGTGACCTTCACATGGGAAAATCAGAATGCCGCGCCGGAGCAGGTGAGCGTGGTTCAGGAAAGACCGGGCTTCATCGGCAACAAGAACTCCAAAACCTTCCATGCGCCCACCTGCGACAGCCTGCCCAGAGAGGCAAACCGGGTGTATTTTCACAGCTATTCGGACGCGATTGGGTCCGGCTACACCCCCTGCCGGGGCTGCATGGGATGATCTGTGAAAGGATATTTATGAACATCTGTGATTACGGTCTGACGCAATCCACCGAGGGGCTTCCCGGCATCCCTGCCCGGGTCACCGCGGTGCATAAGGAGCGCTATGAGATTGTCTGCGACCGGGGCATCACCCATGCCCGGCTGAAGACCAGCGAATATTACGCGGGAAACGAAGCCTTTCCCACCACCGGGGACTTTGTGATGATCCAGTACATCCCCAACGGGGACAGCGTGATTCTGCACACCCTGCCCCGAAAAACGCTGTTTTCCCGGCGGGAGCCCGGCTCCGTGCCCCGGGATCAGGCTGTGGCGGCCACTTTTGACTCTGTATTCATCATGCAGTCGCTGAATCAGGACTTTAACCCCAAACGTCTGGAGCGGTATCTGACCCTTGCCTATCAGTCCGGAGCCACCCCGGTGATTCTGCTGACCAAAGCGGATCTGGTGGCCGACACCTGGGATTATGAAATGCAGGTGGAGCGCGTGGCCATGGGGGCGGCAACCCATGTGGTCAGCGCCCGGACGGGCTACGGCCTTGCCCGGCTGAATGCCTACCTGCAGCCGGGAAAAACCGTGGTATTCTTAGGCTCCTCCGGCGTGGGCAAGTCAAGCCTTGTCAACGCGCTGGCCGGGGAGGAGATCATGGGCGTAGGCGGCATCCGGGAGGATGACAGCAAGGGTCGCCATACCACCACCCACCGGCAGCTGATCCGGCTGCAAAGCGGTGTCATGATCATCGACACCCCCGGTATGCGGGAGTTGGGGATGTGGGACGTGTCCGAGGGCATGGGGGAGGCCTTTTCCGACGTGGAGCAGTATCTGGGCACCTGCCGTTTCTCCGACTGCCGCCATGAAAAAGAGCCCGGCTGCGCCATCCGCGCCGCCATCGAACGGGGGGAGCTGGACATGGGTCGCTGGCAGAGCTACCAGAAGCTGAAAGCCGAAGCGGTGGACAAAGAGGAAATGCTCCGCCGCAAAAATGCGTGGAGCAAGGGTGTTGCCAAGCAGATCAAACAGCTGAAAAAGAAGTAGACCGCAAAAGGACCCCCCGCCCGGCGCTTACGGCGCCCTTGGCTCCCCCATTGCGTAGTGAATAGTGAAGAGTGAATAGTGAATAGGTAAAGCGTAGGGGCGGTCTCCCGTAACGCACCGGCGCGGCAGCGCCCTTGGCTCCCCCTCTGGGGGAGCTGTCAGCGAAGCTGACTGAGAGGGCATCGGCGGCTGGTTACCCTCTCAGGCGGCTGATCGCCGCCAGCTCTCCCAAAGGGAGAGCCAAGGGGCGGCGTG
>JAQXNO010000068.1 GCA_029098045.1 Bacillota bacterium
AAAGGAAGTACCCACCATCCGGGCACCCTACGACACCGACGTGTACTGCGTCACCTGCAACAAGACCCTGCACGTCAAGGCCGGCGAGCCCATCCCCTTCTGCTGCGGCAGACTGATGGAGATTCTGGACTAAGCGAAATACACGCAAAAAAGGAGCGGCTTTTTCCGCTCCTTCTTTTTTGGTTCCCCTGCGCCGTCAGGATTTGACAAATGGATGTACTTTCGATGATCGGGTAAAATATCCGGCGGCACGGTATTCTTGACAATGCCCGTGGAAGCGGTATAATGACGGTGTAGCCATTCGGACAATCCTCATTATCACAAAGGAGAGAGTCATATGAAAAAACACATCCGGCTGTTTTTGCTTCTCCTTGCGGCGCTGGCCATCCTGAGCGGATGCAGCTGCAAGCACGAATGGGCGGAAGCCACCTGTGACGCGCCCAAGACCTGCACCCGCTGCGGTCAGACGGAAGGAGAGCCCCTGTCCCACCAATGGGTGCAGGCCACCTGTGCCGCGCCCAGAACCTGCACCCTCTGCGGCAAGGCCCGTGGAGAAGCCCTGCCCCACACCTGGATGGATGCCAATTACCAGAACCCCAAAACCTGCAGCGCCTGCGGCGAAACCGAGGGCAAGCCTCTGACCGCTGCCTTTGAGGAGCACGGTCTGGTCATCAACACCACCGCCCGTGAGGAGCCCTATGATTATATCACCGGCTGCTACGAAAACAGCTCCAAGCAGACCGTCGGCAAGCTGTACATTTCCAATTACCGCATCTTCGAGTCCGACGACACCCATGCCGCTGTCGATGGCTATGAGTGGAGAGCCGTTGATATGAGGGTCGAATTCTCCGATGAAAATGCCTTTAATTACGGCTACAGCGTTCGTTCCTGCCGTGAAAACTACTATGATATTGAAAGCTGGGATGACTACTCGACTGATGCTTACGATACTGTGTGGTCCTATCTTCACGAAATCTCAGATGATTGCTTTATCACCGTCGTCAATTACAATGGAACGGATTTCCCCTGTGCGTTCTCAGGGGAAAACAACGCCTGCAGTGATTGGGTAGCCACCTCCCAAACCGACAAGAACGGGAATACCACGACGGTCTACTCCTCCACCTGGTCTGCCAGCTTTTACGCCTGTGTCCCCGAGGGCTATGACGGTGTGGTCGTTGGACTTCGCGACAACAGAATCCAGTGGGAAGATGGCATGTATGTTTATGATGTTGCCGACGGCAACACCCTGTTCTTCCGGATGGGCAACCCTTGATATCGGGCGGAATATCCGGTAAAGCAGACCAGAGCAGAAAGGACAATATTATGGAACTGAAAAACAGCGCAGGCTTTGTGGTGCGCGCGGAAAAAGAGGGGGATGTCTACTGCCCCATCTGCCACAAGATCCTCCATGTGGAGGAAGGACAGGTGATTCCGCGCTGCTGCGGCAAGGTCATGGAAATGATGGAAAAATAACGCCATCACACCCCGGAATCTGCCCGGGTTCGTACAATTTGAAAAGAGGAGCGGATGCTGCATCCGCTCCTCTTTGCTGCCAAAATACCATACCATGCGCCATGCCGTACTTTTTGCCGCCCCCAAAGCCCCGCCTTGGCTGCCCCCTGCGCACCGGCGCGGCAGCGCCACAAGGCTTCCCCATTGCGTAGTGAATAGTGAAGAGTGAATAGTGAATAGGTAAAGCGTAGGGGCGGTCTCCCGTAACGCACCGGCGCGGCAGCGCCCTTGGCTCCCCCTCTGGGGGAGCTGGCGGCGTTCAGCCGCCTGAGAGGGTAACAAGCCCCCCGATACCCTCTCAGTCACCTGCGGTGACAGCTCTCCCAAGGGGAGAGCCAAGACCCTCTCAGTCACCTGCGGTGACAGCTCCCCCAGAGGGGGAGCCAAGTTGCCCTCTGGGGGAGCTGCTTTTATTCTTCCTTTTCCGCCTCTTGTTCCGGTGCTTCGGAGGCTTCCTTTACCTCCGCGGCCTTTCGGGCGGCGATTTGGTTTACATAAAGCTTCGCCGGGTCGTGGGGTCTGAACATCTGCCACAGCAGCACCGCCACGGCGGCAATACAGCTGACCGCGGCCAGCAGCTGGCTGACCCGGAAGGAGCCCCAGTACAGGCTGTCGGTGCGTAGCCCCTCGATGAAGGCTCGTCCCAGACCGTACCAGGCCACCTAGCCCAGGGCGATCTGGCCGTCGTACTGCCGCTTTTTGGAAAGTGCGTGCAGCAGCAGGAAGCCTGCCAGATTCCAGAGGGATTCATACAGGAAGGTGGGGTGGTAATAGGTGACCACACCGGTGCGCTCGTTCAGCAGACCCATCCGCAGGAAGGAGGTCGTCTCGGCGCCGAAGGCCTCCCGGTTGAAGAAATTGCCCCAGCGACCCATGGCCTGCCCGATGAGAAAGCCCAGCGCCACCAGATCCAGCACCATGGGCAGGTTGATCTTCCGGATTTTGCAGAACACCACCACGCCCACGGCGGCACCCAGCACGGCGCCGTAGATGGCAAGGCCGCCCTCCCAGATGTACAGGACGCTGATGGGGTTGTCCGCATAGTGGGGCCAGGAGAACGCGCAGTAGTAGGCGCGGGCGCAGGCGATGGCAAAGGGGGTCACCCACAGGACGCCGTCCAGCAGATCGTCCTCGGTGATGCCGAACCGGCGGCTCCGGCGGCAGGCATAGACCACCGCCAGCACCAGTCCCAGCGCAATGACCACGCCGTACAGATGAATGGTGAGGGGGCCGATCTCAAAAGAGCTGGGGGGATTCAGGGTCAGACCGAGGGACGGAAACGAGATTTCTGTATACATGGATTATACCTCCTCCAAGGGGTTGATGACCGCCAGGCTGCACCGTTCGGCGCGCACCACCCGGCGCAGAAATTCCTGAATTTGGGCTGCTTCCAGCTGCTCATACAGCTCCGGGAAGCGAAAATACGCATAATCCGACAGGGCGTAGGCGCACAGCCGGAAGCAGGTGGAGTCGAAGCTGTCCAGATCCCGGATGCGGCGCCCCAGAGCGCTTCGCTTCATCCGGGCGAAGTCCTCCGCCGGGATGCCATCCCGGACGATGGCCTCCGCCTGCTCCAGCACCGCCTGCCGGACGGCGGCGGGATCGTCGCTGTCGCCGGAGCAAAGGAGCATGGCCATGCCGTCGATGGTTTCAAAGCCGCCGCCGAAGGAGGAATCGATGAGCCCCTGCTCATACAGCCGCAGGTAGAGGGCGGAGGATTCGCCGAAGAGCGCCTCCGCGGCCAGATCTCCGATCAGCTCCTGCCGGATGGCGTCTTCGCCGGTGCCGGGGTGCTCGCACTTGAAGCCCAGATTGAACATGGGCATGGCAACATCCATGCGCAGGGCAGTCTCCGGGCAGGTGCTTTCCATGGATTCTTCCCAATGGCGCAGCTTTTGCCCCACCGCCCGGGGGTGGCTGCCCAGAATTTCCTCCGCAATCTGCGCTATCTGTCCGGGCTGCACATCGCCCACCACGCACAGGATCATGTTGCCCGGGGTGTAAAACGCCCGGTGGCAGTCGTACAGAAGTTCCGGGGTGATTTCGCGGATGCTTTCGCTGCTGCCTAAGATCGGGATGCGGATGGGGTGGTTTTCGTAAAGACCCTCCGCCAGACGCTCAAAGGCGCGGCTGTCCGGGTTATCCAGATGCATCCCGATCTCCTGATCGATGATGCCGATCTCTTTGGCGACGCTTTCTTCCGTAAAATACGGCGTGGATACAAATTCCAGCAGCAGCCGCAGCGCCTGCTCAAAATGCTCCGTGCAGGAGAAATAGTAGGCGGTCATGTCGTAGCTGGTGAAGGCATTGACGGAGGCGCCCAGAGCGGCCAGCTCCGCGCTGACGTCCCGGCCGTCCGGAAGATCGAACATCTTGTGCTCCAGAAAGTGGGCGATGCCGGCGGGCGCCTGAATTTTTCGTCCCTCCAGTGTAAAATCGGTGTGGATGGAGCCGAAATCCGTGACAAAATAGGCAAGCTTCCTTGTAAAGCCGGGGCGGGGCGCCACCATCAGGCGCAGGCCGTTGGGCAGGGTCTGCCGGTACAGCCGCTCCCCCAGTCTGGGATAGTCCGTGACGGTCATTTTTCTGCCCCCTTCAAAAAATAAGTGGTGTGCAGCCGCAGAGTTCTCGCCGCCGCAACTGCGTCTTCCATGGTCACCCCAAGGATCTCATCCCGGTACTGCTCCGGGCTGCGGAAGGCACCGTTCAGCAACTGGGTGCCGAAGTAGCTTTCAATGGAGCCGGGGGAATCGTACACCCCCCGCAGGGCGGACAGCAGCGCCTCCCGGGCGGCTTCCAGCTCCGCTTCGGTGATGTGCCCCCGGCGGCATTCCTCCAGCTGCGCCAGCACCTCCTGCCGCACCGGCTGCTCCTGCTCCCGGTCGATGCCGGCGGAGACGGTCAGAATGCCCTTGGAGCCGTAATAGCCGGAGCCGATGGCATAGCAGAGGCTCCGCCTTTCCCGCACCTGCATGAAGAGCTTGGAGGTCATACCGGCGCCAAAGAGGGTGTTCAGCACCTGCATGGCGGCAAATTGGGAACACGCGCAGGTGATGTCCGTCACAAAGCCCATGCACAGCACGCTCTGGGCAGCCTCCGCAGGCTCGGCCGTGTGGCTCCCGCCGCCGTCGTGGAAGGGGCTCTGGCCGGGCAGAGGTTCATAATCCCGGACGATGGGGGATAGCATATCCTTCAGCAGCCCGGCAACGGTCTGCCCGGGGGCGCTGCCCACATAGAACAGCTCCACGGGGCTGCTGCACAGAATCCGCTGATAGTGTTCGTAAAGGGTTTGGGGGTCGATGTCGGCCACGGCCTCCACGGTGCCCAGCCGGGGCACGCCGAAGGAATCGGCTTTGCACATGGCGCGCAGGAGCTTGCCCATGGCATAGGCGCGCTTGTCGTTGAGCTCCGATTCGATGGCGGAGATCAGGTTTTTCTTCTCCCCGGCCACAAAATCCGGGCAGAAGGCACCGTTTTCGGTCACCGGCTGCAGCAGCAGCTGCCCCAGAAACCGCACCATGGGCGCCAGGATCTCATCGCCTGCCATGGCGAAGCGGTCTTCCATAAAGGCGCAGGAAAGCCCGGTGGTCTGGTAGTCGCCCACCCGGCGCACCAATGTGCCAACGGAAGCGCCGTACAGGTCATCCAGCCGGTTGGTGATGGCGCGCAGATCCGGGGCCGTTTCGCAGCCCCGCAGCAGCACCGTGGGCAGGAGGGCATTCAGCGCCGCCTCCTCATGGCACTGGGGACGGACGAACTGAAGGCTCAGGCATCCCTGCCTGAACCGGGTGTCCCGGCAGCACCGAAGTGTCACACCGGGCAGTAACGGAAAGGTCTGAATCATAGTATGCTCCTGAAATGGGAATTTATATATTGTATATTGTAGAGGCCGGGCGGGGAAACCCCGCCCCTTGGCTCTCCCTTTGGGAGAGCTGGCGGCGATCAGCCGCCTGAGAGGGTAACCAGCCCCCGATGCCCTCTCAGTCACCTGCGGTGACAGCTCCCCCAGAGGGGGAGCCAAGACCCTCTCAGTCAGCTTCGCTGACAGCTCCCCCAGAGGGGGAGCCAAGACCCTCTCAGTCACCTTCGGTGACAGCTCCCCCAGAGGGGGAGCCAAGGGCGCTGCCGCGCCGGTGCGGCGGGGATGCCCCCGCGGGCAATGCGTTACGCACTGCATCCCACAAATGGCTGCCCTGCCCCGCTCGACCCCGAACTGCGTACCGCATTTTTGTAGGGGACGATGTCGAAGGCAGTTACGAATCGGGAGAGCCCAATGGTGTAACGACAAGCACAATCTGTCAGGCTCGCATTGTCAGCGGCGACACGCCGCCCCTCTCAGGCGGCTGATCGCCGCCAGCTCTCCCAAAGGGAGAGCCAAGGGCGCTGCCGCGCCGGTGCAACCCCGCCCCTACAGTGGTTGACGGGCTGTTACTCCTGTAATTCCGGCAGGCCTGCCACACTGGTCAAAAGGCTCAGGATGCCCGCCAGAACGGCGGCGCTGCAAACCATCACCCAATTGACCTCCCCCAGCACCGCGGCGGTGCCGATGGTGGCTGCGGCGGTCTGCGCCACGGTTTTGAGGGCGCGCACACCCGCCGCTTTGATCCACTTCACGATTTTTTCCTTCGTCATGATATGTACCTCCAAAAAAGTATTGTTAGGAAGCTCTGATGAAATCGGCAAGAGCTGACGGCGAGAGATTTTGCGCCAAGCGAAAGTACGAAAAATGAGGGAATACTGTATGTTTTTTCCATTTTTCGTACTGCACGATTGGTGTAAAAGATCCGCCGTTCAGCCGCAGACGATTGATTCAGAGTTTCCTTTACTTTCAGCCAAGGCCAATCTGCCCCAGCACGAATCCGATTGCTGCCGCGACAATTGCCCAGAGCGCTTTGTCCACCAGTCCGTCCCAGCGTCTGGCGGGCTTGCTCTCCAGAACGGTCACCTTCTCATCCAGCTTGTCCACGGTTTCCGCCACCCGCTCCTGCCGCTCCGCCATGACCTCCATGGAGGTGGCAAGGCGGCTGATGGCCTCGGTGGATTCCTCCAGCTTGTCCAGCCGCTTCGTGTTGGACTTTGACCGCTCCTCGATGGCAGTCAGCCGCTTTTCGTGTTCCAGATCCATATCAGCTCACCCCCAACAGCTTGCCCCAGGTCTGGGAGCCGACCTTTCCGTCAACGGTACATCCATTGTCTTTCTGGTACTGCTTAACGGCGGACAGGGTATCACTTCCAAATTCCCCGTCAGCGCCCCAAGCGCCGCAGGAGTACCCATAGCCGATCAGCAAGGTCTGCAACGCTCTGGTGGATGCGCCAACGCTGCCATTTTGCAGCATCGGCAACTTCACGCTGTATGTAACGGAATCAGCGGTGTTTGTTTCAGTTTCCGGCTTATACGCAGTTGCTTCTGTGTCATACCTTGGCACACCGAAGCCCCTGATATACTTTCCGTTGACCGCCAGTGTGCGCCGCTTTACGGAATCCGAATAGTTCCCCTCAATTGCGGTGATCTTTCCGTTCTCCGTTTTTTCCACAATTCCGACGTGATCAGACCAGCCCGTGTTGTCGCCTGTTCCGCTGTCCTGCCAGTCATAGAAGATGATGTCACCGGGAGCAGGAGCATAGGCATCGTTCTCCACCCAGCAGCCAAGCTTTTTGAACAGACCGATCATATTCTGGCAGCTGCACTCCGTAGGAATAATGTCGGTTGCGCCGCAGGCTATCGCAACGGCTGACACAAATGTCGCGCACCA
The DNA here is from genome assembly GCA_029098045.1 of Bacillota bacterium. GTDB lineage: Bacteria > Bacillota > Clostridia > Oscillospirales > Oscillospiraceae > Faecousia. Next base: position 7,266 of record JAQXNO010000068.1, read on the forward strand.
TGCATCCTTGTACGTCACCTTGTAGCTCCTTGCCAGTGGCTTGTGTGCGTTGTAAACATTGATAATATCCCTGTGGCTTCCGTCGGATTCTTTGAAGCCAATCCAGCTTCTCGCCTTCTCAAGGATTTTTTCTCTTGTGCAGCTCATATTTACCACTCCTCTTTAG
>JAQXNO010000069.1 GCA_029098045.1 Bacillota bacterium
TTTCCATTTTTCGTACTGCACGATTGGTGTAAAAGATCCGCCGTTCAGCCGCAGACGATTTATTCAGAGGTTCCTTAGAATTCACATCAGAAAAATACCCAATGTGGTTGACCAGACCACATTGGGGATTTCTCATAAGAAAAGAGAGGTAAGAAAATGAAAAAGATAGGAAAACAGGAAGCGAATTCATATTGCTTCACTTCTTTGATTTCATTATAACGGTGCTATGTTAAATAAATAAGTAGTTAAATATTAAGAAAGTATGAAGTTGCACAAGCAGTGTATAAAAAACAGGAATAGAATTTGTATATTATTAACAATTCTGCGCCCAGTCGGGCAGCGATTCAAAGACCATTGCTTTTCCCTTCCATGGCACGGTGATGCGGCAGGAATAGAGCATGGGAACGGAGGCGGTATCCCGGGCACCGTATTTGTGATCGCCCACCAGCGGGAAGCCTCTGCTTGAAAACTGCACCCGAATCTGGTGGGTACGCCCGGTGTGGAGCCGGATGCGTACCAGACTTGTCTCCCCGGCACTCAGGCGCCGGAACTCCAACCGGGCAGCCTTGACACCCTTGCGCTCCTTTTTTACCACAAACACCTTGTTCGCTCGGCTGTCCTTGAAAAGAAAATCCGACCAATCGCCGCATTCCGGCGGCGTGCCATGTACCATGGCCACATATTCCTTGACCAGCGTGCCCTCCTGCACGACCCGGCTCAATGCGGCAGCGGCGGCTTTGGTGCGGGCATAGACCATCACACCGGCCCCATTCCTGTCCAGCCGGTGAATGGGGAAAAGTGTACCGCCCAGTTCCTGACGCAGCGCGGCGGGAAACTCCGTTTCGGAATCCAGTCCCACGGGCTTGACGCAGGCCACAAAATCGGGGCAGACATATAGAATCTCCATGGCAGACCTCCAACATCATTTGTCCTGATTATATCATATTCGCGGGAAATTTGAAACAGTTGCGCTTGCAACTTTGAGGAATTTGTGTATAATGGGAGGGAATAGGAGGAGAAAGCATGACAACGAAGGACTATCAGAATAAAACACCGCTGGCTATTTTCCTGCGGTACTTTGGAAACCATAAGAAGCTGTTTGCGATCGATATGCTCTGCGCCATGCTGATTTCTGCGATTGATCTGACATTCCCCCTGATCACCCGCAGCGCGCTCTATGATATGCTGCCGGGCAAGATGTACAGAACCTTCTTTATCGTGATGGCCGCGGTGGTCTGCTGCTATGTGCTGCGTTCCGTTTTGAAATTCATTGTGGCTTACTATGGTCATACCTTCGGCATCCGTGTGGAAGCGGATATCCGGCATGACCTGTTCTGCCATTTGCAGGAAATGAGCTTTGATTTTTACGATCATAACCGCACCGGACAGCTGATGAGCCGCCTGACTTCCGACCTGTTCGAGCTGACGGAGCTGGCGCACCATGGCCCGGAGGATCTGCTGACTTCCGGGCTGACCATCCTCGGCGCCGTTGTCGTCATGGGCACCATCCGCTGGCAGCTTGCGGTTGTGGTGGGACTGATGATTCCTGTTTTCCTGGCGGTGGTCATGACCATGCGCCACGACATGGGCAGAACGTCCCGGGAAGCCAAGCAGAAAACCGGTCACATCAACGCGGAAATCGAATCCAGCCTCTCCGGAATCCGCACCGCCAAGGCGTTTGCCAACGAAGCGGTGGAAACTGCCCGCTTCAACGCGGCCAATGAGATTTTCAAGGGCGCCAAGCGGGAGCATCACAAGGCCATGGGCGTGTTCCACAGTGCAATGGAATTCTTTCTGTGCAGTCTGAATGTGGCCGTCATCGGTGTCGGCGGCTTTTATGTGATGAAGGGGGAAATGAACTATGCGGATCTTTTGACCTTTACACTGTATATTTCCTCTTTCATTAACCCTATGCGGAAAATTTCCAGTTTTTCCGAGATGTTTGCCAACGGATTTGCCGGCTTGAGCCGCTTTGTCGCCATCATGCGCACCGAACCAACCATTCAGGATAAACCCGACGCAAAGCCCCTGACGAATGTGAAGGGCGCCATTGAGGTCAAGAACGTGTCTTTTGCCTATGAAAGCAATCTGGATGTGCTCCGGAATGTGAGCCTTCAGGTCAAGCCCGGCGAGACCGTTGCCATCGTCGGCCCCTCGGGCGGCGGCAAGACCACCATTTGCCAGCTGATTCCCCGGTTCTACGATGTGGATTCCGGAAGTATTACCATCGACGGCCACGACATCCGGGATGTGACCCAGAAGTCCATCCATGAGAATATCGGCATCGTGCAGCAGGAAGTGTTCCTCTTCGCCGATACGATTTTTGAAAACATCCGCTATGGCAAGCCGGATGCCACCATGGAGGAGGT
>JAQXNO010000070.1 GCA_029098045.1 Bacillota bacterium
GGGCAGCCGCTACCGTCTGGAATTTCTGGTTCCCTCCCGGGGCCTGTTCGGCTACCGGAACGAGTTCCTCACCGATACCCGGGGCGAGGGCATCATGTCCTCCGTCCTCGATTCCTACGCCCCCATGAAGGGCGAGATTGAGCGCCGTCAGGTGGGCTCCCTTGTGGCCTTTGAGACCGGCGAAGCAGTGACCTACGGTCTGGCTGCCGCTCAGGAGCGGGGTGCCCTGTTCATCGGCCCCGGCACCGCCGTGTACGCGGGCATGGTGGTGGGCATCTGCAGCCGCAATGAGGATATGACCGTCAATGTCTGCAAGCGCAAGCAGCTGACCAATATGCGCGCTGCCGGCTCCGACGAAGCCCTGCGCCTGACCCCGCCCAAAATCTACTCTCTGGAGCAGTGTCTGGAGTTTCTGGCTGACGATGAGCTGCTGGAATGCACCCCCAAGAGCCTGCGCATCCGCAAGCGCCAGCTGGATCACGCGGCCCGTATGCGTGAGCTGATGAAAAAGCGGGCGCAGGAAAACAGTTGATTTTCTTTTCAAGCCATGGACAACCTGTCATAAAAGGAGCCCTATGAAACTAAAACCCATTCTTCTGATCATCCTGTGTGTGCTGCTGCTGGGCGAAATCGCGGTGCTGGTACTGCTTCCGGCAAACCGGCAGAGCCCTTCCGGCGATTTAGTCCTGCAGGAGCCTTCTTCCGCCACCGCGCCGCCTACGGAGCCACCCACGGAGCCGCCTACGGAACCACCTACGGAACCGCCCACGGAGCCGCCCACGGAGGCACCCACGGAGCCGCCGGTGAAGCACTACACCCTGTCCTTCGCGGGCGACTGCACCTTCGGCAGCACCCGAAAGAACTGGACCAACGTCCACCACTTTGTGCAGACCATCGGGGAGAACTACGATTATCCCTTTGACAATGTGCGCCAGTACTTTGAGCAGGACGATTTCACCCTCATCAATCTGGAGGGTCCTCTGACGGATTCCACCTCCGGCGCGTCCAACAAGACCTTCGTGTTCCGGGGTCCCACCGCCTACAGCCAGATCATGACCGGCTCCTCGGTGGATGCCGTGACGCTGGCCAACAACCACGCCATGGACTACGGGCAGGAAGGGTATACTTCCACGGTAAACGTTCTGAAGGAAGCGGGCATCACCTATGTGGAGAAGAACAGCACCGCCATCCACATCACGGAAAGCGGCCTGATTATCGGCCTGTATGCCGGTGCCTTTGATATGCGCGCGAAGGATGTGGAGGCAGGCATTCGGGAGCTGCAAAACTGCGGCGCCCAGATCATCATCTGCGCCTTCCACTGGGGCAATGAGGGTGAGTTCCGCCCCACGGCCAGTCAGGAGCAGATTGCCAGAGCTGCCATCGATGCCGGTGCGCATATCGTCTACGGGCACCATCCCCATGTTCTGCAGAGAATCGAAGAATATAACGACGGTTATATCTTCTACTCGCTGGGCAATTTCTCCTTTGGCGGCGCCGCCCTGCCCAAGGACTATGACACGGCGCTGGTGCAGGTGGAGGTCATTCAGGAGGACGGTCAGGAGCCGCAGCTGGGCGAGCTGACCATCATCCCCTGCTCCATCAGCTCCATGGAGAATCAGAACAACTTCCAGCCCACCCCGCTGGAGCCGGGCGCCGTCTATAACCGGGTGCTCAGCAAGCTGGACGGAAGCTACACCGGCCCCAACTACAAACTCGACTATTAAGGAAACACCGGAAGGAGCACCGCTCCTTCCGGCTTTTGTCTGTCAAAGAACCATGTTTTCACACCGGCGCGGCAGCGCCCTTGGCTCTCCCTTTGGGAGAGCTGTCAGCGAAGCTGACTGAGAGGGCATCGGGGGCTTGTTACCCTCTCAGGCGGCTGATCGCCGCCAGCTCCCCCAGAGGGGGAGCCAAGGGTCTGTACGTAGTCCGGGTCGAGGGTTGCAGGGCAGCCATTTGTCGGATGCAGTGCGTAACGAATCGCCAGCGGGGGCATCCCCGCCCCAAAGTCCCCTTTTCTTCACAAATAAATCTGAAAAAAGCGAAATTTTATATTGACCTGACGTTACTTTTCGGTTACAATAACGCAGTGTGATTGTAAAATCACGTTACTATGTGTTGCTGCGGCCATTTTGGCTGTTGAGCATGATTGATTGAACAGGAGGTGTATTTCATGAAGCGTACCTATCAGCCCAGCCGTCGCCATCGTTCCAAGGTTCACGGTTTCCGTCAAAGAATGGCTACTTCCAATGGCCGTAAGGTTCTGGCCCGCCGTCGTGCCAAGGGCCGCAAGGTTCTGTCCGCCTAAGAGTTGGCACGCGTGGGATACCCACTGCGGAAGAAACGCTCAAAAGCGAAACGGGAGCTACAGCGGGGTGAATGAGAGATTCGCCCCGCTCCCTTTTTCATCAGGGCAACACCGCACAATTGCGTCTGCGGATCTCAGCGGATCTTTTGCACCATTTCTGCAGTTCCAAAAACGGGAAATACATACAGTATTCCCGCGTTTTCGGAACTTTGAACTGGCACAAAATCTCTCGCTGAGCTTCCTTG
>JAQXNO010000071.1 GCA_029098045.1 Bacillota bacterium
CCCGGAAAAGTTCATCAATATCTACGGCGCGGAGCGCATGGCCTTCGGCACCGATTATCCCCTGTGGGATCCCATCACGGAGACGAAGCGCTTTCTGCAGCTGGATCTGACCGACGCACAGTTCGAGCAGATCGGCCATAAGACCGCGGAGCGCATCTTCAAGCTATAATCAAAAGGAGTCATCAAAAAAGGAGCCATCTTTCGATGACTCCTTTTGCTTTTTACTTGCCGACCTTGACTCTCCAGCCTCTTTCGTCGGGCAGCGTGCCGGTCTGGATGCCGGTGATGGTGTCGTAGAGCCTCTGGCTCAGAGGGCCGATCTGACCGCCGCAGATGGTCATGACATCATCTTTGTAGCGCAGCTTGCCCACGGGAGAGATGACGGCAGCGGTGCCGGTGCCGAAGCACTCCTCCAGCGTGCCGTCCTTTTGCGCCTGCAGCAGCTCCTCCGCGGAGATCTTCCGCTCCTCCACCGCATAGCCCCAGTCCCTGCACAGCTGCAGCACGGAGTTGCGTGTGATGCCGGGCAGGATGGAGCCGTTCAGCATGGGGGTGACCACCTTGCCGCCGATCTTGAAGAAGATGTTCATGGCGCCCACTTCTTCGATATACTTGCGCTCCACACCGTCCAGCCACAGAACCTGAGAGAAGCCCGCGTCATGCGCCTTCTGCTGGGCGATCAGGGAAGCGGCGTAGTTGCCGCCGGTTTTTGCATAGCCCATACCACCGCGGACGGCACGCACGTACTCATCCTCAATCCAGATACCCACAGGCGCCAGACCGCTTTCGTAGTAAGCGCCGCTGGGGGAGAGAATGACCATGAACAGGTAGGTCTGGGAGGGCGCAACACCCAAAAACTCATCGGTTGCGATGATGAAGGGGCGGATATACAGGGAAGTGCCGGGCTCGGTGGGAACCCAGTCACGGTCCACATCCACAACGGCGCTGACGGCCTGCACGAAATCCTCCTCAGGCAGCTCAGGGATTACCAGACGCTCGTTGGAAGAATTGGTGCGCTTGGCATTCATGTCGGGACGGAACAGATAAACCGAACCGTCAGCACCCTTGTAGGCCTTCAAACCCTCGAACATCTCCTGACCGTAGTGGTAAACCATGGCGGCAGGGGACAGGGAGATGTTGTGGAAGGGCTCGATGCGGGGGTCGTGCCAGCCCTTGCCCTCGGTGTAGTTCATGATAAACATGTGATCGGTGAAAATCTTGCCAAAGCCCAGCTTCTGCCCCGGTGCGGGTTTTGCCTTGGGCGTGGAAGTCCTGGTAATTTTAATATCAAGCATGATGGTACTTCCTTTCCTCAGTAATCGTAGCCTGCCTGCAGCGCCTTGCAGTTGATGTCAATGAGATTTGCCTTTTTGGCGGGAATGAAGCGCTCGAGGGTTTCTTTGTTGCCCTCAAAGCGGATGCCATCGGTTTCCTTCAGAACCTTACCGGCCAGAATCATGTTGGCAAGGGTACTGAAGCCCGCGTCCTTGGCCATCTGGGTTGCAGGAATGTAGTGAACCTGCACATCGGTACGGTCTACCTTGGCCGTGATGAGGGTGGAATCGACGAAGATGTGTCCGCCGGGAACCACACTGCCTACGAACTTTTGCAGGGAGGGCAGATTCATGGCAACCAGCATATCGGGATTCGTGATGATGGGACTGCCCACAGGGGTGTCGGAAATGATGACGGAGCAGTTGGCGGTGCCGCCGCGCATTTCGGGGCCGTAGGAGGGAAGCCAGGAAACCTGCTTGTCCTGCACAAGACCCTTGTAGGCCAAGAACTTACCGGCAAACAGGACACCCTGACCACCGAAGCCTGCAAACAGAATCTGAGTTGTTTTCATTTTGCGGCCTCCTTTGCAGCGGTTCTGTCCTTGTAGACACCGATGGGGTAGTAGGGCAGCATATCGCTTTCCACCCATTCCAGTGCCTTCTGGGGGGTCATGCCCCAGTTGGTGGGACAGGCGGAAACCACTTCCACCAGAGAGAAGCCCTTGCCCTCCATCTGGTTCTGGAACGCCTTCTTGATGGCCTTCTTGGCATTCCGGACGTTCTTGACGTTGTTCACGGCCACCCGGGTGATGTACTCAGGACCCTCCAGGGTTGCCAGCATTTCACAGACCCGGATGGGCCAGCCGCAGTGCTTCACATCACGGCCGTAGGGAGAGGTCTGGGTCACCTGACCGGGCAGGGAGGTGGGCGCCATCTGACCGCCGGTCATGCCGTAGATGGCATTGTTGACGAAGATGACGGTGATGTTTTCGTTTCTTGCGGCGCTGTGAACCGTCTCAGCCATACCGATGGAAGCCAGGTCGCCGTCGCCCTGATAGGTAAAGATGATGTTCTCGGGGCGGCTGCGCTTGATGCCGGTAGCCACAGCCGGGGCGCGGCCGTGGGGCGCTTCGATCATGTCGCAGGCGAAGTAGTCGTAGGCCATGACAGCACAGCCAACGGGCGCCACACCGATGGTGGTACCTTCGATGCCCAATTCGTCTATGGCTTCGGCAACCAGACGGTGAATGATGCCGTGGGGGCAGCCGGGGCAGTAATGCAGCGGCGCGTCGGTCAGGGATTTGGGTTTTTCAAAAACAACTGCCATGATCAGAACACTCCTTTCTGGGCATTGCGGATGCTTTCCAGCACCTGATCAGGGCTGGGGATCATGCCGCCGGTGCGGTTGCAAAGGGACACGGGACGCTTGCACTGGGTAGCCAGACGCACATCTTCGATCATCTGACCCATGTTCAGCTCCACGCTGACGAAGCCCTTGACCCGGTCGGCGGCAGACAGAAATGCCTTGCTGGGGAAGGGCCACAGGGTGATGGGACGAATCAGACCCACCTTGATGCCCTCGGCTCTGGCAGCGACAATGGCATTTTTCGCCACGCGGGAGGCGATGCCGAAGGCGGCCACGCAGATTTCCGCGTCCTCCATCATGTATTCTTCCCACATGGGCTCGTTTTCCTCAATCGCCCTGTAGCGCTCATAGCGCTCGAAGTTCTTCGCTTCCAGCTCTTCGGGCTTCAGGTACAGGGAGTTGACAATGTTGTGCTTTCTTTCCCCCTTCGTGCCGGTCAGCGCCCAGGGCTTTTCGTAGGTTTCAACCTCGGCATCTTCGAAGGTGATGGGCTCCATCATCTGACCAATGGTGCCGTCTGCCAGAATCATGGAGGTCATGCGGTACTTGTCAGCCAGGTTAAAGCCCTTGATGGTAAGCGATGCCATCTCCTGTACGGAGGCGGGAGCCAGGACGATCATGCGGTAGTCGCCGTGACCGCCGCCCTTGGTGGCCTGGAAATAGTCGGACTGGGAGGGCTGGATGCCGCCCAGACCCGGGCCGCCGCGCTGGACGTTGATGACCAGTGCGGGAACGTCGGAACCGGCGATGTAGCTCAGCCCCTCGGTTTTCAGAGAAATTCCGGGGGAGGAAGAGGAGGTCATGACGCGCATACCGGCAGCGGCCGCGCCGTAGACCATGTTGATGGACGCGATCTCACTTTCGGCCTGCAGGAAGATGCCGCCGATCTTGGGCATTTTCTTGGCCATATAAGCGGCGATCTCGGTCTGGGGGGTGATGGGGTAGCCGAAGTAGTGGCGGCAGCCTGCCCGGATGGCGGCCTCCGCGATGGCCTCGTTGCCCTTCATAAGTACTCGTTCTGCCATTTTTGTGCCTCCTTATTTCTCTACGGTGATGATGCAGTCGGGACACATGGTGGCACAGAATGCGCAGCCGATGCACTTGTCCTGGTCTGTCATAACGGCAGGGGAATAGCCTTTGTTGTTGATCTGGTTGGCATCAATGCGCAGACAGCCCTTGGGGCAGGCACTGACGCAAAGACCGCAGCCTTTACACAGATCGGTTTTGAACGTTACGTTTGCCATACAGGTTCCTCCTTACGGATGATTACTCGTGCGATTGTATAACCGCTGATCGGGCAAATCAAAATATTTTTCCTGCAATTGCAGGGGGAAGACGTTGGGGATATGGGCAGCCACCGCCTGCTCCAGATCGGCGCGGACGGAGGTGAAAAACACCGGAAGCCCCGACAGGGCGCTCAGCTCCGCGATGAAGCCTTGAGCGTCCAGAAGCGTCTGCACATCGGTGAAATCTCCCAGATGGGAATTGTTGACGATGTCCGTAAAGCGCAGACCGCAGGCATCTTCAATCTCACGCATGACTTCCATGGCCTCCTGCGCCGTCCGGGTCAGGGCACGGTAGCAGTTGGCCACGTAGACCATGCGGAAATTGTTTTCCTTTGCAATATAGGGTGCGTAGCGACCCAGAGCATAGGCGCCCCGGTCATCGCCGCCGATGTCCATGACACCGTAGCTGCTCCTGTCCTCCACCAGCCGATAGGCCTCCGCCGGAAGCGCCGGCAGATCCACATTGGAATTGGCAAACCGGGGGCTGATCAGGTCAACGCCCGCTGCTTCCAGCTCCTTGGCGCTGTCCTTGGTGCGAAAATAGGGATTGACGATGTCAAGATCCGCAATGCAGACCTTCCTGCCCTCCCGGGCCAGCCGCAGCGCGTAGTTGACGGCGATATTGGTCTTGCCGCTGCCGTAATGACCGGCAAACAGCGTCAGTCTTTTGTGCTCCATGGTTACAGCTTCTTTCGGATGATCTTGCCGCTGACGGTCTTAGGAAGGCTTTCCTTGAACTCCACGATTCTGGGGTACTTGTAGGGGGCGGTGCGCTTTTTGACGTAATCCTGAATCTGTTTTTTCAGTTCGTCGGTGCCCTCCGTACCTTTCACCAGCACGATGGAGGCCTTGACCACCTGACCGCGCACCTCGTCGGGGGCGGCAGAGACACCGCACTCCAGAACATAGGGCAGCTCCATGATGGTGGACTCGATCTCGAAGGGCCCGATGCGGTAGCCGGAGGACTTGATCACATCGTCCGCGCGACCCACATACCAGAAGAAGCCGTCCTCGTCCTTCCAGGCCAGGTCGCCGGTGTGGTAGTAGCCGTCACGCCAGGTTTCGGCGGTGACCTCCGCGTTGCCCTCGTAGGCATAGGCAAGGCCGCAGGGAAGTCCCCCGGAGATGTTGATGCAGATTTCGCCGGTCTCGCCGGTTTCCACCTCGTTGCCGTCCGCGTCCAGAAGGTGTACATCGTACAGGGGAACCGGTTTGCCCATGGAGCCAAGCTTGTGGCTGGCGCCGTTCAGGTTGCCAATGATGAGGGTGCTTTCGGACTGGCCGAAGCCTTCCATGATGGGAAGCCCTGTGGCCTTCATGAACTGACGGTAGACCTCGGGGTTCAGTGCCTCACCGGCGGTGGAGGCGTGCTCGATGGAGGACAGGTCGAAGCGGCTCAGATCCTGCTTTGCCAGCATCCGGTACATGGTGGGCGGCGCGCAGAAGGTGGTGATATGATACTTTGCAAACAGCGGAAGGATCTTTTCCGCATCGAAGCGGTCAAAGTCGTAGACAAAAATGGCGGCTTCACACAGCCACTGGCCGTAGAGCTTTCCCCACATGGATTTTGCCCAGCCGGTGTCGGAAATGGTCAGATGCAGACCGTCGGGATTTACCCGGTGCCAGTATTTGGCGGTGATGAAGTGTCCCAGAGGGTACTTGTAGTTGTGTGCGGCCAGCTTCGGGTAGCCCGAGGTGCCGGAGGTGAAGAACATCAGCATGGGATCGCTGCCGCAGGGGGCATCTTCCGTACGCTCGAAGTGGGAGCTGTACATCCTGTATTCTTCATCGAAATTGCGCCAGCCCTCCCGGCTGCCGTTGACGATGATCCTGTACGCCAGATTGGGGCATTTGGCAGCGGCGGCATCCACCGCGTCCGCAACATTGCCGTCGGCGGTGCAGAGAATGGCTTTGATGTTACCGGCTTCAAAGCGGTATGTAAAGTCCTTTTCCAGCAGCTGGTTGGTGGCGGGAATTGCCACGGCACCCAGCTTGTGAAGACCCAGAACGGCAAACCAGAACTGGTAGTGGCGCTTGAGCACCAGCATGACCCGGTCACCCCGCCGGATGCCAATGGCCTTGAAATAGTTGGCGGCTCTGGCGGACTCCTTCTTCATGTCCAGGAAGGTGAAGCGGCGCTCCGTATCATCACCGCTGATGTGCAGCATGGCCAGCTTTTCGGGCTTGGTGCTGCCCAGCTCGTCGATCACATCAAAGGCAAAGTTGAACTTCTCCTCGCCTTTGAAGCTGATGGAAGTCAGCATACCGTCCTCGACGGTGCGGTCGATAAACTTGCGGTAAATGCGCATCTGCCGATCGGGCAGCTGCCGCTTGGCATCGGGCACTGCCACCGCGGCGGCCTGCTCTCCCTCACGGGCGGCGGAATTGCTCAAAACGATGGCATAGAAGGCGCAGTCCTCGCCGCCCACGGCGATCATGCCATGGGGCGTGCCGGAATCGTAGTAAATCGTATCGCCGGGATGCAGAATCTCGCTGCGGCTGCCGATCTGAACCTTCATGTGACCACGGATCACAATGTCACATTCCTGCCCCTCGTGGGTCACCAGCTCGATGTCCTCGTATTCGGCACCGGGGCGGTATTTCATCTCCATGTACAGGGGCAGGGCGATGCGGTTGCGGAAATCCGCGGCAAGGTTGTAGCCGACCATATGGTGGGCTTCCTCAATTCGCCGACCTTCGCCCTTGCGGGTCAGGTCATAGGAGCGCAGCTTGGGGCTGCGACCCTCCAGCAGGTCGCCCAGATCGACCCCGAAGCTCAGGGTACACCGGTAGAGAAAGGCAATGCTCAGGTTTTGGCTTCCGGATTCGCACCGGATGTATTCGGCCGTGCTTATGCCGGTGCGCCGTGCCATCTCCTCTACGGTGAAGCCGGAGACCTCCCGCAGTTCGCGGATACGCTGCGCGACTTCCTGAATCTTCAGTTCCATGCCGGTAATTGTCTGTTCCATAGCAGTACACCTCAAAAAGAAAACTCGTCTCAAAGAAATGATTCTTTGAGACGAGCTGCACATGGCATACCCGCGGTACCACTCAAATTGCACCTGCCTCACAGCAGATACCCCTCATCGGGCTCAGACAAGCCCTAAGCACTGACGCAGCTGACGCGGGAGAGTTCTACTTGCGTTTGCGTTCTTCTCTCCGGCTTGGGAGCGACAAATCCAATACGCGCATCATGGCTTGCACCAACCGCCAATTCTCTGGGACGCATGGTCAAAGGATTCCTCTCCGTCAAGGCCTTTCTATTGAAAGAATCATATCACTTCTATTTCAGATTGTCAACACCAAAAAGTACGCGGAGGACGGATGGATGTTCTTCCGGAAAGGATGAATCCGGCCATCCTTTCCGGGAACGCTTTTTACAGCTTGTTGCGCATGATCTTTCCGCTGATGGTTTTGGGCAGTTCGTCCCGGAATACCACGATTCTGGGGTACTTGTAGGGAGCCGTGTGGAGCTTGACATAGTTCTGAATTTCTTTCTTCAGCGCCTCCGTGCCCTCCGTACCTTTCACCAGCACAATGGAAGCCTTGACCACCTGACCGCGCACCTCGTCGGGGGCGGCGGAGACACCGCACTCCAGAACATAGGGCAGCTCCATGATGGTGGACTCGATCTCGAAGGGTCCGATGCGGTAGCCGGAGGACTTGATCACATCGTCCGCACGGCCAACGTACCAGTAGTAGCCATCCTCATCACGCCACGCAAGGTCGCCGGTGTGGTACATCCCATCGTGCCACACGGCATCGGTGGCTTCCTGATTCCGGTAGTAGCCCAGGAACACACCGCAGGTGGGCTTGGGATCGGTGCGAATGACGATCTCGCCGTTGACACCGTCTTCCACGGGATTGCCGTCCGTATCCACAAGGTCGATGCCATAGCCGGGAACGGGCTTACCCATGGCGCCGGGCTTCAGCTGGGTGCCCACCAGATTTGCGATGCCCAGGGTCATCTCCGTCTGACCGAAGCCTTCGGCGATCCGCAGCCCCGTTGCCTCCTCGAATTTGTAGAACACCTCGGGATTCAGCGCCTCACCGGCGGTGGTGGCATGGTGGATGGAGGACAGATCGTACTTGCTCAAATCCTGCTTGATCAGCATCCGGTACATGGTGGGCGGCGCGCAGAAGGTGGTGATGTTGTATTTTGCGAACATGGGCAGAATCTTCTCTGCGTCGAAGCGGTCAAAGTCGTAGGTGAAGACGGCACCCTCGCAGAGCCACTGGCCGTAGAGCTTGCCCCAGAGCGCCTTGCCCCAGCCGGTCTCGGAAATGGTGAAATGCAGGCCGTCCCGTTCGCACAGATGCCAGTATTTGGCGGTGACGTAGTGACCCAGCGCGTACTTGTAGCTGTGCATGGCCATCTTGGGATAGCCGGTGGTGCCGGAGGTGAAGAGCATCAGCATGGGATCGTTGCCGCAGGGGGCATCGGAGGCGCGCTCGTACCGGCGGCTGAACAGGGAATACTCCTGATCAAAATCGCGCCAGCCGTCACGGGAGCCGCCAACCAGGATCTTGGTCAGCGTCATGCCGGCTTCCGCCTCCGCCAGCTCTACCTGACGCGCCGTGTCGCCGTCGGCGGTGCAGAGGATGGCGCTCACATCCGCTGCCTTGAAGCGGTAGACAAAGTCATGGGCGACCAGCTGGTTTGTGGCAGGAATGGCGATGGCACCCAGCTTGTGCAGACCCAGAATCGCGAACCAGAACTGGTAGTGGCGCTTGAGCACCAGCATGACCCGGTCGCCCCGCTTGATGCCCAGGGACTTGAAGTAGTTGGCACTCTGACTGGATGCGTCCTTGATGTCCTTGAAGGTGAACCGCCGCTCGGTCATGTCGTTTGCAATGTGCACCATGGCCAGCTTGTCGGGGGAGCGGCGGGCAATGGCGTCGACGGTATCAAAGGCGAAGTTGTATTCGTCGGCACCATAGAAGGTGGTGCTCTTCAGAGCGCCCTGCTCGTCCTCTTCCGTATGGATAAACTTGTGGCACAGAAGCTTCTTGGTCGGGTCGCTCTTGCGGCTCTGACCGATGAACAGCTTCTGATCGGTGGTGTCGCTGACCATGATCATGGCAAGGAACACACAGTCTTTTCCGTCGATGGCGATCATGCCGTGGGGGGTGGAGGATTTGTAGAAAATGCTGTCACCCTCCCGGAGCACTTCCTCCCGCTCACCGATGCGGATGCGCATGGAGCCTTTGATCACCAGGTCAAATTCCTGACCGGCGTGGGTGGTGGTGTGGATGGGCTGATTCTGCAATTCCTCGGAATATTCATAGGTAACCCAGTAGGGGGTGGCCAGCTTTTTGCGGAACATGGGCGCCATGTCCTGAATGGTGATGCCATCCTCACTGGCAGTGACCAGACCCTTGCCCCTGCGGGTGACGGTATAGCCGGAAAGACGGGCGCTGTCGCCCTCCAGAAGCACGGTAATTTCCACACCGAAAACCTTGGAGCACTTGTGCAGGAAGGTAAAGGGCAGATCCACGGTGCCGCTTTCATAAAGCTTATACATCTCATCGGAGACTTCCGTCAGCTCCGCCATTTTCTGCATGCTGTATCCCAATATTTCACGCATTTCATGAATACGCAGTGCGATCTCCTTCAGCTGATTTGCGGTGGATTGGTTGGTCATAAAGCATCATTCCTTTCAGAAATAAAAAATCGTCCCAAGCATAACTGCTTGAGACGAGCAAAATTCACCCGCGGTACCACTCAACTTGCGGCATACGCCGCCTCTTCTGACTCCAACAAGTCATATCCTTTAACGCAGGCATACGGGAGAAACTTACTTAGGGAACCTCTGAATAAATCGCCTGCGGCTGAGCAGCGGATCTTTTGCTTCCTCAGTGCAGTTTTGAAAATCGGAAATACATACAGTATTCCTCGATTTCCCAAACTTTCTGAGGAAGTAAAATGTCTCGCTGTCAGCTCTTGCTGATTTCATCAGAGCTTCCCCAGCTTTCCGTCCATGTTCCCCCGGCGATTCCGCCATCGGAATTGCCCCGGGTGCAATTATTATGTTTCAAGGAGAACACCATTATGAAGAAAATTCTCGCACTGTTTCTGAGCCTGATGCTGGTACTGTCACTGGCTGCCTGCAGCACTGCTGAAGCACCTGCCGCAGCACCCACCGAGGCTCCTACCGAAGCTTCCACCGAAGCGCCCACCGATCCTGCCGTACCCGACGATGTGACCGTCGTGGGTCAGGGCAGCACCGCCTTTGATTTCCACGTGACAGATCTGGACGGCACCGTGACCAAGTTCCGGGTAAACACCGATGCTTCCACCGTGGGCGAAGCCCTGCTGGCAGCCCAGCTGATCGCGGGCGATGAGAGCGACTGGGGTCTGTATGTGACTTCTGTGAACGGCATCACCGCTGACTGGGATACCGAAAAGGCCTACTGGGCCTTCTACATCGACGGCGAATACGCCCAGACCGGCGTGGACGCCACGGAAATCACGGAAGGCGCCGTCTATTCCTTTGTGAAAACCTCCTCCGCCACCACGCTGGGCGAGGGCAGCACCAAAATCAATGTGACCGTCAAAGACACGGATGGCGTGGAGTCCTATTTCATCGTCAACACCGATGCTTCCACCGTGGGCGAAGCCCTGCTGGCAGTCGAACTGATCGCGGGCAATGAAAGTGACTGGGGTCTGTATGTGACCACCGTGAACGGCATCACCGCCGACTGGGATACCGAAAAGGCCTACTGGGCCTTCTACATCGACGGCGAATACGCCCAGACCGGCGTGGACGCCACGGAAATCACTGCCGGTGCTACCTAC
>JAQXNO010000072.1 GCA_029098045.1 Bacillota bacterium
ACTATGACCATATACATCCCGCTATATCCTGAGTATGAGCCAGACGAGGAAGAAATGAGGGAGATGATTTTTTCCGCTCTTGATGAGCAAATAGACTTCGGAAAACTGGCAAAATCAGCAACATCAGAATCTGACCCCATCGTCATTGTCATAGATATTCTCCCCTTCTGATGCCTCCGGCATCAGATAGGGGGGGCTTGACAAAGCCGGAAATCTATGATACAGTGTTCGTGCGAGGCTGGTTCCCGGGTGTTATGCACTCTGCCGCATCGCGGTATCCATGGGCCAGATGAAAACCACCGGTTTCTCCGGTGGTTTTTTTATGCCCCCCGGGGCGGTACTATTGCACCGCATGGCCACAAAAATACCCCCAAAATACCATACCCATTTCCACGGTGCCAAGAATACAGTTCCAAAACAGGTTCCAGAAACCTGCAAGAGCCGGAAAAACAAAGCGCAGTCAGAAGGTTTTCGCCATGCGGAACCGCTGCAAAAGGTTACACGCGCCGGGGAAAATGCTGCGTTTTTCGGGTAACATTCCGTAAAATGTCAAATGAAACTCATTACTTGATATAAGAAAAACCACTGAGAGCTTAACGCCTCAGTGGTATTTTACGACCGCCGAGCCGCCAAGCCCGGGCCGTCGCCTGCCCTATTCCGTCCGCCTAACGCAACAAAACCTCTGTTATTTTGTTGCGTTCGTTTTCTGTAAGAGTATCATACATTGTTTTACTTGTCAATACCCTTTTGCCCTCCCCTTTGTGCCTGGCTGGACGGGGTACATATCATCCACTGCCGCGCAGTGCTGTCAAATGTTTGAAGATGACGGTGAACGTATCGAAAACAACACAATTCATAAGATTTCAGAGATTCAACGCTTATATTAAATCGACCGGTTTCTTTTGGAAAAATCACCCACGAAATAGCGCGTTGGTTCATTGCTGTATGGCTTCTGTTCCATGGTACATACGGCACTCCGAAAGATGTTGATATCCGTGCACTCCCCTTCTGCCTTACGTAATACCAGAATTATTCATTTTTCATTCGTGTGAGAATTACTCTTTACAATTTTCGGATTCAGATATAAAATAAACCTATAAAACTGCTTAAGGAGGAGTTTACTATGAGCATCAAGAGAATTGGTGTCTTAACCAGCGGCGGCGATGCACCTGGTATGAACCCCTGCGTCCGTGCCGTTGTACGCACTGCAATGTATCATGGAATTGAATGCTACGGCATCCGCCGCGGCTGGAATGGCCTGATCACCGGGGACGTTGTGAAGCTGGACGAGAAGAGTGTTTCTCATACCATTAATCGTGGAGGAACCATACTCTATACGGCGCGCAGCAAGGAATTTATGACCGAAGAAGGTCAGCGTAAAGCGGTTTCCACCTGCAAATTTTTAGGACTTGACGGCATCGTTGCCATTGGTGGTGACGGAACCTTCCGGGGTGCCCGTGCGTTGAGCAAGTATGGCATCAATGTTATCGGTATCCCCGGTACCATCGACAACGACATCAGCTGCACCAATTACTGCATCGGTTTCGATACTGCTGCCAATACTGCCATCGAATGTATCGATAAGCTGCGCGATACCATGCAGTCTCACGAGCGTTGTTCTGTTGTTGAAGTTATGGGCCGCAATGCCGGCTATCTGGCAATGTACGTTGGCCTTGCAGTTGGCGCAACTGCGGTTCTTGTTCCTGAGGAGCCTATTGATTTTGAACGCGATGTCATCGAAAAGATTCGCAGAGCGCGCTTTAATGGTTTTACCCATTACATGATCGTGGTAGCAGAAGGCGCAGGCTCTGCCAATGAGATTGCAGCCAAGATCAAAGACGCCATCGATCTGGACCCCCGTGTGACTGTTTTGGGACACATTCAGCGCGGTGGTTCCCCCACCGGCCGTGACCGCGTAAATGCAACCAAGATGGGCTATCTGGCTGTAGAGTTGCTGCTGCAGGGCAAGACAAATCGCATTGTATGCACCCACGAGGGCGGTTTTACAGATGTTGATATCGATGAAGGTCTTGCCATGAAGAAGAGCATACAGAAAATGGAAGTAGACGTTCTGGCTGCCATGACCGGTATCTGATACGCTTCTGCCCTTCCCTTCTGAAATTGAAACAACTCCTGCTGTGCCTATACGCAGCAGGAGTTGTTTTCTTGAACTGAATGAAAAAGGCTGCTGTTTCAAGAGAAATACAGCAGCCTTTTATGCTTTTGGATGGCACTTTTCATAGACGGATTTCAACTTATTGTTGATTAGGTTGGCATACATCTGTGTGGAAGAAATATCACTGTGCCCCATAAGCTCCTGCACGGAATTGATATCCGCACCATTCTCCAACAGATGTACTGCAAAGCTGTGACGTAATGTATGGGGCGTGATATCCTTATCAATATGTGCCAGCTGCTGGTAGTGTTTTAAAATCTTCCAGAATCCCTGACGGCTCATTCTGACACCGCTGACATTGACAAAGAGGGCTTGCTCATTGGGATCAGCCACCATCGTATCACGTACTTCGTACAGATACACAGTCAGTGCTTTCAGCGCGGCAGGATACAACGGGATCATACGGGATTTCTTCGCACTGGTACATTTTATTGCACCAATCTCAAGATTAACGTGGCTGACATCCAGGTCGATCAATTCGGAAACACGAATACCGGTAGCGTACATCACTTCCAGCATGGCCTTATCTCGGAACCCCTTGGCATCGACACAGGCGGGCTGCGCCAATAGCAGCTCCACTTCCTTGCCGGTAAGGATCTGGGGTATCTTTTTCTCTCCTCTTTCCACACGAATATCCGTGCTCACAGGGGAAACCTCAAGAAATCCAGACGAAACCACATAGGAATAGAAATTCTTTAAACTGGCAAGAGAACGGGAAACTGTTGCGCCGGAGCGTCCCTCCTGCTCCAAGTGTGCCAGATAACCACTGATATTCAGT
Source organism: Bacillota bacterium (assembly GCA_029098045.1). Taxonomy (GTDB): domain Bacteria; phylum Bacillota; class Clostridia; order Oscillospirales; family Oscillospiraceae; genus Faecousia. Next base: position 2,955 of record JAQXNO010000072.1, read on the forward strand.
TGTGTGGCATCCACAACGTTCGTCCCCTCGGATTCCTGAAGCCATGCGGCAAACTGCCGAATGTCCCGCAAATAAGAGAACACGGTGTTGGTTGATGCCTGTTTTACCTTCGTCAGGTAGTTCTCATAGGCAGATATCAGATCCAACATGATTCAGCGTACCATTACCCTTTCAAAGTGAAATCAAACGCACCAAATACGGTGCAATATAAGTATAATCAATACAGGTAACTGCAACAGTATATAAAGCGCCAATCGCTTGAACATGATACGAAGCATGACCCCGATCAGTGATACCGCGAAGCCAGAAAAGCCAAAGAACCGGCAGTATGAGCGTGTCACTGAATGTAAGCAGGTTGAAAAGAATCCAGCCGGCAGAGCGATATGTTATCAAAAGACCTGTCCCAAAATGGGAATACAAAAAAGCCTTCAGGAAAACAACGGCACACAGCAGGATCGGCTGTGAAAAATAAATCGATAATGCAGACAAAAGAAAAGGTAAAAGACGAATCGCCAACAGGCCAAAGAGCGACACACCACAGCGAACGGCAGAAAGCATGGAAGAGGAAAGCTCTGTAGTAATAAAGCCGGAAAAGACAGCTCCAAGAAGCAGTCCGCAGATCCAGACAGAAGCCAAAACAAAGCTCCTTGGCTTGTGCTGAAAAAAGGGCAGATTCAGATTAAAAAGCCTGTCCATAAACTCAAACCTCCCGCGATGAAGTAGTGTACAATTTTGGAGTATCGCAGCGCGCTTGTGAATGGTACAGGCATAAAATACCCAGATATATTTTCAACAACCATACTATACTCCAAAAACGCTTGAATATCAAGCGTTTTTCTCATTTTGAACGATTTTTGTAAATAATGCCCTAAATTTATGTCAACATAATTATGTCAACTTGCGCAACCATTCCCTCTTCAATCTTTATCATTTTCAACTATTTCCCTAGATATTGGGTCTTAACTTTCTGTTTTAACACAAAATGTAGTTTTGCAAGATTTATTTCATTTTTGATGTGCGGAAAAAATACGTTTACCCACTTGTGAATTCTGTACAAATCAGCGGCGTTTGATTTTACTTCTGCGCGATGAATTCTGTTTCCGGTTGCTTTTTGCAAGAAATGCTGATGCTACGCTTCCTGCCGATATTACCAAAGCAGTAACCCAAACCCCTGTGTACGCTCCATCAAAGAACAGCGCTGTTATTGCCAGTAATGATAACACAAAAGAAGCTGCGACTAACATACACGTATACAGTCTTTTTTTCTTTGCTTTTCCTGCGCCGATTGCTGCGCCTGTCATCGACGCCAGCAGCACAATCACCATGGCACAATATCCAATGCTTTCCGCGGCAATTGTCTCCGACGATATCAACGCAGCGCAAGCTGCAGTCCCAATCAATGTGCCTGCCATACTTACAGATGTACCTATCATGACACCGGTGCCAATTGAACCTATGGAGAAACCTGTTTTTTGTTTCATTGCTATCCCCTCCCCTTTCGCTACAGGCTATTCTTCCGCTTCGCAAAAAAGAACCAGGACAAGCCAAATGGCTTGTCCTGGTTCGCAATATGTAAATCAGTTGGACATCTGCTTAACCATGGCATCCAGCAGTGCCTTGGCGGAATCCTTATTCTCACCGACCGCCGTGTAGTAGAACTTAACCTTGGGTTCAGTACCGGAGGGTCGGGCAATAACGCTGCCCTTGTCGCCAAGGAGCAGTTCCAGAACGTTGGACTTCGGCAAATTGATCGTGGACTCTGCACCGGTTGCCAAATCCTTTGCAACACTTGTCTTATAGTCACGAACACCGGTAACGGCAGCCCCGCCGATTGCAGCCGGAACATCCGCACGAAGATCTGCCATCATTTTGGCAGCCTTTTCCATGGCATCAGAACCGGTGAGTTCGATGCTCTGAACATATGCCAGGTAGTAGCCATACTTGGCATATACTTCCTCCAGTGCATCCAGGATATTCTTACCCTGCTTCTTCATGGAAGCAGCAAGTTCGCAAACCAGCATAGATGCGACGATGGCATCCTTGTCGCGGGCATAGGTGCCTTTCAGATAGCCACAGCTTTCCTCAAAACCGAAGATGAACTTCTTCTCCTCGCCCTTCTTCTCCAACTCCAGGATCTCACCGCCAATGTACTTAAAGCCGGTCAGAACTGCCTTCATGGTGACACCATAGTGTGCCGCGATACGGTCAGCCAAAGGAGAGGAGACGATGGAGCGAACCGTGATAGCACCCTCAGGAATATCATTCTTGGCGGTACGTGCCTTCAGAATATAGTCCAGCAGCATAAAGCCCAGCTCGTTACCGGATAGCTTTGCAAAGCCGCCCTTTCCGTCAGGAACCGCAATTGCCACACGGTCAGCATCAGGGTCAGTACCCAGGATAACATCACAGGGAGCGGTTCGAGCGACCTTGTAGCTCTCGTTCAGTGCTGCATCCGTCTCGGGGTTGGGGTATTCACAGGTTTTGAAATCACCGTCGGGCTTTGCCTGACATTCAACCGTGGTAATGTTGACACCCAATCTACCCAAAACTGCGTGAACAGGCTCCATGCCGGTACCACACAGAGGGGTATAAACGATATTCAGTCCAGCAGCCTTCAGCATTTCAGGATCAACTGCTTCCGCAAGAACAGTATCGTAGTATTTCTCCCAGATATCCTGGCCAATGTATCGAATCAGGCCATCTTTCATGAACTCGGAGAAAGACTTGGTCTCAGGAACAAAATAGTCGATGGTCGCAATCTTTGCGGTCACAATGGCAGCTGGCTCATCGGTCATCTGACAACCATCAGGGCCATAGCACTTCACACCGTTGTAAGCGCCGGCGTTGTGACTGGCGGAAATAACAATGCCGCAACCGCATCCCAGCTCGCGCACAGCAAAGCTCAGCATAGGAGTGGGAGCAAGACGGTCGTACAGCCATGTTTCGATCCCAGCTTCTGCAAATGCAACAGCACAAACTTCCGCAAACAGTTGGGAGTTATGGCGGGAGTCATAGCCAATTGCAGCCTTTTGGGGCAGATCCGTACCGGAAAGCCATGCAGCCATACCTTGGGCGGCTCTGCGAACGGTGTAGCGATTCAGACGATTGCTGCCTGCACCCATGATGCCGCGCATACCTGCGGTGCCGAACTGCAGATCGCCGCCAAAGCGGCCTTTCAGTTCTTCCTCGTCGTTTTTGATGGAAGCCAGTTCCGCCTGCACATCCTCGGGCAAACCGGCCTTACACCAAAAAGCATAACGATCCATATAATTCATTGTTGTTTCCTCCGTTCCTTGATAAATAATTGTTCAAAACAATAGATTACAATTCAATATCCACTTCGGGAGCGGGAGTTGGTGCCGGAGCGGCAGCCTTGCGCTGCTCCTGTGCCTCAGTCACAGTACGGAACTTGACGCGGGTATCCCGTACATCGGACAATGCCTCTGCAATAACCTCTTCAGTCTTACGCAGCGCCTCATCCATGTACTCGTTGCCGGCTTTCTTCAGTGCCGCAATCCGCTCCTGCGTCTGAACAACCAGTTCTTCGGCACGGCGTTTTGCTTCCACATAAATAGCTTCCTTCATAACCAGCTGCCTTGCCTCTTCCTGTGCCTGACGCATGATCATCTCTGCCTCACGGCGAGCCTGACTGATCAATTCATTGCGGGACTCCACAATGGTGCGGGACTGCTTCAGTTCCGCAGGCAGCTGGGCAATGATCTCATCCAGCATATCCAGTACCCGGTCGCGCTCCAGTATACACTTGTCAGCAGCCAGGGGCATGCCACGGGCATCCTGCACCATATCATACAGTGCACCGATAATATCTTCTGTGTTGCGATCACTCATTCGTACGTTTCCTCCTTAAGGGTTAATCTTTATTCTTTTCTGAAAATCCGGAATTATTTCTTCCGGCAAAAAATCCGACAGGTCCACACCGTAGCTGCCGAGCTCCTTCACAGTGCTGGAGCTGAGATACATATACTGACTCTCTGCGGTCAAAAACATGGTATCCAGACCGGGATTGATTTTGTGGTTAATAAGCGCCATCTGGAATTCATTCTCAAAGTCTGAACCGGCGCGCAGGCCCTTGACAATAACACAGCCACCTTTTCTTCTGGCATATTCCGCCAGAAGATCCGCAGAGCAATCCACTTCCACATTGGGAAGATCTTTTGTGACACGGCGGATCAGGTCAACACGCTCCTCCTGCGTAAACATGGGCTTCTTGCCGGCATTGACCATGACACATACAATCAGCTTGTCAAAAATGTTCGCGGCACGACGAATGATATTCAGGTGGCCGCTGGTGACCGGGTCAAAGCTTCCCGGGTAAATCGCAATTTTCATTTTTATTTCACCTGTCAGTCTTTGCGGTAGAGCGTGAGCAATGTATTTCCATATTTGTAATCTTTTGAGCGGGTGAAGCCCTTTAGCTCAAAGGACAACTCTTTTCCCAATGGACGCTCCGTCACTATTATACCATCTGTTTGAAGAATGTCAATTTCCGCAATGCAAATCAGAGCATTTTCCAGAAAAACTTCTGCATATGGCGGATCGAGGAATACGATATCAAAATGTTCTTTACACCGTCGAAGATAGTCCAGATAGTCACAGCGGATTACACTTCCCTGTTCTTCGAACTTAGTGCGCTTTAGATTTTCGCGGATAATCTTACAGGCGTCCTCGCGCGCATCCACGAACACGGCTTTTTCCGCACCGCGGCTCAATGCTTCGATACCAAGCTGTCCGGTGCCGCCAAAAAGATCCAGAATACGTGCGCCGGGTATGTCAAAATGAATGATACTGAAAAGAGCCTCTTTGACCCGGTCCGTTGTGGGTCTGGTTTCCATGCCGGCAGGGGTCTTTAGCTGAGTTCCCCGTGCTTTTCCGGTGATCACACGCATATTGATTCCTCTCTTTCAGTCATTCATTTGTATCCTGTGCCGATCCATTGTGAAAATGGTGATAGACTGCAGATGCCGCATCTTTGGGAAGCAGACGCTCCAATTCGGGCAGCGTTGCCTGCCTGATGGCAGTTAAGGATTTGAATGTTTTCAGAAGCTGCTCCTTCCGCTTCGAACCGATACCCGGGATGCCATCCAGTTCTGAATAGCGAAGTCGTTTGCTGCGCAATTGCCTGTGGAATGTGATTGCAAAACGGTGTGTTTCTTCCTGAATGCTGCCAATGAAGGAGAATACGGCCTGATTGGAATCAATGGCAATCTCCTTCCCTTCCGGGGTCACCAGCGCGCGCGTACGGTGCCGATCGTCCTTGACCATACCAAACACATTCATGCGAAGACCCAGCTGATCCAGTGCTTCCACCGCCACACGGGCGTGAGCGGTTCCACCGTCAATCAACAGCAAGTCCGGGGCGGTTTCAAAGCCTGCATCCCCATCCTTATAGTGGGAAAAGCGCCGGCGTACCACCTGCGCCATGGATGCGTAATCATCCTGGTTGGCAAGTGCCTCGACTTTAAATCGCTTGTAGTCCTTTTTCTTAGGTTTTCCATCTTCGAACACAACCATACTCGCTACAATGTCCGTACCGGAAATATTTGAAATATCAAAGGATTCAATCCGTCTGGGTTGCTCCATTGCCAACATCTTTCCCAACAGATTTAGTGTGGCAGTATGCTTTTCCTCCCGGCTTGTGACACGATGTGCCTCCTCAAAAGCATTGGTACAGGCCAGCTCCACAAGGCGCAGGTTGTCGCCTCTTTGTGGAACGTGCAAGTGTGGTTTCCTTCCAAACTGCTGCTCCAAAAGCAGCGAGAACAGCTGTGCATCTTCAATTTCAAACGGCAGAAGCACCCGTTTGGGTGCAAGACCGCGGCTAAGGTAATACTGCTTCAGCAGGCTGGAAACGGCTGCTTCCCTGTCATCCGGGATTGGAAAGACTTCATAATCCTTGTCCAGCAAATTGCCGCCACTCAGGTGCAGCACTGCAAAGCATGCCTTAGCTTCTGTCTGTCCATAACCGATCACGTCCGTATCCGACAGTGTGCCTGCGGTCACAAGCTGTTTTTGACTCAAAGACTCCACCGCATTCAAACGATCCCGCAGGCTGGCCGCCAATTCAAACTCCAGATTCTCAGCTGCGTCCAGCATCTGCGTGCGGATTTCAGCCGCAACGGATTTATAATTCCCCATCAGAAGCTGACGAGCCTGCTCCATGCGTGCACGGTATTCGGTACTGCTCTTCCCCTCCTGACACCAGCCCGCGCACTGATTCATGTGGTAATTCAGGCAGGGCCGATCCTTTCCAATATCACGGGGAAATTCCCTTTTACATCCGGGCAATTTCAGCGTCAATTGAATTGCCTCCATCAAGTCCTGTGTCACACCACGGCTGCCGTAGGGACCGTAGTAGGCTGCGCCATCATCCGCAATTTTACTGACCATGGTGATGCGCGGATAAACCTCCCTCATGTTCAGCCGCAGATAGGGATAGCCCTTGTCGTCCTTCAGCAGAATGTTATATTTTGGCATATAACGCTTGATAAGACTGCATTCCAGTACCAGTGCCTCGAATTCCGACGCTGCAACGATCACATCAAAATGATCAATATGGCTGACCATCAGACGCGTTTTGGGAGAATGAGACACCGTGTTGACAAAATACTGGCTGACGCGGTTTTTCAGTTTTTTTGCCTTGCCCACATAAATGACATTGTTATGCTTATCCCGCATGATATACACACCGGGGCTAAGAGGGAGCGCGGAAGCTTTTTCCTTTAATTCATCAAAACTCATAATCCACCAAATAACCGCCCCAATGCAGCGAAATGGCTTGCATTGAGGCGGTTGTTTCAGAAAATATCAATAAACATCCCGCTGGAGCAGCGCTTCAAGAGCGTTTACAGCCTCCTCAGCATCGGGACCCATGGCAGAGATGGTCACGGTTGCACCGGTAATAATGCTCAGAGACATAATACCGAGAAGGCTCTTTGCGTTCATTTTACGGTTGGCAGATTCCAACCAGATGCTGCTCTCGAATTCATTAGCCTTTTGCACAAAGTATGTAGCCTGGCGGTTGTGCAGACCGGATTCACAGCGGACAATGACCTCTTTGTTAAACATAATTAACACTCCTTCTAAGTGCAATTACACGGGAGTCATGCACTTGAATATATGATAGCCAATTTCACCGAAAATGTCAATCATTTTTAGCATATTTACACAAAGAACCGTCGCATTTACTTTTTTCAGATCGTGGGAACGTTTGCAACCAGGAATAACTTGTGAATTTAGCCGAATTCTGCGATGGTAACACCATCCTCACCTTCCCCGTAGACACCCAGCCGGAATTTCTTAACGTATTTATTCTTCCGAAGTGCCTGCTGCACCGCTGCGCGCAGCACACCGGTTCCCTTCCCGTGTACGATCCGCACCTGTTTCAGACCGGATCGCATTGCCTCATCCAGATACCGCTCCATCACACTGATTGCTTCGATGGAATCCATACCGCGAAGATCCACTTCCATGGGCATGGCTGTTACCTTCATCTCACGTCCGGAGTGCTTGGGGCGAGATGCCTTTTCCTGATAGGGATGATTGTCGTCCAACAGATAGATCTCATCCGCCTTGGCCGTCATCTTCAGAATACCTGCCTGCAGCTGGTAGGTTCCATCCTTGTTGATGGAAATAACACTTGCTTTGGTACCAAGCTTCAGCAGTTCCACCGTATCACCGACCATGACCCCACGTTTGGGCTCCGGACGCTGCACCTTTGGCTGCCGGGCACGGATCTGGCTCTCCATTTCATTCAGGCTGCGACGTACCTCCGCTTGCCTCTGGTTGATATTGGTGGCATCGGCACTATCCTGCAGCTGTTTTCGCAGTGCTTTCAGCTCTTCGGAGGCCAGATTTGCAGCGGCGCGGGCATCCTCGATGATTTTCTGCGCTTCCCGCCGGGCAGACTCCATGGCCTTGTCCTTTTCCCTCTGCAGCTGCACGGAATATTCTTCACTCTGCTGCTTGATCCTGGCTGTTTCTGTTTTCAAGCGCTCAGCTTCCCGGCGGGCAGCTTCCATCTGCTGCCGCTGTGCTTCCAGCTGTGAAAGAACATCCTCAAAGTCTTTATCGGACTTGTCCACAAGATCGTCGGCTTCTTTCAAGATGTCTTCCGAAAGACCAAGCTTCCGCGAGATCGCAAAGGCATTGGATTTACCGGGAATGCCGATCAGAAGCTTGTAGGTGGGGCGCAGCGTTTCTACATCAAATTCACAGGAGGCATTGATGACGCCTTCCGTGCGCATGGCATAAAGCTTCAGCTCTGCATAGTGGGTGGTCGCAACCACGCGGCTGCTCATCCTGCGGCAGAATTCAATGATTGCCGTGGCAAGTGCGGCACCTTCGGCAGGATCTGTGCCGGCACCCAATTCGTCGAACAGAACAAGGGTTCGATCATCACACTCGGCCACCACGTCTACGATGGTTTTCATGTGACTGGAGAAAGTGGACAGGCTTTGTGCGATGGATTGCTCATCACCGATGTCTGCAAGAATTGCATGAAACGTGGATAACTCACTGCCGTCGCCCGCGGGAATGTGCAGACCACATTCTGCCATCAGGGTCAGCAGGCCAATGGTTTTCAATGACACAGTCTTGCCGCCGGTGTTTGGGCCTGTGATGATCATGGAGTCGAAATCCGTACCAAGGCGCAAGGATATGGGCACAACTGTTTTGGCATCGATCAGCGGGTGACGCGCTTTTCGCAGATCTATCCTGCCCTGATCGTTCATGATCGGTGCCCACGCGCGCATACGGTAGGCAAGCTTTGCTTTTGCAAAGATGACATCCAGCTGCACCAGCATCCTGAAGTTCAGGTCTATGTTTTCCCGGTGCGCAGCGGCTTCCGCTGAAAGCTCCGCTAGAATCCGCTCAATTTCCTTTTTTTCCTTGATTTCCAGTTCCCGGAGGGCGTTGTTCGCATTGACTGCGGACATGGGCTCCACAAAATATGTAGAACCTGTGGAGGATACATCGTGTACCAGACCCGGTACGTCGTTTTTGCACTCACTTTTGACAGGTACCACATAGCGTCCCTGCCGAATGGTGATGATCGGTTCACGCAGATACTTGGAATAGGCCGGTGAAGAAATGATCTTTTGCAAACTGTCGCGAATTTTTCCCGCCTGAATGCGCATGTGGCGGCGAATATCAGCCAGAGCCGGGGATGCATTGTCGGCGATCTCTTCTTCCGACAGGATTGCGCCAAAGATTTTATCCTCCAGGTACTTGTTGGGGGTCAGTGCTCTGAAAAATGTGTCCAGGCAGGTAGGGGCATCGTCTTCTGACACATAGCCCCTGATATTGCGGGCACAGCGCAGGACGGACGCAATGTGCAGCAGTTCCGCAGGCTGCAAACTGCCTCCCCGGTCGGCACGTTCCAAAGAAGCAGATACGTCACGCACCTCTGAGAAGCCGGGATTCCCTTTTTTGGTGCACAGATCTGATGCGGCCGTAGTCTGGTCGAGCATCATCTGCACGTCGGTAAGATCGGAAGATGGGTGCAGCCGCCGGCAGGCTTCCTTGCCCTGCAAAGAACCTGCACACGCGGCAAGCATCTCAAGAACCTGATCAAGTTCCAACTTGATCAGAGATTTTTCGTATAATTCAGACATGGTTCGTCTCCTAGATAAGTAACGATTTATAAAAATCAAGCGTAGAAAACCCACGCTCCAGCTGGGCGGTAAAGTAAGCTTCCGTCAGATTGGAGAGTATTTCGAGATTGGATGCGCCAATCTGAAAGGAGAGAACTTTCTTCGGCTCGCACATACATATGTAGCGCATGGCTTCCAGCACACCGGCTGTCACTGGCATGCGGATGCCGCCGCCGATCCCACGGCAGTTCTGACATTCCAGACATCCCCTGGAAATATCAAAGCGGTCAGGATTCTGATTGCCGCAGCTATGGCAGCCAAACAGATCGGGCATATAGCCCGCCAGGCAGGCCGCGCGCAGTTCGAATACTGCCTTGACCTTCGATTCCGGTTCTTCCAGTCTCGAAAGGGCGTAAAGGCAGTTAAGCAGCAGTGACTGCAATTCCGGGTTCGGTATATCCTCCTGAGAAATCACTTCTGTCGCCTGGGCGAAGTACGTTCCAAGACTCAATTTGGTAAGATCACGGCGTAAGGGACTGAACAACTCGATGCTGTGAGCTTCGTTGATGGTATATTGTCCCCTGTATTCGAAAAGTGTGAATTCTCCAAAAGCGAGAAGCTGACAGGGTGCTACAAGCGGGCTGTTTTTTCGACGAAGTCCCCGGGCCTTCACAGTCAATTTACCGTGGTTGCGCGTGAGCACCGTCAAAAGTGCATCCCGGTCATTGTAGTCCGCAACCCTGAGCACAATGGCCTGGATTGTCAAGTACATGGCTGCCCTCCATTTTTAAGGCATTCTGGTATAGGAGATAGTATTCCGGTGCGCCGGTTTCCATAAAAAAGTTCCAATAATCCGCTGCATTCATGCGCATCCCTCCTGCTGTTAGGGTTTGCAGAAACAGGAGGGTTAGCCATGGAAATTATTCGCTGTAGCCGAAGTTACGCACCAGAAAGTCGCTGTCACGCCAGTTCTCCTTGACCTTCACCCAAGTGGTCAGGTACACCTTTGTTCCCATAAACTTTTCACAGTCTGTACGTGCCATAGAAGAAATTTTCTTCAGCATGGCACCATGCTTGCCGATGATGATGCCCTTATGACTGGCCTTTTCACAGTAAATTGTAGCATCAATGTCAATTACACCGCTGTCGCGCTCTGAAAAACGGGTGATTTCGACAGCGGTGCCGTGGGGAATCTCCTTATCCAGATTCCACAGCAGCTTCTCGCGAATAATCTCAGCCATTACCTGACGCTCGGGCTGATCGGTTGTCAGCTCCGTATCGAAAAGAAACGGTGATTCCACCGCATACTTTTGACAGGTTTTCAAAAGGTCATCTACACCGTCACCGGTTTTGGCGGAAATGGGAATGATTGCATCAAAAGCACCCACTTGCGCGTAGAGTGCGATCACTTCCAGCAGGCTGTCCTTTTCCACCGTATCAATCTTGTTAATTGCGAGAATCGCGGGGCATTTGCTGCCTTTGATTTTTTCAATCAGTGCTTCCTCCTGGGGACCGATGGAAGCGATAGGCTCCACCACAAGAATGGTGGCATCCACATCCGCAATGGATTCACGCACGGTATTGACCATGTAATCACCCAGCTTCGTCCGGGGTCGATGATACCCGGGCGTGTCCACAAAGACAAATTGGGTGTCATCGCGTGTTACAATGCCGCAAATGCGGTTGCGGGTGGTCTGTGGTTTGTTGGAAACAATGGCGATTTTCTCGCCAACCAGATAGTTCGTCAATGTGGACTTCCCTACATTGGGGCGTCCGGCAATGGTAATCATAGCAGTCCTGGTATTCATAGGTATCACTCCTGTTTTGTCATTTGCGTTCCATACCGGGAATCATTCCGGCAATTGCCTCTTCCCGTGCGCGCATCTGGCGCTTCATTGGACCTTCATCCAGATGATCATAACCCAGAAGATGCAGCATGGAATGGATGGTCAGGTAGCCCACTTCCCTTTTTACACTGTGTCCGTATTCCTTAGCCTGCGCAATGGCACGTTCCAGAGAAATGCACATATCGCCCAAGGGACACATATCTGTTGCGGGATCAAGATATTCATCCCATTCTTCCGGCGCATTGCCCGGCTCCAGCTCGAACATGGGAAAGCTCAGCACATCGGTGGGCGCGTCAATCTGACGGCTTGCGAGATTGACAGCATGGATTCCTTTGTCATCAGTCACCATCACATTGATCTCACAGGGGACTGTGATATGCTCTGCAGCAAGGGTGGTTTCGATGCATTTGGTGATGACGCGGGAGATGATGGGCTGCCGCCACGTCAGACACTCGAATGTCATATTGATCTTCAAATTTTCCATTCTCAGTTCTTCCTTTTGTAACGTCCTTTGTAATTGGGATTTGGCTTCTTAAGATCCGGCCTCTGTGAATCCTTTTCATAGGCATTAATGATTTCCTGAACAAGCGCGTGGCGGACAACATCAGCCGCAGTTAAGCGGCAGATTGCAATGTCCTTGATGCCGTCCAGCACACGCACCGCGTCCTTCAGACCGGAGGTCTTGTCATCCGGTAAGTCAATCTGGGTTACATCACCTGTGATGACAATTTTCGATCCAAAGCCCAACCGGGTCAGGAACATCTTCATCTGCTCTTTGGTTGTATTCTGTGCTTCATCCAGTATGATGAAGCTGTCATCGAGTGTGCGACCACGCATATAGGCAAGAGGTGCCACTTCAATAGAGCCGCGCTCCTGATATTTCTGGAAGGTCTCGGCGCCCAGCATTTCATACAGCGCATCATACAGGGGGCGCAGATAGGGATCAACCTTGTTCTGCAGGTCGCCCGGCAGAAAACCCAGGCGTTCGCCTGCTTCCACAGCCGGACGCGTCAGAATGATCCGATTGACCGTCCGTTCACGGAATGCGGCTACGGCTGCCGCCACAGCAAGATATGTCTTGCCTGTACCTGCTGGGCCGACACCAATGGTAATCGTATTCTTCTGGATCGCTTTCATGTATTTCTGCTGACCGACGGTCTTTGCCTTGATGGGTTTCCCTTTGGCCGTGAGGCAGACCACATCTTTTGCCATTTGCGCAACCTGATCCTCATTTCCCTCACGGACAAGCGTGATCAAATAACGTACCCTCTGTTCGTCAATAATTTCACCCTTGGCAGAAAGCGCCAGCAACCCTTCCAGAGCGCGGATTGCCTTATCCGCATTCTCTTCCTCCCCGGAAACCTTTAAGTCTGTACCCCGGTTGACAATCTTTACCTCCAGAGCTTCTTCGATGCGTTTCATATTCTCATCAAAAGAGCCGAAGACCGCAATCAGGTCTTCCACCCGTTCCACGCTTAAAATACGTTCAACCATTTTTTTCATGAAATTCTCCAATCTGTTCAGCCCGTTCCCGGCCGATCATTTCCGTGCAGTGATAATACCCGTGGAAGAGAAAGCGATTCTCTTCGGCAGTCAGTTCCTCCTGCGCATTCAGGACGACAAGCGCGACCAGATGATCCTGCAAATACCCTTTTGCAAAATCGGAAAGCTGCCTTTTTACCACAACGTCGCTGCGCTCACAGGGCTTTAAATCATACGTCAGGACCGTCTCCTTCACCAGTGAGATCGGAAGGCGGTGGCCGCCTGGCAGCGTGAGTTGATACTCCTGATACATTTTAACACAAGTACCATCAGAAATTCCACTACCTTTCACGAAATTTATACGTTTTTTTCCGATTCGAAAGCCATAATATGTCCGCTGGTCCCGCAATTCCTCCCGTGCCATTGTTTCTGACGGGGTTACGATGGTCAGTTCGTGACGTGTTTGGGCAAAAATCTCCCCCTGTGAGCGGGTCACAGTAATGCTTTGACCGCAGTCTACATATCCGGAAATCAGCACCTGACCTTTTTGCACAGCCTGCCCAACGGCGCACAAACCGCTTCCTCTGGTTACGGTGCAGGATGTAATCACACCGTCGCAGGAGGCGACAATGCTGCTGACTGGGTATTCTTCTTTTGTCTCCTGCTCCTGCGCACGTTCCCGTACTGTGATCACTGCTGTGCAGCCGTAGGTGTTCACGCCCGCCCATTGAAGCTGCGGCATGACCCCCAGCAGACGATTCTTTACCTTTTCGCTGCGGACTGCCCGGCGGGACGCACCAAAACAAATTCCCGCATCCTGGGCAGCTTCCAGAATCATCTCGCCCGGCACTGCTGCATTCCCCTCCACACGTACAAACAGTACCCTGCCTGGTACAAAAATGGCCAATGCAAAAAGAAAGGCCATCCCAAAAACCAAAACAGGCCGATTCCGCAATCCCATAATTGGCCAGAACAGACCACTCCGTCCGATGACGTTCAGCCGTTCCCCTTTTCTTTCCGCAATTTTCTCAATGAATCGAATCGATTTTTGTGATGCTGTAAACTGTACGGTCAAGTCTCCAACAATCCGGACGTCCCAAACCCGAATCATTGCAGCATTGATGTCCCGCAGTGCAGCACTTACATCCGCACTGGTCAGTTCCAGTCTGGCTGATCCTGCCAAAGATCTGAAAATCCCCATTAGCGTCCCTTTCGCTGCAGCTGCACACAATCGATTCTTCCGGTGATCACCAACTGCTCACGGGTCATTCTCGTCAATTCCAGAGCACAACCACATACACATACGAATCCGTAAGAAACTTTCACCGTAATTCGCTCCCGGCTGTATTCGGTCATTCCAGCGTGCCGTTCAATCAGAACTCTGCGCTCCCCTGCCAACTCCACGATAGGTACGCCCGGCAGCGGTTCTGAGGAAAAGTCCGTCTCGTCAGCAAGCTTTTGCAACCAGTTTCTTTTCTGCACCTGTGCGGCACCTCCTTTTGTATCAGTATATGGACACGCAGGACTAAGTTTTCACACGATGCATACGATTCTTATGAGGTGAGGAAATTGAAAAAACAACGTCTGCCGACAGCTGTTTCCGCAGCAATTGGGATGCTGGTTTTGATTCTGGATGGCAAAACTACGCTCTCCGGGGCATCGGAGGGGGTGAATCTTTGCATAAAAACGTTGATTCCATCGCTCTTTCCGTTTTTTCTCCTGTCAACAATGCTCACTGGTGCATTATCCGGACAGAGCATCCGATTGCTTCGACCTATTGCATCTGCTTGTAAAATTCCGAAAGGAGCAGAATCACTTCTCGCAATTGGGGTGCTGGGTGGCTATCCGGTGGGGGCACAGAACGTGGCACAGCTGCACGGTTCGGGTCAATTATCCGGTGAGCAGGCAGCGCGCATGATCACATTCTGCAACAACGCCGGACCTGCGTTCCTTTTCGGTGTACTCGGTTCCATGTTTTCAGATTCAAAATACCCGTGGCTTCTTTGGCTCGTCCATATTTCCAGTGCATTGCTTGTCGGCATGCTGCTCCCGGGAAGCCGTACTGAAGGTGCGGTACGGCCTCTTTCAAGGTCTGTCACTGTTACTGATGCACTGGCACAGGCCGTAAAAGTCATGGGCCTCGTGTGTGGCTGGGTGGTGCTGATGCGGATGATGCTTGCCTTTCTGGAGCATTGGTTTCTTTGGCTGCTGCCGCCTGTCGCCCGGGTTGTTATTGCCGGTGCTCTGGAGCTATCCAACGGATGTGTCAGACTGCCATGCATTGAAAACGAGGGGCTACGATTCATACTTGCGTCCGCGATGCTCGCTGCCGGAGGTGTCTGCGTTTCGCTGCAAACTGCATCCGTTGCGCAGGAAATCCCTTTTCGGCTGTATTTCCCGGGAAAGCTGCTGCAATGCGGCATCAGCGTTCTTCTGTCCTGTGCGGTCCAATTCCTGTTTCCGGCTCAAATGCGGCAAAATTGCAGCGTTATCATGCCGATCGCGGCAGTTTGCAGCTTTCTATCTTTTCTGATACTGAAAAAAATCGAAAAAGTACTGGCATTTCATACCGTTGTAGTGTATAATGATCACATTCATGCAAAAGAGGTGCGGTCATGCTGTTTCGCAAAAAAATAGAGCCCCGCTGCAGTTATTGCCTGTACTGTGCAAAGCTTGGTAACGAGCAAGTTCTGTGTTCAAGGCACGGCGTGATGCCGATGGAGGGAAAATGCTTTCGATTTTCTTACGATCCCTGTAAGCGGGTTCCAGGCAAACCAAAGGCACTGGATTTGAGCAAATACGAACACGAGGATTACTCTTTGTAATCCGAAGGAGCCATTGTGGAAAACGATCAGAAGAAGAAACTAAATTGGAATGTAATCTTAGCAATCACAGGGGGTTTCGCCTGTGTCTGTATCTGCGTGCTGCTTTTTGGAGCCATTCCACAAGCGTCCCGGCCAGAACCGGAGCAGCCAACCGAGCCCACAGAGCCTGTCCAATATTCCATCATGGACACCTTCGATGATATGATTGATGATTCTCTCTCGCAGGCACATGATGCGGCGCTCTGCGTCAAAAAGGTCTATTGGATTGAAGCCGATGCCCCAATCGCACCTTTGCCCAATGCAGACTGCTATGGTGAAGCGGGCAGCGCGGCCGAGCTGCAGTGGCTGCTCGACAAAGCTGCTGAAATACTGGACGGTCAGGAAACGCTCTTTTCCACAGACACTGAGATCTACCCCGATTCTACCATCACCTACTATCTGGACGAGTCCATATTTGTAATCACCTGGCAGCAGATCAAGGACAATTTTGTTTACACCTACTCCGAGGTAAAGATCACACATCCTTCCCAATTCCGACGGTATCTTGCCAATAATGAATACGATTCCGATTATATGCATCCGGTGTCACGCATGAGTACCATGGCCAATGCGGTTATGGCTTCCAGCGCGGATTATTACCGGGGTCGAAACCACGGTGTTATCGTTTATCAAGGTGAGGTGAAACGCGCCACCTACACGGATCTGGTGGATACCTGCTTTGTTGACGATCATGGAGATTTGATTCTGGCTCCGGCAGGTACATTTACCGGTGCGGAAGATGCCCAAAAATTTGTCGATGAACATCATATCGACTTCAGCCTCGCTTTTGGCCCAATCCTGGTGGATGACGGTGTGCGTTGTGAACCGCAATACTACTATCTCGGTGAAGTCAATGATAAGTATCCGCGTGCTGCCATTTGTCAGATGGATGAACTGCATTATATTGCTGTGGTCTGTAATGCGAAAGACGCCTATTGGACTGCTCCGACCATTCACGACTTTGCAAAATGCATTGATGAACTGGGCTGTCAAAAGGCGTATACCCTGGACGGCGGGCAGACGGGAACCATAGCCATGAACGGAAAGGTTATGAATCCGCGTCAGACATATGAGCGCTGGATCAGCGATATTCTTGTCTTTGCAACCGCCATACCCTCCGATGAACCCACAGCAGAAGAAGCAACATCATGAAATAACGGGAAACGATTTTTCGTCGTTTCCCGTTGCTCTTTATTGAATCATTTCCAGAAATTCATCCTCAGACAGGATTGGAATCCCAAGCTCCCTTGCTTTGCGCTCTTTGGAACCTGCATTTTCACCAACTACCACAAAGCTGGTCTTTTTCGAAACACTGCCGGATGCCTTTCCGCCGAAAAGCTCAATCTTTTCGGTTGCCTCATCGCGTGTGAATTTACTCAGCGCACCGGTGAGCACAAAGACCTTTCCGGCGAATCTCGTGTCGGAAATAACACGCTTGCTGTCGAAGTTCACACCAGCATCGCGCAGCCGCCGGATCATTTCCCCGGCTTGAGGCTGTGAGAACCAATCCTTGATATTCCGTGCGGTGATACCGCCCACATCCGGGACAGCCGTCAATTCTTCCAGTGTTGCGTTCATCAGTGCATCCAGATTGCCAAATGACGATGCCAGGACTTTAGAGGCCTTTGCACCAACCTGACGGATGCCCAGCGCGTAAATCAGACGGCTCACATCCTGCTGCTTGCTGCTTTCAATGGCATCAAGCAGCTTTTTTGCTGCGGCTTTGCCCGATTTCCACAAACTTTCAATTTCATTCTGCTGCAGATAATAGATGTCCGCAGGGGTCTTTATCAGCCCTTTTTCAATCAGTGCATCTACAATCGCACCGCCAAGACCCTCAATATCCATGGCATCGCGGCTGACAAAGTGGGCAATTTTACGGCTCAGCTGAGCACCGCAGGTGGCGCCTGTGCAACGCATAAATGCGCCATCCTCATCACGTTCCACTTTCGCGCCACACACAGGGCAGGTATCAGGCAGCAGATACGGAGCCGCATTCGCCGGACGTTTTTCCTGAATCACATCCAGAATCTCCGGAATGATCTCACCGGCCTTGCGAATGTGTACCGTGTCACCGATTCGAATATCCCGTTCGGAAATAAAGTCCTGGTTATGCAGCGTGTCATTGGTCACCGTCGTGCCAGCGAGCCGAACCGGACGCACCACGGCTTTTGGCGTCAGTACACCGGTTCTGCCTACCTGAATGATGATATCCTCCACAACGGTCTCTTTAATCTCCGGCGGATACTTATAGGCCGCGGCCCAGCGGGGGAATTTTGCGGTTGTGCCAAGACGCTCACGCTGGGTAAGATCATTGACTTTGATAACCGCACCATCAATATCGCAGGGCAAATCCCCTCGGTTTTCATTGATGGACAGAACGAAATCGTCAATCTCCCGGATATTGCGCAGCATCTTGTGTGGAATCACTTTCAGGCGCAGCGCTTTCAAATAGTCCAGCGTTTCGATATGCGTTTTGAAGTCCAGACCCTCGCAGAGCTGGATGTTAAATATATAAATATCCAATCCCCGCTGCGCACAAATCTTCGGGTCCAGCTGCCGCAGAGAGCCTGCCGCGGCATTTCTTGGATTCGCAAAGAGGGGCTTTCCCTCTTCTTCCTGCCGGGCATTGAGCATCTCAAAACTCTTTTTTGGCATATAAACCTCGCCACGGATGATGAGACGTGGCGGCGCATTCTCTATGGACATGGGGATGGAACGAATGGTCTTCAGATTCTCCGTTACATCCTCCCCCACAGTACCGTCGCCGCGCGTTGCACCGCGGACAAACTTTCCGTCCACATATTCCAGCGCGACGGAAAGTCCGTCAATCTTCGGTTCCACGGAGAATTCCGTTTCCGGCTCCGCCGACAGGATTTTCTCCAGAAACTCATTGAGCTCCTCAAGGGAGAATACATCCTGCAAGCTCATCAGCGGAACAGGGTGGTTATATTTCTCAAACGCACTGATGGCGGCACCGCCCACACGCTGCGTTGGAGAATCCGCGCGCAGCAGTTCCGGATTTGCTTTTTCCAGATCCTCCAGTTCCCGCAGAAGATGGTCATATTCGAAATCCGGCATCTGCGGATCATCCAGCACGTAGTAACGGTAATTTGCCTCCGTCAGAAGCTTCGTAAGCTCGGCTACTCTTTCTTTTGCGTCCATGTTACCCTCCGGTTTGTAAATAAGTCTGTGGGACATCCCCCACAATCACGGTTTCTGCCACCACGACTTCACTGCTGACGGTGAAGCTGGCTGTCTGCCCCAGCACAAGCACCGCCACATCGATGCTCACTTCCATATTCAGCCGGTGCAGTGTCTGATTGATACCTGCCTGTGAAAAATCGCTGACAAAGTTGGCATCGCTGTTGCGTATCGACAGAATACGCACAGGGATCGCTGGTCCCTTCCCGGACAGAAGCTCCGGAAAGAAAAGGCTGCCCAGTGGAATTCCAATATCAGAATTGTCCAGCGCCAGGATCTCGTCATTAATGATATTCAGAACGTCCGTCTTCAGGCGGTTGACCTCACTCATATTGGTCTTCAGCGCCGTGATCCGCCCATCCAGATCCTTTTCGAAAAAAACAATTCGGTCGTATTGAATATCTCCCTGAGCGATTTGCCTGGCAATCGCATCATTCGTCAGATCAGATGTGGTATTCATCACCTGCGTCCTGGCAAGCTCACTGATCACAACACGGTATTTGCTGCGCAGGGCGAAAAACAACGCCAGCAGCAGGATGAACAGCACCAAAACCCGTTTCAGCCACTTTTGAATCCATCGGCGCATACACATTCCCCCTGTGGAGTTTATGCGCCCGGTCAGAGAAGATTACAGCTTCTTCATGTGTACCGATGCGGTTTTTGCCATCAGCTTCTTGGTTCCAATATCGTCAAAAGCGATTTCAAGCAGTGCATCGCCTCCCATTTTCATAACGGACAACACCATTCCCTTGCCAAAAGCAGCATGCAGGATCATGTCACCCTTGTTCAGTTCCAGATACGAAGCGCTCCCGCCCTGCTTGGGGCTGTCGTTTTGAATGCTGTATCGGGGCGTTGGCTGTTTTTTCTGGTAGTGCGTATGATAATCAAAGGAAGTGCCGTAGTTGCTGTAACCAAAGGTATTCTGCTCTGTTCGTGCGCGAACACCGCCCCTATGTACCACACATTCATCCGGGATTTCATTCAGGAATCGGGATTTCAGCGCTGCACTGGTGCGTCCGTAGAGCATACGCTGCTTGGCATAGCTGATGGTCAGGCTTCTTTTTGCACGTGTAATCGCAACATAGCAAAGCCGCCGCTCTTCCTCCATCTCCTCCCGGTCACCAATGGCGCGCATCCCGGGGAACAGGCCGTCTTCAAAGCCTACCAGAAAAACATTGGGAAACTCCAACCCCTTGGCAGAGTGCATGGTCATCATGACTGCCGCGTCATCCGTATCGTCATAGGTCTCAAGATCGGTATACAGGTCAATTTCTTCCAGAAATCCTGCCAGGGTTGGAAATTCCGCATTCTCCACATAGGAGTTAATACTGGATTTCAGTTCGCGGACATTTTCCAGACGAGTTTTGTTTTCTTCCGTGGGTTTACTCTCCAGCATGGCGGAATAGCCACTGCGAAGAAGCAGTTCATCATAGAACTCGGGAAGTGTGATACCCGTATCCAGCAGCTCTGCCAGTCCTTCAATGATGGCAGTAAACTGCATCAGTTTCATGGCGGACTTTTCAAGAGGGCCATAGGAGTAAGGATCGGAAACAACACTGTACAGGGACTTCCCTTCCGCAAGAGCCAATCGCTCCGCTGTATCAATGGTTTTGGGACCCAACCCTCTGGGCGGGTTGTTGATGATGCGCTTCAGACGCAGATCATCGGATCGGTTGTTGATAATACACAGATATGACAGCATATCCTTGACTTCCGCACGGTCAAAAAAACGCATACCACCGATGACACGGTATGGGATTCCGTTGCGCTTGAACGCAAATTCCAGTGCATTGGACTGGGCATTGGTGCGGTAGAGCACCGCATAATCCTTGAAATTCTTACCTCTGGAGCCGGAGATAATCTGATTGGCCACATAGTTGGCTTCTGCGCCTTCGTCGAAAGCCTCATAGACGGTGATTGGATCACCGGCTCCGTTGGCGGTCCAGAGGCGCTTGCCCTTTCGGCCCAGATTGTGGGCAATCACCGCATTGGCCGCATTGAGGATGGACTGGGTTGAGCGGTAGTTCTGTTCCAGGCGGATTACCCGGGTACCCCTGTACTGCTTTTCAAAGCTGAGAATATTTTCGATGGTGGCACCGCGGAACCGGTAAATACTCTGATCATCGTCACCGACCACGCAAATATTTTCATAACCGCCAGCCAGCAGGCTGGTCAGCAGATACTGCACATGGTTTGTATCCTGATACTCGTCTACCAGTACATAGCGGAATTTTCGCTGATAATAGGCACGAATATCTTCATTTTCCTGCAGAAGCCGCACGGTAACACAGATAATATCATCAAAATCCAGTGCGTTGTTATCCTTCAGGCGGGTCTGATACTTCTGGTAGGCTTTGGCAATATGCAGAAGCCGCAGGTCGTTGGTCTGCTCCGCCCGCTCCAGCAGATCCTCCGGCGTAGTCAGGTTGTCCTTCTCCCTGCTGATGGCGCTCAGAACCACCTTCGCAGGGAATGTCCTGTCATCCAGACCCATATCCTTGATGATATCCTTCATGACCCGCTCAGAGTCAGAAGAATCGTAAATTGTAAAGCTGCGGTCATACCCCATCCGCTCAATATCCCGGCGCAAAATACGACAGCAGGCGGAGTGAAAGGTCATCGCCCAAATATCCTGCGCTTCCGGGCCAAGGAGTACGGAAAGGCGCTCCTTCAGCTCATTTGCTGCCTTATTGGTAAAGGTTATGGCAATAATACTCCAGGGAGCAGCGGGACGCAGGCTGCAGAGCCAGTCCGCTCTGTTACGGTCAGACTCGGATGGATCATCACTCAACGCTTCCAGAAATGCCAAATCATCTTCCGTTACGATGTCCGGAATCTCACTGCTGTCAGACGCGCATCCAAATTTCATCAGATTTGCGATACGGTTGATAAGAACCGTCGTTTTACCGCTGCCTGCGCCGGCCAGCAGCAGAAGCGGTCCATCCGTGGTCAGCACAGCCTCCCGCTGCATCTGATTCAAATATGGGAAATTGTCAGCAATGTAATTACGCCGTGCTGTTAAAAATCTTGTGTCAAAATTCTCGCTCATAGTCGCACCTGTCTGTCATATGATGCTCCTATTTTAACCTATTTCGTGAAAAAGGTAAAGAGTCAAATTTCATCGCACAGATCTACGACAGCAACTCCCGCAGGTTTGCCAACGCTTTCTTTTCGATGCGTGAAACCTGAACCTGGCTGACATGCAATACCTTTGCAACCCGTTCCTGTGTCAGGCCGTGGAAATACCGCAGCTTAATAACCAAGCTTTCACGCTCCGGCAATTTTGCGATTGCCTGGGTCAGCGCAATTCTCTCAACCATTTTGTCTTCGGATTCCGTATCGGTCAGGATGTTCTCCAGTGAAAAGCCCTCATCTCCGCTCTCACGCTGAATGGATTCCGTTGCAGCGGTGGCATTCTCGGCCAGGGCGATTTCTTCCGGTGAAAACCCGGTCTGGCGCGAGATTTCCTGAATGGTCGGCTCCCGGCCAATGGCGCTGATCAAATGATTGCGCGCCACCTTGATGGCCATCGCCTGCTCCTTCAGCCCCCGTGACACCTTGACCGCACCGTCATCACGCAGGAAACGTCGAATCTCCCCGGCAATTTTCGGCACTGCATAGGTTGAAAACTGTGTCCCGTAGTTCAAATCAAACCCTTCAACAGCCTTTAAAAAGCCGAGGCAGCCCAGCTGGTACAGATCATCCGATTCCGTCCCCCGTCCGATGAAGCGGCGTGCAACCGACCAGATCAGTCCTGCATTTTCTTTTACCAGAGTCTCAGATGCCTCTGTGTCCCCCGCCTGCGCCCGACGAATCAGCTCCTGTATCTCGCTCATTGGCGCTGTCGGATTTTACGGCGCATATGAACGCTCGTCCCCTTTCCCGGCTGGGAAAACACTTCAAAACTGGTCATGAAGCTCTCCATAATCGTAAAACCCATACCGCTTCGCTCCGCACCGCCGGTTGTAAAAGTCGGACGACGCGCCTGCTCCAAATCCGCTATGCCAACACCCTTGTCTTTAATCACAATATCCAGAACATTGTCTTTCAAAATCCGACACCGAAGTGTGATGATACCAAAACCATCCGGATAGGCATGAACGATGCAGTTGGTTACCGCCTCAGATACCGCTGTACGGATATCACCCAATTCCTCCAGGGTCGGATCCATCTGCGATGCAAAGCATGCCACCGCACTGCGTGCAAAGCTCTCATTGATGGACCTGCTTGGAAATTCCAAAATCATGTAGTTTTCAAATTTCACGATACTGCCTCCTTGATCTCAACCAGTTTGTCAATACCTGATGCGCGAAATACCCGCATGGGCTGATTGCCGATTCCCGCAAGCACGAGTCGTCCCTCAATCTGTGTCATACTGCGCAGGGCGTTGATTACAACCGCAATCCCTGACGAATCCACAAAGGATACTTCCGTGAAATCCAGTACACAGACATCCGGTGTATAGGCTTCAATTTTGCCTGCGATGGCTTGTATGTAGCTTTTTGCGCAGTGGTGATCGATCTCACCGGTTAACGCGACTGTTAACCTTCCATTCTCCAGAAAACTGGTAAATTGCATATTTTGCCTCCTTGCTGATTTTGTAACACCAGTATAATAAAACCCGGATTCATTTTCCGTCGGAATCGGTCATCCAAAAGAAAAGCAAAAAATGCGGTGCAAACCAATGGTTTGCACCGCAAAGGCATCCGCAAGTATTACAGTTTCTGCATGGCAACAAGGCTCTGCTCCAGCTGCGCGATCAGGTCGCGGGTCTTTGCAGCCTTTTCGCGCTCGGCATTGACGACTGCCTCGGGGGCACGTCCGATGAACTTTTCGTTGGATAGCTTTGCTTCCAGAGAGGCAAGGAACTTCTGATTCTTCTCCAGCTCCTTTGTGATCCGTTCGATCTCTCTGGCAACATCCACCAACTGACCCATGGGGATATAGAGCTTTGCATCGGCTGTGGTGATGGTCACCATTCCATCCAGATTCTCGGGTTCCTGCTTCAATATGGTAACATCATCGGCATATGCCAGACGCTGCAGGAAGCCCTCGCCTTCCATGAAAATCTGAGGCTTGGCAGTCAAAACGAAAAGTGCGGCCTTTTTGGACGGCGGTACATTCATATCTGCCCGACGGTTGCGGATGGCACGGATGGCTTCCATAACGGACTCCATCTGATCAGCTTCTGTCTTGAATGCAAGATCCTCATTGTACTTGGGCCAGGCAGCCACAATCAGTGCCTCGCCTTCGTGGGGCAGGCTCTGCCAGATTTCCTCGGTGATAAAGGGCATGAAAGGATGCAGCAGACGCAGCATCTGATCCAGAACATATACCAGAACCTTCAGGGCAGTATCTTTACGTTCCGCATCTTCGGAATAAAGTCTTGCCTTGGTCAGCTCAATATACCAGTCACAGTAGGTGTCCCAGACGAAATCATAGATTTTCTGGACGGCAACACCCAGTTCATACCGATCCATGTTCTCGGTAACTTCCGCAATCAGACGGTTCAGCTTGGAAAGCACCCACTTATCGGCAATTTCCAGCTTCGAAAGATCGGGCAGTTCATTGACGCTGTCTTCCGACAGATTCATCATGACGTAACGGGATGCGTTCCACAGCTTGTTGGCAAAATTACGCATGGCCTCGCAGCGCTCCACATAGAAACGCATATCGTTTCCGGGGCTGTTGCCGGTAACCATGTTCATACGCAGAGCATCGCAGCCGTATTTCTCGATCATTTCCAGAGGATCAATGCCGTTACCCAGAGATTTGGACATCTTGCGACCCTGATTATCACGAACCAGGCCGTGAATCAGAACCGTGTGGAAGGGGGTCTTCCCCGTATGTGCACAGCCGGAGAAGATCATTCTGGCAACCCAGAAGAAAATGATGTCGTAGCCGGTCACCAGTACATCAGTGGGATAGAAGTAGTCGAGGTCAGCCGTCTTCTCGGGCCAGCCCAGGGTCTCAAAGGGCCACAGAGCTGAACTGAACCAGGTATCCAGAACATCCTCTTCGCGCGTAATCTTTTCACTGCCGCATTTCTGGCAGGTGCAGATATCCTCGCGGGAAACGCTGATGTGACCGCACTCGGCGCAGGTCCAGGCGGGAATCTGGTGACCCCACCACAGCTGCCGGGAAATACACCAGTCACGCACGTTCTCCATCCAGTTCATATAGGTCTTGGAGAAGCGATCGGGAACGAACTTTGTTTCGCCTTCCCTGACCACGCGGATGGCTTCTTCTGCCAGGGGCTTCATTTTCACGAACCACTGGGCAGAGATGATGGGCTCCACGTCCTTGTGGCAGCGGTAGCAAGTACCCACGTTGTGGGAATAATCCTCAATCTTGACCAGATAGCCGCCGGCTTCCAGATCGGCAACAATGGCTTTCCTGGCATCATACCGATCCATACCCTCGTACTTACCGCCGAATTCATTGACAGCACCGTTGTCATTGAGCACGCGGATGACTTCCAGATTGTGGCGCAGACCCACTTCGAAGTCGTTGGGATCATGGGCAGGTGTCATCTTGACACAACCGGTACCGAACTCCATCTCCGCATAGTCATCGGCAACCACGGGAATCTCTTTGTTCACCAGAGGCAGGATGACCTTCTTGCCGACAATATGCTGATACCGCTCATCGTTGGGGTTGACGCAGACACCGGTATCGCCCAGCATGGTCTCAGG
>JAQXNO010000073.1 GCA_029098045.1 Bacillota bacterium
AATCCCTACAAGGTGCTCTCCGGCGGCCCCATGATGGGCTTTACCCAGTATGACCTGAGCGTGCCCACCACCAAGGGCACCAACGCCGTCACCATTCTGGGTCGGCGCAACCGCTTTGTGCAGGATCAGCCTGCCTGCATCCGCTGCGGCAAGTGCATCGATGTGTGCCCCATGAAGCTGATGCCGGTTCTGATGTTCAAATCCCTGTACTCCGGCTCCGTGGAGGAGATGAAGGCCACCAACATGATGGACTGCATCGAGTGCGGCAGCTGCGCCTACAACTGCCCCGCCAGCGTGCCGCTGGTCATGGCCTTCCGCTCCGGTAAGCAGCAGATCCGTGCGGCTGCCGCCGCGGCGGCGAAGAAATAAGGAGGTGGAAATCCAATGGCACAGATGAAATACTACTATGAGCTGACGATTTCCAGCTCTCCCCATGTCCATACCTCCGTCACCACCCGCATCATCATGCGCGATGTGCTCATCGCCCTGGCTCCGGCGCTGATCGGCTCCGTCTGCTTCTTCGGCATCCGGGCGCTGCTGGTGGTGCTGATCTCCGCCGCCTCCTGCGTCTGCTTTGAGTGGCTGTGGAGCAGGCTGCGCAAGTGCCCCGGCAAGACCTACGACCTGTCCGCCGTGGTCACCGGTGTGCTGCTGGCCTTCGTCTGCCCCCCCACCATCCCCTACTGGATGATCATCGTGGGCGACTTCTTCGCCATCATTCTGGTGAAGATGCTCTTCGGCGGCATCGGCAAAAACATCGTCAACCCCGCTCTGGCAGGCCGTGCCTTCATGTTCAGCTGGCCTGTGGCCATGTCCACCTGGGTCAAGGTGGGCTGGAGCAATCAGGCGGGTGTCTTAAGTACCGCCGACGCGGTCACCGCCGCCACGCCCCTGTCCTTCATGCATCAGGGTCAGCTGCCCGATGTGTCCGTCCTGGACGCGTTCCTGGGCAACGTGGGCGGCTGCATCGGAGAGACCTCCGCGCTGCTTCTGCTGCTGGGCTTTGTGTACCTGCTGTGGCGCCGGGTGCTGACCATCCGCATTCCCGCGGCCTATATCGGCACCGTGGCCGTGCTCACCTTCCTGTTTCCCATGGGTCATGGCAATCTGCAGTGGATGGCCTATCAGCTGTGCACCGGCGGTCTGATGCTGGGCGCCCTGTTCATGGCAACGGACTATGTGACCTCCCCGGTCACCCGGCTGGGTCAGGTGGTCTACGGCATCGGCTGCGGCGTTCTGACCGTGCTGATCCGCTATTTCGGCGGCTACAATGAAGGCGTTTCCTATGCGATTCTCATCATGAACTGCTGCGTGGTGCTGCTGGACCGCATCGGCCGTCCCGTGAAGTTCGGCGCGCCCAGGAAGGAGGCGGCGAAGAAATGAAAACGCAAAATACCGCTTTGTATGTGCTGCGTCTGGCGCTGACCCTGTTTGCCATCACCGCCGTGGTGGCGGCGGCGCTGGCAGGTGTCAACAGCCTCACCGCTCCCGTCATCGAAGCGCTGAACGCCGAAAAGACCCAGCAGGCCATTGAGACGGTGCTGCCTGGGGGCTTTGAGGAGGTTCTGACCGATTTTGACGATCAGGGCGGCCTGGTGTCCAAGGTATACAAGGGCGCGGCGGGCTACGCCCTGGAGGTGCTCCCCTCCGGCTTCGACAACACCATCACCATGATGGTGGGTGTGGATTTTGAGGGCAAGGTGCTGGGCATCAGCGTGGTTTCCCACTCGGAGACCGCAGGTCTGGGCGCCGTGTCCGCGGCGGATACGGCCGCCGGCCGTGCCTTCCGTGGTCAGTTCGTGGGTGCCGGCGGCAGCCTTGCCGTTTCCAAGGACGGCGGCGCCATCGAAGCCATCACAGGCGCCACCATCACGTCCCGTGCCGTCTGTGCCGGTGTCAACGCAGCCCTTGCCTGCGTTGCCGGACTGGAGTAAGGAGGCAGCGTAAATGAATTTCAAGAAACAGTTCAGTGACGGACTTCTGCACAAGAATCCCGTCTTCGTCCAGCTGTTGGGCATGTGCTCCACGCTGGCCATCACCACCAGTCTGTTCAACGGCATCGGCATGGGTGTGGCGGTCACCGTCATCACCATCTGCTCCAACGTGCTGATCTCCGCCCTGCGCAAGGTCATTCCCAACCAGATCCGCATCGCGGCCTACATCACCATCATCGCGGGCTTCGTCACCGTGGTGGATCTGCTGCTGAAGGCCTTCATCCCGGCACTGTCCGAGTCTCTGGGCGTGTTCATCCCCCTGATCGTGGTCAACTGCATGGTGCTGGGCCGTGCCGAGGCCTTCGCCTCCAAGAACGGGGTGCTGGCCTCCGCGGTGGACGGCCTGTGTCAGGGCATCGGCTACACCGTGGCGCTGATCGTCGTCTGTGTGGTTCGTGAATTTCTGGGCTCCGGCACCTTCGGCGGCGGACTTCTGAACGGCGGCGAGGGCATCCGCATTCTGCCCGAGGGCGTCCCTGCCATGCAGATGGTCATGCCCGTGGGCGGCTTCCTGGCGCTGGGCTGCGTCATCGCCGGGTTCCAGTACATGATGCGAAAAATGGAAAACGCAAGAAAAGATAAGGAGGCTGCAAAATAATGGAAGCGATTCTGGGTATTATCATTGCGGCTCTCCTGAGCCAGAACTTCATTCTGGTGAAGTTCTACGGCATCTGCCCCTTCATGGGCGTTTCCAAGAAGATCGACACGGCGCTGGGCATGGGCATGGCGGTTACCTTCGTCATGGCACTGGCTTCCGCCGCCTGCTACGCGGTGAATCTGCTGCTGGTGAAGCTGAACGTGACCTATATGCAGACCGTGGCGTTCATTCTGGTCATCGCCTCCATTGTGCAGGTGGTGGAGATGTTCCTGAAAAAGGCAGTGCCCGCCCTGTACAAGGCGCTGGGCGTGTTCCTGCCCCTGATCACCACCAACTGCGCCGTTCTGGGCGTGGTGCTGGTGAATGTGCAGAACGGCTACAGCTTCCTGATCAGCGTGATCAACGGTGCGGCCGGTGGTCTGGGCTTTACACTGGCCATCGTGCTCTTCGCCTCCCTGCGGGAGCGTGTGGACAAGGCCGATTGCCCCGAGTGCTTCAAGGGCTATCCTCTGGCTCTGATCGCGGCGGGCTTCCTGGCTCTGGCCTTCATGGGCTTCTCCGGCCTGAGCATTTTCTGAGGAGGGCAAGACAATGGGTGAAATTTTAATCGCAATCGCAATCCTTGGCGGTCTGGGCGTGGTGTTCGGCGCGGTGCTGGCAGCCGCCTCCAAGGTGTTCTATGTGGAAACGGACCCCCGGCTGGAGCAGCTGAACGAATGCCTGCCCGGCGCCAACTGCGGCGGCTGCGGCTATGCCGGCTGCGGCGGCTACGCGGAGGCCGTGCTGAAGGGCGAGGCGCCCATCGGCAAGTGCGCCTCCGGCGGCAACGAGTGTGCCCAGGCCATGGCAGCCATTATGGGCGTCAAGGCGGAGGCCGTGACCCGGAAGGTGGCGCTGGTGCGCTGCTCCGGTCAGAAGCGCTACGACAAATCCGGTAATCTGGTGGCCGGTGCAAGAGTCAAGGCAGAGTACGAGGGCTTCCAGGACTGCCTTTCCGCCTCCAGAATCGGCGGCAACGGCCCGCTGTCCTGCAAGTTCGGCTGTCTGGGCTTCGGCACCTGCGTCAGCGCCTGTAAGTACGATGCCATTTCCGTTGTGGGCGGCGTGGCACAGGTCAACGAGGATCGCTGCGTGGGCTGTATGGCCTGTGCCGCCGTGTGTCCCCGGCAGCTGATCGTGCCTGTGGAGCCGAACCGCAACGTGGTCATCGCCTGCAACTCCATGGCCAAGGGTGCCGTCACCACACGTGGCTGCACCGTGGGCTGCATCGGCTGCGGCCTGTGTAAGAAGATCTGCCCCAGGGACGCCATCACGGTTACCAACAATCTGGCGGTCATCGACTACAGCAAGTGCGACAACTGCGGTCTGTGCGCCACGGTGTGTCCCAAGAAGCTCATCAAGGACTCCAATGTGGAGAACCTGCCCGACCGGGGCGTGGTGCTTGCCAGAAACAATTAAGATTCCGAAAACTTATCAGCGGCTCGCCCTGCAAAGGGCGAGCCGTTCTGTTTGTCAAAGAATGCAGCCTGCATCGCACCGGCGCGGCAGCGCCCTTGGCTCCCCCATTGCGTAGTGAATAGTGAAGAGTGAATA
>JAQXNO010000074.1 GCA_029098045.1 Bacillota bacterium
CGCGGACGGTGCCGCCCGCTTCCGTGGAAACGGAGGAAAAATCATCGGAGTTGGTCACAATCGTGATGACCGTGGCAGGATAACCGGCGGCGTGCACCTTCTCCAGATCCATGGTCATCAGAAGGTCGCCCTGCTTCACGGTCTGACCCTCCCGCACCTGATTGGTGAAGCCCTCGCCGTCCATGGCAACGGTATCGATACCGGCATGAATCAGGATTTCCATGTCCCCAATGCTCAGGCCGATGGCGTGGAGTGTGGGGGTGAGCTGAATGACGGTGCCGTCGGCAGGGGCATAGACCCTGCCATCCTCCGGCTCGATGCCGCAGCAGACACCCATGATGCCCTGGGAGAACACGGCATCGGGAATCTGATCCATGGGCACCACCGTGCCGCCGACGCAGGCCGTCAGCACGGCATCCCTGTCCTTTTTCTTAAAAAAATCAAATACCATGTGCTTGTCCTCTGATTCCTTACTTCAGTTCCGGCCAGAAATCCTTGTTGGCCTCGATCATGTCGTCCAGGATCTCCTTGGCCACGGTCATGCTGGGCACGGTCTTATTCAGGGTGAAGGCCTGCAGCACCTTCTCGTAGCTGCCCTCGATGCAGCCTTCCACCAGCAGCTTTTCGGAGTTGAGCTGCTGCATCATCAGACCCTGCTGGAACAGGGGGATGGGATCCCGGGAAATGACCTCGGGGCCGTTCTTGCCGATGTAGGCAGGCACCTCGACCATGGCATCATAGGGCATATTGGGGATGGTGCCCCGGTTTTCGGTGATGATGAGGAAGCGCGCCTTGGTGTCGTTCTTCAGGGCGATGGCCAGATCCGCGATCCAGTCGCCGTGGCTGCCGGCATAGAACACCTTCTCATCCACCTTGCCGGTGGCAAGATAGGTATCCACGCCGTCGAACAGGTTCTTTTCACGGGTCTCCATGACCTCGTTGGCGCGGGTATGATCGGGATTGGAGTGCTCCACAAACTCCTTCTGCTGCAGGTAGTAGTTCAGGTAGGTGTTGGGCAGCATATCCGGGAAGTTTGCCATGATCTCATAGACGCCCTTCCAGACGTAGTACCAGCTTCCCTTGGTGTGCCGGTTGCCCTCGGTGCCCTTTTCTTTGTTTGCGGAAACACCCAGCGCTGCCTTATCCTTCAGGTAGGCATCCGGCAGCAGGATCTTGTGCTCCATGATGTACTCCCGCAGCCGGGGCATCAGATCCTCGCCCTTGTAGGTGATGGAGGTAAACCAGCCGAAGTGGTTCAGGCCGAAGTAGTCATAGACAATGTTTTCCTTGTCCTTGATGTTCATGGCAGCGGCAACCACGTCAATGATGGCGATGGGCATATCGCAGATGTTGATGATCCGGGCATTGGGGCGCAGACGGCGGCAGGCCTCGGAAACGATGGAGGCGGGGTTGGAGTAGTTCAGAATCCAGTAGTCCTTCTTGGCGTACTTCTCCGCGTCGTCGATCATCTTCATCATGGGGAAAATGGTGCGCATACCGTAGGCCATACCGCCGGTGCCGCAGGTCTCCTGACCCACGCAGCCGTGGCGCAGAGGGATCTTCTCGTCCTGCTCACGCATGGCGTAGCCGCCCACGCGCATCTGCGCGAAAATGAACGAAGCGTCCGTATAGGCGGTCTCCGGGTCGGTGGTAACCGTCAGCTTGATGTCACACTTCAGCTCTTCGTGCAGAATCCAGTCAACAATCACGGCCACCTTGTCCTGGCGCTCCTTGAAAATGTCGAACAGGCGGATTTCGTCCACTTCCAACTCTTCCCGGCGCAGTGCGATGGACTTCACAATACCGGCAGTAAAGGTGCTGCCGCCGCCGCAAATGGTAATAATCATATCAGATTCGTTCCTTTCTTTCGGTTTGAAATACGGATAGCCTTTTGAATAGAGCGGCCCCGTGGGGGCCGCTCGGATGGGGCATCAGAGCTTTGCCAGCTGCTCCTCCACATCCCGGCGCACCTCGGAAACGTGCATGCCGTAGATGATCTGGATATCGTTGCCCTTCTTCACAATGCCGCGGTTCTCGGACTTGTTGATGAGTGCCTCGTTCAGCAGGGACGGATCAACCAGCGTCACGCGCAGACGGGTAATGCAGTTTTCAATGGCCTGGATGTTGGCCTTGCCGCCCAGACCCTCGATGATGCTCAGCGCCACCTCATTGGGGGCTGCGGCAACCTGCTGCGCAGGCTTGGCAGCGGCGGTGTCGGTGTCGGCAGCGGGCTGCGCGGCCACCTCACGGCCGGGGGTGTGGTAGTTGAACTTCTTGATCAGGAAGGAGAACACCACGAAGTACACCACGATCTGCACGAGGCCCAGCACCCACATCAGCCACATCCGGTTGGTCTTGTCGGCGTTGGCGATGTTGGTCAGGATGCTGCCCAGCAGGTTACCGTTCCACAGTGCCACCACGTCGAATGCCTTCAGCATGGCCATGAAGGCGCCGGCGATGACGGAGTGAATCACGTACAGCAGGGGCGCTGCGAAGATGAACATGAAGTCGATGGGCTCGGTGATGCTGGACAGGCAGGCGCTGATCACCAGAGGCAGGATGACGGTGGCGGTCTTCTTGCGGTTCTCGGGATAGGCGGTGTAGATGAAGGCGGCGCCGATGCCGAAGTAACCGAACATCTTGGTGAAGCCGATGGAGGTGTAGTAGATGCTGTCGGAGAACTTGCCGGTTGCCAGATACTCAGCGGGCATATTCATTTCAGCCACAACGATGGGGTACGCACCGGCAATGGTGGTCTCACCCAGCTGCAGCACGCCGCCCAGATCGGAGAACTGGAAGGGTGCGTAAACCAGATGATGCAGGCCGGTGGGCAGCAGCAGACGCTCCAGGAAGCCGTACAGGAAGATGCCGAAGGCACCGGCACTCTTGATGATGCCGCCCAGCGCGGTGATCCAGCCCTGCACGATGGGCCAGACGGTGTTGGTGACCAGCGCGAACACAATGGCGGTGAACAGCAGCCAGACATAGGAGTAGTTGGCGCCGGCGAAAATCTGCATGGCACCCTTGAAGCGCTTCTGGCAGGTTCTGTTGTAGATCCAGCCCACGATGCAGCCCAGGATGATGCCGCCGAACACGCTCATATCCACAACCTGAATGCCCATGATCTTTGCCTGACCGGTGCCGTACAGGCCGATCATGGGATGCTCGGCAGCCAGACCGCCGGTGAGGGTCAGCAGGGTGTTGGAGCTGACCAGATACATGATGTAGGTGATAAGACCCAGCAGGGCGGCCTTGTGCTTGTCATGCTTGGCAAAGGCTGCGGGCAGACCCACAACAAACAGCAGGTTCAGGTTGTTGACCAGAGCCATGGCAGCGTTGTAGACCAGCTTGCCGAACATCTGGATGGGCGTCCACTGCAGGAAGGGCAGGAACCCGGTGATGGTGCTGTTGGTCAGCAGAACACCCACAACGATGAGAATACCGGCCGCGGACAGATACATCAGCGGCTGCACCATGGCTTTTGCGAAGCTTTCCATGGCGCCCATGATTTTTTTCTTCATGTGACATACTCCTTTGAAAAATTAATTGACTTGGAATGTATCATTTCGGACAGCGGCAGGGGTGCCGCGGGCTGTCCGTTATTCCCCGTATCGGAGCAGCTGGGTCAGGTGGATCAGGATGTAAAACCGCTCCTGATTGTTGATGGAATGCCCCGTGATCTGCCGGATGAACGCCTCCATCCGCTCCAGACACACGCTGTGCCGGGGATCTCTGGCCAGAAGCGCCCGGTACATGGGCTCATCGTCCTCCTCCGGCCAGATGCTGTCCTGCCGGATGCGCTGCGCCAGAAATTTCAGGTGGGTTGTCAGGCGAATGGTGGCCAGACTGTCCTGCTCCAGGGCGATGCTGTAGGTCTCCCGGACAATGTCCAGGGAGCCTTTGATGAATTGCAGATATTCGTAAGCGGCATTGCGATCCACCGAGATGGTCACAAGGTGCAGGGCGATGTAGCCGGCCTCGTCCTCCGGGAGCCTGACGCCGCAGCACTCCTCGATGATGTCCAGCGCCTTGCGGCCCAGCTTGTACTCCTTCTGATAGAGCAGCTGCGTCTCGTTCAGCAGCAGATTCGGCAGGGTGATGTTCTTTTTGAACCGTTCAATGGAGAAGCTGATGTGATCGATCAGGGAGATGGTGGCCTGATTGCTCATGCGAAAGCCCTCGTTTTCGGCCATTGCCAGAACGCGCTCCGCGGCGCGCATCACATTGGGCTCCACATCCTGCAGGATTTTCAGGAATTTGGTCTGCATCTCGTTCTGCACGTAGTAGACCTTCTCAACGAGGCGGGCGTCCACCTCCTCGCCGGGGCGCTTGTGAAAACCGATGCCCTTGCCAAGAATAATCGCCTCACGGCCATCGGGCATCACCGTGGAAACCGCATTGTTGTTGAATACTCTGATCGCCTTCAAGTTTTGCACCTCCGTTGGAATGAGCCGAAAAACAAAAAAGACACGAACCCCCAGATTGACCCTATGTCAAACCTGAGAACTCATGCCTGATCAAACAGTAACACGTCTTTTTCAATTATCAATCGTATTATAGCAAAGCGTTTTTTGTTTTGTCAATCAGTTTTTGTTCATAAAACTTTCACAATCTTTTTGTGCAGTTTTTACAAACTCCCGCCGCTGCCCCATTGCGTAGTGAATAGTGAAGAGTGAAGAGTGAATAGTGAAGAAGTGAAGCGCAGGGCGCTGCCGCGCCGGGCGGGGAAACTGTATAGGGTAGTAACATAGGTAACGAGTAGAGAAGAGACATAGGTAACAGTTTTTGCTAGAATAAAGGCATCCGACAAACAAAGGATGTGGGTCAGATGTCATGGGAGACAA
>JAQXNO010000075.1 GCA_029098045.1 Bacillota bacterium
TGAAAATAAAGCATGGAATGGATATTGTGCTTTGTGTAATTGGCCTTGCTCTCCTGGCTGTTCCCATGGGGCTCATTGCTCTGGCACAGAAAATTATGTACCCCACGGAACCGGTTTTCTTCCTCCAGAATCGTGTCGGGCTGGGCGGAAAGATTTTTCGAATTATTAAATTCCGTACGATGCGCGCTGATGCGCCGCGGGATATGGCAACCAGGCAATTTGAAAATTATGGAGAAAACACCACCCCCTTTGGGGACTTTCTGCGTCGGTTCAGTATTGATGAGCTTCCCCAACTGTTCAATGTACTTGCGGGGGATATGGCGCTGATTGGTCCCAGGCCGCTGATTGCCTCGGAACAGCCAATACAGACTCTGAGGGAGCGCAGCGGCGTGTACTGCGTCCGCCCAGGAATAACCGGATTGGCACAGATCAATGGAAGGGATAGGCTGAATGACTACGAGAAGGCTTATTACGATCGGGAATATGTTCAGAATCTATCCTGTAAGCAGGATCTGCTGATTTTCTTCAGGTCGTTTTCCTATATCTTAATGCAAAAGGATCTGGGAAAAAACGATAACAATTCCGATCCTCTTTTTGCGGATTGCGACCAGAGCGCTACGTAATGAATGTGCCTGTTCTCTGAATAGAGCGGGAGACCCGGTCCGGAACAGAACTCAGAAATTGCCGACTGCCTGTTTGGATATCTGAAAGCAAGGAACACTTTGTGAAGTGGGTGAAGAAATGATCTCTGCGGCGGTTGTGCTGTTCAATACGCCTCTTAACCTTATTAATCGTGTAATCAACTGCTACGCGCCGTCCAAGGAGCGGCACTTATATTTAATCGATAATTCTCAGGAGCGGTTGACTGAATATCAGCAGACAAGCTGGCCGGACGGGGTGGAATACCTGTTCGTGGGAGAAAACCAGGGATACGGCAAATCCCATAATATCGGAATCCAAAAAGCTATTTCGGAGAAGAGCCGCTATCATCTGGTCCTGAATCCGGATGTCCATTTTGCACCGGATGTGCCTGATAAGCTTGCAGACTACGCGGATCAGCATCCCGATGTAGTCTATATGATGCCAAAGGTTACATATCCAAACGGGGAGATCCAGTTTCTATGCAAGCTGCTTCCGACCCCGCTTGATTTGTTCTGTCGACGTTTTCTGGGAGGAATCCCACTGTTGAAAGTGGTAGGTGATCGGTACACATTAAAAAGTTTCGGATATGACAGAATCATCAATCCCCCCTGTCTGTCCGGGTGCTTTATGTTTCTGCGTACAGATACGCTGCGGCAGAATGATTTGGCTTTTGACGAGCGTTTTTTCCTATACTGTGAGGACTTCGACCTGATTCGCAGACTCCATCGATATGGGAAGACCCTGTTTTATCCCGAGGTTACCATTGTGCATGACCACGCCCGGGCATCCTACAAGGACAGCAAAATGCTGCGGATGCACATGCGATCCGCTTTTCAGTATTTCAACAAGTACGGCTGGTTCTTTGACGCAGAAAGGGTGCGCATGAACCAACAAATTCTGAAAGAAATCCGTGAAAGCGAGAAGAAATCACAATGATAGATATTTTATTGGCCACCTGTAACGGCGGACGGTTTCTTCCGGCACAGCTGGATTCTCTGCTGCATCAGACAGTGAAATCATTCCGGGTGCTGATCCACGATGACGGCTCTTCGGATAATACACCAGAGATTATCCGCTCCTATGAGGCGCGCTTCCCGCAGCAGATTCACCAGATTGCGGATCATGTACACTGCGGCAGCGCGGCAGGAAACTTTCTGCACCTGACGAAGTACGCTTGCGCAGAGTACGTCATGTTCTGCGATCAGGACGATGTTTGGTTTCCAAACAAGCTTGATGCCACACTGAGCCGGATGATGGAATTGGAAGCCATAAATGGAAACAATAGGCCTATTCTTGTCTTTTCGGATTTCAAGCCTGTTGACCAGGCGCTGTGCGGCAAAGCAGCCGGTTACAGCAGACGGAATATTCACCTGGAGTTTTCCCGACTTTTGGTGCAGAACTATGTCAGCGGCTGTACCATGATGTGCAATCGGGCGCTGTATTCTATGCTGGGCAATTATGATCGCCGAATCCTAATGCACGACTGGTGGGCCGCGTTGATTGCCAGTGCGTTTGGGGAAATCAGCCACATACCCCAGAAACTGATGCTCTATCGGCAGCACGATGCCAACACTGTAGGTTATGCGGATGTTCGCAGTCTTCGTTTTTGGTTAAGAAAAGCGCGGAAAGAAAACCTTCTGCAAAAAAAGCAGGAGTATTATGACCAGGCGCTTGCCTTTCGGGAACGGTTTGGCGAAGAAATGGATCAGCCTGTAAAAAAGACACTCGATGATTTTCTGGCTATTCCGGGATACAAAAGCAAACTGCATCGCATGACGGCAGTTTGCCATGGTAACTTTACGAAAGAAAATCCAATTGTTCAGCTTGGTTTTTTGCTGACGATTTAATCTCCAGAGGAAGGACGCTTATTAACACGTTTCTGACCAGCTTGGGTGAACCTGCTGAAAGGAGAATGAGGATGCATTCCAATCAGACATCAAAGCCACGGGTAGCCGGATATGATTTGATTCGCGTATTGGCATGTTTTTTGTAATTGTTGTGCATTTTAACGCAGCATTATGCGGTTATCAAAATGGGATTTTCCTGTATTCCAATGAGATCTTTCCAAACTTTTATTTTAGAGAAAAAATCTACCTTGGCACTCTTGGCGTCGTGCTGTTTTTTATCCTTTCCGGCGCGTCACTAACTTTATCGGCAACGCAAAACACAGGGGCTTTCTGTTTCTATTCAAAGAGGATTCTTTCCATTTATCCTGCATTCTGGATCGCCTTTTTGACTGCCACATTCGTAGACTTTCTATACAATAAGGGTATGGCTGTAGCAAATCCATGGGGATTGCTTAGTTCTATTACATGCATGGATGGCTATTTCCATCAGCTTGGCTAATCTCATCGGAGTATTACAAGCTTGGCGAATGGTTCCTTGGATGCATTATTCTGTTGTATCTGCTGTTCCCGATTATATATGCCGCTTTGAACCGTGCTCCAATACTTACTTCTGTAGTCTGCGCCTGTATATATGAGATTGTTTCCGCCACCATTCAGACAGATACAATTTATGTTGTTGTGAAGAATACTGGGGATACAGAGTGGTCGGAGGAAGAAAAGTTTCGCTGTGGACTGCTCCTTGATGGCGTAGACAGTGGGGTACGTGGATACCTGGATTCGGAACAAACTGTTTTCTATGGACAGTATGCAACCTTTACGCTTCCGCTTCCGTCAGATTATGATAAGAACAAAATGAGTGTTGTCATGTTAAAAGAAGGCACCGCCTATTTTGGAAACATTCTTGAGATAAACTAGAAAAGGAGAGCCATCATGAAAGGCATCATTCTTGCTGGCGGAGCCGGTACGCGCCTTTATCCGTTGACTATGGTCGCATCCAAGCAACTGCTGCCCGTCTATGACAAGCCCATGATCTACTATCCACTGTCCACCCTGATGCTTGCGGGGATTCGGGAGATTCTGATTATCTCCACCCCGGAGGATACGCCTCGGTTTCGGGCACTGCTGGGGGACGGAAGCGAATTTGGCATCAGCCTGAACTACCAGGTGCAGCCAAGTCCAGATGGTTTGGCTCAGGCCTTCCTTTTGGGAGAGAAATTCATTGGTGAGGATGCCTGTGCCATGGTGCTGGGAGACAATATCTTCTATGGCAATGGATTCGTCAAGCTCCTCAGGGCTGCAGTAGCGGATGCGGAACGCAGCGGCATAGCCACAGTGTTTGGATATTCTGTAAATGATCCTGAGCGTTTCGGAGTAGTGGAGTTTGATGAAACCGGCAAGGTGATTTCCGTAGAGGAAAAGCCGGAAACTCCCAAAAGCAATTATGCCATCACGGGTCTTTATTTCTACCCCAGAGGAGTGTCTGAAATGGCGGGCAATGTAAAGCCATCCTCTCGTGGAGAGTTGGAGATTACAACACTCAACAGCATGTACCTACAGCAGGGGCGGCTGGGAGTGCAGCTCCTGGGCAGGGGCTTCGCCTGGTTGGATACCGGAACCATAGACAGTCTGGTGGAAGCCGCCGACTTTGTCCAAATGGTAGAAAAACGCCAGGGGATCAAAATCTCTGCTCCTGAGGAAATTGCCTATAGAAACGGTTGGATAACCAAAGAAAAACTTTTAGAATCCGCGTTCCGGTACGGAAAGAGCCCCTATGGGGCACACCTGAAGGCCGTTGCGGACGGAAAGGTGCGTTACTGAGATGAAAAAAATAGATACCGCTCTGCCGGGTGTTTACATTGTGGAGCCTCAGGTTTACGGGGATCAGCGGGGCTATTTTATGGAGACCTACTCCACCAGAACTTTTGCCGACATCGGTATTCCAACCGTCTTTGTTCAGGACAATCAGTCCTTCTCTGCACAGAAAGGAACTCTCCGGGGCATCCATTTTCAGAACGTTCCCATGGCCCAGGCAAAGCTGGTTCGCGTCACCCGGGGTGCTGTGCTGGATGTTGCGGTGGATCTGCGAAAGGGCAGCCCCACCTACAGGCAGTGGGTGGCAGTGGAACTGTCCGCCGATAACAAGCGAATGCTGTTTCTTCCCAGGGGTTTCGGACATGGCTTCCTGACACTGACCGACAATGTGGAGTTCTGCTATAAGGTGGACAATCTTTACAGCAAGGAATGTGACCGGGGCATTCGGTTTGACGACCCCTCAATTGGTGTAGTGTGGGGCACTGTTGTGCCGGAACTGCTGTCTGCCAAGGATATCAGCGCGCCCCTGCTGGACGACAGCGACTGCAACTTCGTTTTCGGTGAGATTTGATAGAAGGTGCTTTTATGACAATGATTGTAACCGGCGGCGCCGGATTTATCGGAAGCAATTTCATCTTCCATATGCTGGAAAAGTACCCGGATTACCGAATTATTTGCCTGGACAAGCTGACCTACGCGGGCAATATGAGTACGCTTGCTCCCGTGATGGACAACCCCAATTTCCGCTTTGTGAAGGCGGACATCTGCGACCGGGAAGCGGTATATAAGCTTTTTGAAGAAGAACACCCCGACATCGTGGTGAACTTCGCGGCGGAGAGCCATGTGGATCGCTCCATTGAGAACCCGGGGGTGTTCCTGCAAACAAATATCATGGGCACCGCGACCCTGATGGATGCCTGCCGGAAGTATGGAATCACCCGGTATCATCAGGTTTCCACCGATGAAGTGTACGGCGACCTTCCTCTGGATCGGCCGGATCTGTTCTTTACTGAGGAAACCCCCATCCACACCAGTTCTCCCTACTCCTCTTCCAAGGCGGCGGCAGACCTTCTGGTGATGGCCTACCACCGAACCTACGGCCTGCCGGTGACCATCTCCCGGTGCTCCAACAACTACGGCCCCTATCACTTTCCGGAGAAGCTGATCCCCCTGATGATCGCCAATGCCCTGGCAGATAAGCCCCTGCCGGTTTACGGCACCGGAGAGAACGTCCGGGACTGGCTGTATGTGGAGGATCACTGCAAGGCCATTGACCTGATCATCCATAAGGGACAGGTGGGACAGATTTACAATGTTGGCGGCCACAACGAAATGAAGAACATCGACATTGTGAAGCGCATCTGCAAGGCACTGGACAAGCCCGAATCTCTCATCACCTTTGTCGCCGACCGGAAGGGACACGATATGCGCTACGCCATCGACCCCACCAAGATCCACAGCGAGCTGGGCTGGCTGCCGGAGACGAAGTTTGAAGACGGCATTGAAAAGACCATCCGGTGGTACCTGGATAACAGGGAATGGTGGCAGACAATCATCTCCGGCGAATACCGGGATTACTATGAGAAAATGTACGGAAACCGTGGGGAGGCATAACCAATGAAATTCTTTGTAACCGGCGTTGGCGGTCAGCTGGGACATGATGTCATGAACGAGCTGGCAAAACGCGGCTATGAAGGGGTCGGCTCCGATGTGGCGGCTTCCTATACCGGTATTGCTGACGGAAGTCCCGTCACTGCCATGCCCTATGTTTCCATGGATATCACGGACGCGGAGACGGTGGAACGGGTACTCACACAGGTGAAGCCCGATGCCGTGATCCACTGTGCCGCCTGGACGGCGGTGGATATGGCAGAGGATGACGACAAGGTATCCC
>JAQXNO010000076.1 GCA_029098045.1 Bacillota bacterium
CTCCGGAGGGTGACTTTCTTGTCCCGGCAAGAAAGTCACCAAAGAAGCCGGCTGGGGAGGGTTTGAACGCGATTGCTCCCGCAATCGAGCCACCTCCCCAGACCCCTCCAGGCGACGCATCGCCGGGGGTGCAGGTATACATGGTGCCTTTCAAGAGGAGATACAACGCAATCGGCGCGGTGCCTTTTATTGGGTCGGGAAACGGGTAGCCTGTTTATGGCATCTGTCGATACCGTGCGCAAATGCCGGTTTTTCAGAAGGGGTTGGGGTCTGCGTTGGGGCAGCCCTGGCAGTGGCGCTCCTTGAATTGCAGCTCCTGATTTTTGATGCTCACCGTGGTGCAGGGGGCAATGGAGTGGGTGATGAAGGCGTTGGAGCCAATGACGGAGTCCCGGCCGATCACCGTCTCGCCGCCCAGCACCGAGGCGCCGGCATAGATGGTCACATTGTCCTCAATGGTGGGATGGCGCTTCATGCCCCGCAGGCTCTGACCGCCTCTGGTGGTCAGGCCGCCCAGTGTCACGCCCTGATAGATTTTCACGTGCTCGCCGATGACGGTGGTCTCGCCGATGACGATGCCGGTGCCGTGGTCGATGAAGAAATACTTCC
The DNA here is from genome assembly GCA_029098045.1 of Bacillota bacterium. Taxonomy (GTDB): domain Bacteria; phylum Bacillota; class Clostridia; order Oscillospirales; family Oscillospiraceae; genus Faecousia. The sequence goes on from JAQXNO010000076.1 coordinate 610, forward strand.
CGATGGTGGCGCCGGGATGGATGTCGATGCCGGTGATGCTGTGGGCGTGCTCCGTCATGATGCGGGGCAGCAGGGGCACCTGCAGGGTGTACAGAATGTGCGCCAGGCGGTAGACCGTAATGGCAAAAAGGCCGGGGTAGCAGAAGATGACCTCGTCCTTGCTGGTGGCGGCGGGATCGCCGTCAAAGGCGGCCTGCACATCGGTCTGAACCACGGCGCGCAGGCCGGGAATCCGGCTGAAGAATTCCAGGCAGATTTCCTGTGACCGTTCCTCCGGGTTTTCCACGCCCGCTTCCTGCAGCACCAGCAGAATCTGGCGGTTCAGGTTGAACATGACGTCCTCGATGAGCATGGACAGGTTGTGCTTGGCATGATAAATGCGGTAGGTTTTATCCCGAAAATAGCCGGGATAGACGATCCGCAGAAGCTTTTGAATCATATCGGTGATGACCGCCTTGTCCGGATGACGGTGCAGGTCGATCTTATCCACATCCCGACCGAGGCTGTAGTCGGACAGAATGCTGTCAACCACCTGCTCGATCTTCTGTTCAATGGTACTCATACCCATTCCCCCTTTTGCATTTTTATACCATATGACTCCGTCAAAGTCAATCGCATTGACAGTACGGCAGCACAGGGGTATAATACGAAAAAAGACAAGGAGGTGTGCCTATGGCACGCATTTACACATCCGCGCATCAGCTGATCGGGCAGACACCGCTGCTGGAGCTGACACACATGGAACAAACCCAGCAGCTCGGGGCGAGGGTTCTGGCCAAGCTGGAGTATTTCAATCCCGCCGGGTCTGCCAAGGATCGGGTGGCGCTGTGCATGATCCGGGACGCAGAGGAACGGGGCGTTCTGAAGGCCGGAAGCACCATCATTGAGCCGACCTCCGGCAATACGGGCATCGGACTTGCCTGCGTGGCGGCAGCCCGGGGCTACCGCACCATCATCGTCATGCCCGACTCCATGAGCCGGGAGCGGCAGCTGCTCATGGCGGCCTACGGCGCGGAGCTGGTGCTCACCCCCGGCAGCCTAGGCATGCGCGGTGCCATCGCCAGAGCCGAAGAACTGGCAAAGGAAATCCCCGGCAGCTTTATCCCCGACCAGTTTGGTAATCCTGCCAACGCTGCTGCCCATTACCGCACCACCGGCCCGGAAATCTGGGAGGATGCGGACGGGAATGTGGATATTTTTGTGGCAGGTGTGGGCACCGGCGGCACCATCACAGGTGTGGGAAGATTTTTGAAGGAGAAGAATCCGGCGGTGCAGGTGGTGGCGGTGGAGCCTGCGGATTCTCCCCTGCTCTCCGGCGGCAAGGCAGGCCCCCACGCTCTGCAGGGCATCGGCGCCAATTTCATCCCGGCGGTGCTGGATACAGCCATCTATGACCGGGTGATCCCGGTCACCACGGCAGAAGCCTATCAAGCCGCCCGGCTGCTGGGCAAAACCGAGGGTGTGCTGGTGGGCATTTCCTCCGGCGCGGCGCTCCATGCCGCCATGGAACTTGCGAAGGAGCCGGAGAACGCAGGCAAGACCATCGTGGTACTGCTGCCGGACACCGGCGACCGCTACCTTTCCACCGGGCTTTTTGGAGAATAGGCAGGTGTACAGAGCCGGCGGCGTGTCGCCCCTCTCAGGCGGCTGAGCGCCGGGCGGCGTGTCGCCGCTGACAATTCGTTACGCACTGCATCCGACAAATTACTGCCCTGCGCCGCTCGACCCCGAACTGCGTACAGATCCTTGGCTCTCCCTTTGGGAGAGCTGTCAGCGAAGCTGACAAAACTTGGCTCTCCCTTTGGGAGAGCTGTCACCGAAGGTGACTGAGAGGGTATCGGGGGCTTGTTACCCTCTCAGGCGGCTGATCGCCGCCAGCTCCCCCAGAGGGGGAGCCAAGGGCGCTGCCGCGCCATTGCGTAACGGGGAGCCAAGGCGTAGACGCAGGTGCGGTGCAAATACGAAGGAAGCTTCACCGGTCGTTTGCATATAATCCACCCATGACGGAAAAAAGTTCTTGACAAAAAGACAAAACTGTAGTTTAATAAGGAAAACAAAAAACACCAAACCTTTGAGGCGGAAGTCAAACTGCAGGCGCATCCACAGAGAGTTCTGCAAAGCTGAGAGCAGAGCGAAAAGCGGGGCAGCAAATGGGCCGCCGAGGGCAGAGGGAAAGGGGTTCTCCCCGAGTATCTTTTGACGCGTTGCCTGCGTTATGGGGCAGCCGGTGTGTTGGCACCGGGGTGAGTGGCCGGGTCTTCCCGGCAAACAAGGTGGTACCGCAGATTTTTCTGTCCTTGTTCCCATTGTGGGAGCAGGGGCATTTTTATTTTGGGAGGCGTCTTTATGAAACGAACGGAGCGGCGATGGCGACCCTTTTGACACATCCGCCATATACTGAATATAACTGACATCCATAAAAAAAGGAGATTATTGCTATGAAAAAGCTGATTTGCGTTATGTTAACCGTTCTGATGATCGCTTCCCTCTTTGCCGGCTGCGGCGCCAAGGCCGACGACGGCGTTTACAAAATTGCCATTGTGCAGCAGCTGGATCACGCATCCTTAAACGAGATCCGCACCGCCATGGAAGCCCGGCTGGACGAGATCGCCGCCCAGAAGGGCATCAAGATCGAGTACAAGGACTTCAACGGCCAGAACGATGCCACGGTTCTGAATCAGATCGGCGCCCAGGTGGTTTCCGACGGCTATGACGCCATCATCCCCATTGCCACCACCGCCGCCCAGTGCATGGTCACGGCTGCCGAGGGCAAGGACATCCCCATCATCTATTCCGCCATTTCCGACCCTGTGGAGGCAGGTCTCACCGGCCTTTCCACGGTCACCGGCGTGTCCGATGCTCTGAATACCCCCTTCATTCTGGACATGATGCTGGCGGCAAACCCCGATATTCAGACCGTGGGTCTGTTGTACTCCAACTCCGAGCCCAACTCCGCCACCCCCATCCGGGAGGCCAAGGCATATCTGGACAGCAAGAACATCGCCTACATCGAAAAGACCGGCAACACCGCCGATGAGGTCATTGCCGCTGCCTCCGCTCTGGTTGGTCGCTGCGACGCCGTCTTCACCCCCACCGACAATGCCATCATGGCTGTGGCGCCCACCGTAGCGGAGACTCTGGCAGGCGCGGGCATCGCCCACTACGCGGGCGCGGACTCCTTCGTCACCGCCGGCTCCTTTGCCACCTGCGGCGTCAACTACACGGAGCTGGGCATCTACACCGCCGATATGGCCATGGACGTTCTGCTGGGCGGCCAAATGCCGGAGTTCCACGTGATGGACGGCGGCATCATCACCGTCAACACGGACACGGCCAAGGCACTGGGTATTGACTACAGCGTCTTCTCTGCCATGGCAAACACCATCGTGGAAGTGACCACCGCGTCCTGAGCGGCGGCACGTCCCATACAGTATTTTTGATTAGGAGCGGATTCCATGATTTCCATGACCGTCATCACCAGCGCTCTGGAGCTGGGCTTCATCTACGCGCTGGTGGCGCTGGCGCTGTTTCTGAGCTTTCGCATCTTAAACATCGCGGATATGACCACCGACGGCGCCTTTACATTGGGCTGCGCCGTGTCTGCCACGGTGGCGCTGACCGGCCACCCCTATCTGGCGCTGCCGGCTGCCATGGTGCTGGGCGCCTGTGCCGGTATCGTCACGGCGCTGCTGCAGACCAGATGGGGCGTGCCCTCGATTCTGGCCGGCATCATCACCAACACGGGGCTGTACACCGTGAATCTGGCGGTCATGGGCTTTTCCTCCAATGTAAACCTGCTGCGCGCTGCCACCATCTTTTCGCCCTTTCCCAGCATGAAGCTGATCCCCGCCCTGCTCATCACGGCTGTGGTGGCGGCGACACTGGTGGTATTTTTGAATACCCGGCTGGGGCTTTCCATCCGCGCCACCGGTGACAACCCGGACATGGTGCGCGCCTCCTCCATCAACACGGGGCTGACCGTCACCATCGGCCTTGCGGTGTCCAATTCCATCACGGCGCTGTCCGGGGCGGTGCTGGCGCAGTACCAGAAAACCGCCGACATCAATCTGGGCACCGGCATGGTCATCATCGGCCTTGCCTCCCTGATCATCGGCGAAACGGTGCTGCGGGGCAGAAAGACCTGGGTCAAGGTGCTGGGCGCCGTGGTGGGCTGCATCATTTACCGCTTCATCATCGCCGTTGCCCTGCGGCTGGATCTGCCCAGCGAGTGCCTGAAGCTGGTGTCCGCCGTCATCGTGGCCATCGCCATCGCCCTGCCCACCCTGAAAAAGAAGAAGGGAGGAAAGGTCAAATGCTGAAGCTGGAAAACATCTGCCTGACCTTCAATCCCGGCACGGTCAATGAAAAGAAAGCGCTGACGGGTCTGTCTCTGGAGCTGGCAGCCGGGGACTTCGTCACCATCTTAGGCTCCAACGGCGCGGGAAAATCCACCCTGTTCAACACCATCGCGGGCACCTGCATCCCCGACAGCGGCCGTGTCTTTCTGGACGGCAGGGACATCACCGCCCTGCCGGACTACCGGCGCAGCAAGCAGATCGGGCGGCTGTTTCAGGACCCCCTGAAGGGCACCGCCCCCAACATGACCATCGAGGAAAATCTGGCGCTGGCCTACCTGCGGGCAAACCACGCCAAGTCCCCCTTCTCCATGGTGTCCAAAGCAGACCGGGCGGAGTTCCGGGAGCGGCTGCGGATGCTGAATCTGGGGCTGGAGAATCGGATGAATCAGCCGGTGGGGCTGCTGTCCGGCGGGCAGCGGCAGGCGCTGACCCTGCTGATGGCCACCCTTGTGACCCCGAAGCTGCTGCTGCTGGATGAACACACGGCGGCGCTGGACCCCGGCACGGCGGAGGTGGTGCTGGAGCTGACCAAAAAAATCGTGGCGGAAAACCACATCACCTGCCTGATGATCACCCACAATCTGGCATCGGCCCTGGCGCTGGGCA
>JAQXNO010000077.1 GCA_029098045.1 Bacillota bacterium
ATACGTCATCTGGAAATCATAGGGGCGTATCCGGCCAATCAGCGGCTTCAGCCAGATGTTGCAGACCAGAAGCCCCAGAATCAGGGCAATGGCCATACCAAGACCGGTTTTGCGGTATTTTTTGGTGATGAGAAATATCAGGGCCACGGCAATCCAGAAGATACCGGCATCCCCGAACAGGGTGATGATGGGCATCAATGTGTCCAGAACCGGGCACCAGAGATTTGCCGCGATCCAGTCCAGGATCGGAAGGTCAAAGCCGACGGCCAACGCGTCGAGCATCGTGCAAATCATGTCTGTCATAGGCAGGAAGTCCTTTTTGTATTATACATTTTCCGTTGATTTTTTCCGGGCGGCGAAAACCCACCGCTGCTGAATCATGAAGCTGACAATGTACAGCACGGCCATGATAACCGCGTAAAGGAGCGTGCGCAGGAAGGTGGCGCGATCCGGGATGCTCAGAAGCCAGTACACACCCTGTGTCAGCAGCACCTGCACCGCCATCTGGGGCACAGCCAGCATATAGTAGCGCAGCATGGCTTTGGACGTGGAGACGGTGCTCTCGAACACCAGCTTCTTGTTCAGGAAGAAATTCAGCAGGGAAGAGATGACACGGGCGACGATGCCGGACACGGCGGTCAGCAACAAACCGGTAAGGACGCCCCCAAGGAGCCAGCTCAGGAGAGAATAAGCGCCGGTGTCCACCACAGCGGAGGCCAGACTGCTGAGGGTGTACTTGAAAAAGTGCGCCAGAATCAGCTTGTAGATTCTCCAGGAGTCCCGGATGGGATGAAAATGGGAGGACTTGTTCTCCTCAATGTACACGGTGCGGATTTTGACCTCGTCAAAATCAATGCCATACCGCTTCATGGCCAGCAGCATATTGGTCTCGTACTCAAAACGGTCACCCTTGATGGTGACGAGGGTTTCCAGATCCTGCCGGGGAATGGCGCGCAGGCCGGTCTGGGTATCGGAAATGGTCATGCCCACAAAAATCTTGAAGATGGCAGAGGTGGTCTGATTGCCGAACCGGCTGCGGGCGGGGACGTGATCCAGAGTAAAGTCCCGGCAGCCCAGAACCATGTGACCGGTTTCCAGCATATGCTCGCAGCAGCGCCTTGTATCTTCGGGATGGTGCTGATTGTCGCCGTCCACGGTCACAACACCGAAGCCCTCGGGACGGTTTTCGAGAAAATAGCGGAAGGCGTTTTTCAGCGCGGCGCCCTTGCCCTTGTTGACCTCATGGTGCAGCAGTGTGATGATGTCAGGATGGGCGGAGACTTCGGCCTCAAAGTAGTGCAGATTTTCCGGCTTGCTGCCGTCGTTGACAAGGATGATGTCCCGGAAGCCATACTCCAAAAGCCCCTCGATGACCGCGTGCAGCTTTTCATCGGGATCCAGAGAGGGCAGAACCACCGAGATTTTGGATATATCTTTCATATGCGGTAACTCCGTTTTTCAGGTGATTTGTTGATCCATAACCAAGGCATTATACCACAGATCTCACCGGTTGCCAATAGGATTATCAGAGGATTGACAGATTTTTTGCCCAATGTTAGAATAAATGGGAGATATTTCGGGAGAGGAAGGATTTGGGTATGACCGGAAAAGCAAAAAACGGCCGGTTCTGGCTGTCACTGGTGATCTTCTGCCTGACGGGGCAGGTGGCCTGGACCGTTGAGAATATGTATTTCAACGTCTTTATTTATAAGATGTTCCACGCGTCGGCGGAGGCGATTTCCGTTATGGTGGCAGCGTCCGCCATCGCGGCAACGGTCACCACGCTGCTGGTCGGCGCCCTGTCCGATAAGATCGGCAAGCGCAAGATTTTTATCTGCGGCGGCTATATCCTCTGGGGTATTTCCATCTGGAGCTTTACGCTGATTCGTATGGATGTAATTCATGCCCTGTTCCCGGCCGCGGTGTCCGCCGCATCGGTGGGTGTGAGTCTTGTGATCATCATGGACTGTGTCATGACCTTCTTCGGCTCCTCTGCCAACGACGCCTGCTTCAACGCATGGCTGACGGATGTGACGGAAGAGGCAAACCGGGGAAAGGTGGAGGGCATCAACGCCATGATGCCGCTGGTGTCCATTCTGGTGGTGTTCGGCAGCTTTATGGGCTTTGATCTGAATCTTCCGGGCAGCTGGGTGACCATCTTCAATATCATCGGCATTGTAGTGATCGCCATCGGCGTGGCGGGCATTTTTCTCATTGAAGAGAAAACGGTGAAAGCAGAGGGCAACCAGAGCTATTTCGGAAATATTCTTTACGGCTTCCGTCCCAAGGTAGTGCGGAGCAACAAAATGCTCTATTTCACCCTGGCGGCACTGGCGGTTTTCAACATCTCCATTCAGGTGTTCATGCCCTATCTGATTCTCTATTATACCGTCACCCTGGGTATGGACAATTATGTGCTGATTTTCGCACCGGCAATCATTCTGGCGGCTGCCTTCACGGGACTTTACGGCAAGGTTTACGACCGCAGAGGCTTCGGCTTTGCCATTGTGCCGACCCTGACGCTGCTGACGTTGGGCTATGTGGGTCTGTACTTATTCCGCAGCACCGTGCCGGTGTTTCTGGCAAGCCTGCTGATGATGTGCGGCTTTCTGGGTACCGGCGCTGTGATCGGCGCAAAGGTGCGTACCCACACACCCCAGAATAAGTCCGGCATGTTCCAGGGACTGCGCATTGTGGCGCAGGTGCTGATTCCCAGCGTGGTGGGGCCTGCCATTGGCGCAAAGGTGCTGGCGCACGCGGACACCGTTTTGAACGACGACGGCACCACCTCCTTTATTCCCAACGCCAATATTTTCCTTGCGGCGCTGGTGGTGTCGCTGTTTGTCTGGGTGGTCATGCTTCCACTGTACAAAAAGGAGAAACAATATGCCAAATGATCTGATGACCGCCGCCGGCGAGAATCTCAGGGGCACACCCTGGCAGGTGTATCCCCGTCCCCAGATGAGGCGGGAGAGCTTTCTGAATCTGAACGGGGCTTGGGATTTTTCCGTTAATTTCGAAAAAATGGGACAGATCCGGGTGCCCTTCTGCCCGGAAAGCAGGCTTTCCGCCATCGGGAAGCATTTTGAGGAAGGAAGCCTTCTGTGCTATCAGCGCACCTTCCGCCTGCCGGAGGGCTTTCAAAAGGGAAGGGTGATCCTGCACATCGGCGCCGCCGACCAGCGGGCGGATGTGTTTGTAAACGGCAAAGCTGCCGGCTGCCACAAGGGCGGGTATGATGCCTTTTCCTTTGACATCACGCCCTTTTTGCAGGAGGAGAATGTGCTGCAGATCTGCTGCTTTGACGATCTGCAGGATCAGACCTATCCCTACGGCAAGCAGGTGCTGCCGGAAAAACGGGGCGGTATGTGGTACACCCCCGTCTCCGGCATCTGGCAGAGCGTGTGGCTGGAAAGCGTCCCCGCAGCCTGCATCGAGAAGCTGCACGTCGAAAACCGGGGCTACAGCGTAAAGATTTCCATCGAACCCGCGCTGGCCGGAACCGTGACGGTGCCGCAGTTGGGGACTTTCCAACTGGCGGAGGGCAGTGTGACCATCACGCCGGACAATCCCCACCTGTGGAGCCCGGAGGATCCGTACCTCTATGATTTTACGGTGGAGGTGGGGGAGGACAGGGTGGAATCCTATTTTGCCATCCGCTGCCTGGAAATTCAAAAGGTCGGCGTATTTCCCCGGCTGTGCCTGAACGGAAAGCCCTATTTCTTCCACGGGCTGCTGGATCAGGGCTACTGGCCCGACGGGCTGTTTACCCCTGCCGCACCCGGGTGCTATGCGGATGACATTCTCATGATGAAGAAGCTGGGCTTTAACACCCTGCGCAAGCACATCAAGGTGGAACCGGAGGAATTCTACTACCAGTGCGACAAACTGGGCATGATCGTATTTCAGGATATGGTCAGTGGCGGACGGTATCATTATCTGCGCGATACGGTGATGCCGACCCTTTCCTTGACCAGTCAGAAGCTGCCCGACAAATGGCTGCATCGGGACCCTGTGATGCAAAAACGGTTCCTTGCCGGTATGGAAGCTGCGGTCAGACAGCTGAAAAACCACCCCTGCATCTGCTGCTGGACGATCTTCAACGAGGGCTGGGGTCAGTTTGACGCGGACAGGGTCTATGAACAGCTGCGCCGTCTGGATGACACCCGCTTTATCGATACCACCTCCGGCTGGTTCCGCCAAAGGAAAACCGATGTGGACAGCCGCCATGTGTATTTCAGAAAGGTTAAGCTGCGGGCAGATACCGTGAAGCCTTTGGTGCTTTCCGAGTTTGGCGGCAAGACCTTCAAGGTGGACGGACACATTTTCAATCCCGACAAAGCCTACGGCTACGGCGGCTGCGAAACCCGGGAAGCACTCTGCGATGCCATCGTGAAGCTGTACATGGAGGAAGTGGTGCCCTGTGCCAGGAAGGGCCTGTGCGCCGCCATTTACACCCAGCTCAGCGATGTGGAGGATGAGATCAACGGTCTGGTAACCTACGACCGGAAGGCAGAGAAGCTGGAGCCCGGGAAGCTACGCCCCGTGGCGGAGGCGCTGCAGCGGGCTGTGGAGGAATGAGATGAAGGAAAAGCTTCGTAGCCACTGGTTTCCGGCGCTCAGCTTCCTGCTGACACTGGCGGTTTCCCTTTTCTGGGTGGCGCTACGTGTCTATTACGGTCTTATCTCCAGATTCCTGGGCGCGGAAACCAACCGGTCCTTTCTTGTTATGAATCTGCCGGTGCTGGTCTGCGTGGGCAGTTGGTTTGGCTGCGCCCTGGCACTGGTGGGATTGCTTGTTTGGAATCGGAGGAAATGGCCTGCGGCGGCAGGCTGCGGAATCGGCATCATCGCGGCGATTGGCGCCGTGAAGGTGATCCGCATTGGCGCGAGGGACTACCTGCGCTTTATCATGGTACATTTCTGGAAAAGCGCGGCGGTGGCAGCCTGTATCATTGCCTTTGCCCTGCTTCTGCTGTTCCCGCCGAAACTGAAAACATGGGTCAAGGGCACCGTCATCGCCCTGCTGGTGGTCTTTGCCGTTGTAACCGGCTACCGGCTGCGGCCCTGTGATTTTACTTACGGCGCAGTGGTCTACGCGGTGGAGGACGACTACCAGATTGTCTTCTCCACCTCGGATTTCTCCATCGGATGGGTGGAGATTGACGGCGTGTGCTACTATGACCTGTACGCAGGCTCCATGCGCTCGGCGGATCGGGTTCACAAGGTGGAGGTGCCACAGTCTGTGCTGGATGCCGCAGGTGGCTATACAGTCTGCGCCAAACAGATGATTTACCGTGGCCCCTTCGGCGGCTATACCGGCGATACCATCTGCAGAAGCTATGATTTCCGCCCGGTGGATGCCTCCGACGGACTGTGCCATGTTGCCCTCAGCGATGTCCACGAAGCGGTGGATGCTGCCATTGCTGCCGCAGAAACTGCCCGGAATACGGATTTTCTTGTGCTGCTGGGCGATATGGTTTCCATGGTGGAGACGGAAGCCGATGCCCAGATGGCCAATGAGATTGCCCACGGCATCACAAAGGGCGAAATCCCGGTGATCTATGCCCGGGGCAATCACGAAATCAAGGGTGAATATGCGGAAGAACTCTACAAGTATGTGGGCAGCCGGAATCAGGAATTCTATTATACCGTCACCCTGGGCGGCGGCGATGTATTTGCTGTGGTGCTGGACATGGGAGAAGAATTTGCCGACGATTACCATGAGTACTACGGCACGGCGCACTTCGACCTGTATCGAACAGCTCAGACGCGGATGCTGGAGGAGCTATACGCGTCAGGCAGCTTTGAAAATTGTCGCTATCGGATGGCGCTGTGCCATATTCCGGTTGTTTATGTGGATCAGTACGGCAATTTCGAGGATTTTTGCAATGAATGGACGAATCTTCTGAATGCAATGGACATGGACATTGGGCTCAGCGGCCATGAGCATACGCTGTGGCCTCTGATTCCCGGTCACGTACAACCCCACACCACCCTGATCTACAGCGAAGGCTACAAGGGCAGGGTAGGTGTTGTGAAGGGCGGCTATTTGACCGACTTCCGGTACCCGAATTTCCTGGTGGGCAGAAGGAGCCTTCAGCAGCAGGGCGGCACCCAGAAGGATGGGTACAGTGAATATGTGTGTCTGGAAACCTGCGTGGATTTTGAAAGCGGAACACAGACCAGCCGCTATATCAACAGCGCAGCTGCCGTGGTGTCAGGCTGGTATCCCTTCAGGGAGGAAGCCTTCACGGACATTATCACAGACCTGCGATGAAAAAATCGATTGCATTCTTCGCAGGATTCGGCTAAAATATAGGGTAACACCGTATCATGGGGCAAGCGCTTTCGGCGAGAGATTTTGCCCCATTTGAAAGTTTGGAAAGTGCGGGAATACTGGATGTATTTCCCACTTTTCAAACTGCACAGATCGGGCAAAAGATCCGACGAAGGCCGAAGCTCCCATTGTGCGGTGTTGCCATAGGAAAGAAACGAAAAGGAGGCGCCGGTGGATGCAGGATATTCCGGAAAAAGAAATCATGGGTCACATTGCGGATCTGTTTAAGGGGTTTGCGGACCCAACCCGGGTTCACATTCTGTCATTGCTGCTGGTTCGCTCCGAACTGTGCGTGACAGAGCTGGCTGATGCGGTGGGCGTGTCCCAAAGCGGTGTTTCCCATCAGCTGCGTCTGCTCAAGCAGATGCACCTGATCAAATTCCGCCGGGACGGTAAGAACCTCTGGTACTCCCTGGCTGATGACCATGTGAGAACCATTCTTCAAATGGGTCTGGAACACGTTATGTGTGATTAAGGCAACACCGTATCATGGGGCAAGGAGATTCGGTGAGAGATTTTGATCCGAGCGAAAGTATGGAAAATGCGGGAATACTGGATGTATTTCCCATTTTTCGTACTGCACGATTGGGACAAAAGATCCGCCGCAGCCCGCAGCTCCCACCCAGCGGTGCTGCCTTAAGCAAAAACCCGGTTCCTTTGATGGCGCTCTGTCAAAGGAACCGGGTTTTTGGGGTAATACCGCATCTTTTTCATACGATACGATTGAAACAAAAGATCCTGAGAAAGCCGCAGTTTTCCTTGTATGCGTTGTTCTCGCCGAGGGCAGACATCTTCTTTGCAATAGAAACGATTTGCTTTTTATGATTTTTATGCTATAATAATGCGGAATGCTCGGAAAATTGGAGGCGCATTTATGCTGTCAAATTCTCTGTTTCAACTGAAATTCACAAAAAAGAAAGGCCTGGTTGGTATCGGACTGGGATTGCTTTCTTTGCTCGTTTTATATTTGCTCCGTGATGTGTACATGGCCAGTGAGTCGAGTGGTCTTCCGGGCGGTTACCTGGTCGGTATTCCCATGGCAATTCTCTTCACGGTTGTGGGAGCAATCCGTATTGTGCCCAAAAAGCCGATCGTCGCGGTCACACTGAATGCCTGCTGGTATCTGGTGGCTGCGCTGGTGACGATTCTTGCTACCCTGGCGGCCGTGGAAAGCCTGGGTATCTGGAGAATGCAGCTGTATATCATTTTCCTGAACATCGTGCTGTTCTCCGCTTGTGTGTGTGTGGCGTATAGCTTTACCGGCAGGGTAAAGCTGTCCGTCATGATTGTTTCTACCATCGAGCTTTTGATTGCCTGCATCAACAGCTTTGTGTGGCAGTTCCGCGGCAGAGAGATCCTTTTCTCTGATCTGTCGGCAGCCGGTACGGCGCTGACTGTCGCTTCCGGGTACAGGCCCATGTTTACCCTGAAGATGGGCATTGGCTTATTCCTGTGGCTGCTGGTGATGTTCAGCTCGTTTTCACTTCCTGCCGACAAGCCCAAAAAGTCGCCGAAAGTTCGTCTGGGAGCCTTTGCGGCAGCGATATTGCTGGTTCTGTTAACCGCCTTCGGCTGCAGAAATATGATCATCCAAAACTATTCCGGCTATGGCAGTACTCGCAACGGCTTTTACATCAACTTCATTCTCAGCATATTCGACTCCACCATCCGCGCACCGGAAAACTATTCCCCCACGCTGCTGGAGGACATGGAAAACGACTATTCCGACCCCGGAGAAGCGACCGGCGATTACCCCAACATCATTGTCATCATGAACGAATCCTTTGCGGATTTGCGTGTTTTTGGCGATAATTTCCGCACCAATCAGCCGGTGACGCCATACTTCGATTCCCTGCAGGAAAACACCATCCGGGGTTACGCGCAGGTCTCTTCCTATGGTGGACATACAGCAAACTCCGAATTTGAATTCCTGACTGCCTTACCATGAGTTTTCTGCCTGTGGGCGCGACTCCCTACCAGCAGTATATTCACGAGGATATTTTCTCCATGACCCGGCTGCTGGAAAGCTGCGGGTATTCGGCTCTTTCCACCCATCCCTACTACGAAATCGGCTGGGGACGCAAGGTCGCGTATCCTCATCTCGGCTTTCGGGAAAGCACGTTCCTGCCCGACTATCCACAGGAGAACCTGATTCGCAGCTATGTCAGCGATCAGGAAATGTATGAGTACGTGCTCCAAAAACTGGACGAAGGTCCCGGGGATCAGCCCCGCTTTATCTTCGGCATCACGATGCAGAACCACGGCGGATACACCTACGAGGACGGCAATTACACCAAGCACATTGAACTGGAGGGCTATTCACAGGAATACCCCCAGGCAGAGCAGTATCTGTCCGTCCTTCACGAATCGGACAAGGCGTTGGAGTATCTGCTGACCAGTCTTGAGGATTATGAGGAAGACACCGTGGTGGTGCTCTTCGGCGACCACCTCCCCAGCGTGGAGTCCGGGCTTTACAGCGAGATTCATGGCAAGCCTCTGGATACGCTGGATGAAAAAAATCTGCAATACACGGTTCCATTCCTGATCTGGGCAAATTACGACATTGCCGAACAGACTGTCGAGCGTACCACGCTGGGCAATTTGGGACGGTATCTTCTGGATACCGCAGGCATCGAACTGCCCGCGTTCTATCAGTTCCTGGCCGAGTTTGAGGAGCATGTCCCGGCAATCAACCAGCTTGGATATTTCTCCATTTCAAATAACTGCTTCCTCACACGGGAGGAGGCTCAGGGCGAGGAAAAGGAGTGGCTTGATAAATATGCCGCGCTTGAGTATAACGCCCTGTTTGATTCGGAAAATCGCAGCTACAAATTCTTCAATCGGTATGTGCCCGGAACCCCCTGACATTTCCATGTACAAAAAAGGACGAACCGCTGCCGGTTCGTCCTTTTTGTGTATATCGAGTGCCATCCAAAACCGCAGTTCTACTGGGGCATGGGAATCAGGTCGGGGCCGATGGGGCAATCGTAGCCTTCCGCGGCGGAGATCTCAAATTCCTCCCTTGCCTCACGCAGAAGCCGGGGCTGGGTCATCAGATCCGCCGCGGCACCGGCCAGCACCCTGGCGGCAAAGAGCAGACCCTTGTGGGCGATGGAGGTTTTGCCGCAGGAGACGTTCTGCCAGCTGTGTCCCGGACAGCCGCTGGGCCATGTGACCGCCGTAAACTGCGCCGTGGGGGTCAGCCAGCTGACGTCGCCCACATCCGTGGAACCGGGGCTGAAGGGGTTGCAGGGGGTATGGGGGAAGATGAAATTGTTCATGGGCAGCAACCCATTTTTGGTCTGCTCCAGCACGAACTTTTTCACGGAGAAGTCCTCATTGGTTCGGGTGCCGGGCAGCTCGGTGGTCTCATAGGTAGCCCGAAGCCGGGTTGCGTAGGCAATCTCCTCCTCGGTATACCGGGGCAGGGGCGCGGCACACAGATTGTCATGGAGCACCTTTTCAATGGTCTGATTGGACAGGGTCGAGGCGGTGCCGTCGATCTGGCGGCTGGTGACCGCAGTATCGGTCATGAGTGCCGCGCCTTTGGCAATGTTGTCCACCCGTGCCAGGAGGGCTTTGGCGTTCCGAACCGTGGTGCTGCGCACCATGTAGATCAGTTTGGCGGTGGGCTGCACCACATTGGGGGAGATACCGCCGGCGTCGGAGAAGGAATAGTGGATGGAGGAGTTTACAGGCATATGCTCCCGCAGGAACTGAACGCCTACGTTCATCAGCTCCGCCGCGTCCAGCGCGGAACGGCCGCTCCAGGGGTTGCCTGCCGCATGGGCGGCGGTGCCGGAGAAGGCATATTCCATCTGAATACAGGCGGCGTTGGAGCCGTACATGATCTCATTGGTGTCACCAGGATGCCAGGTGATGGCCGCATCCAGTGCCTTGAACACACCCTCACGGGCCATGAAGGTCTTGCCGGCGCAGCCCTCCTCGCCGGGGCAGCCGTAGAAGATCACGGTGCCGCTCAGCTGGCCTGATTTAATGGCCTCTTTGATGGCAATGGCAGCGCCCAGAGCACCGGCACCCAGCAGATTGTGGCCGCAGCCCTGTCCGCAGCCACCCTCCGTCAGGGGCTTCTTTTCGGTGGCACCGGCTTCCTGCGAAAGGCCGGAGAGGGCATCGTACTCGCCCAAAATGCCGATGACGGGCTTGCCGCTGCCAAAGGAGCCGGAAAAGGCGGTGGGGATGTTGCAAAGATTTTCGGTGACCTGAAAGCCCTCCTCCCGGAGTACCTGCACATAGGCGGCGGCAGACTTGTATTCCAGCATGGAAAGCTCCGCGTATTCCCAGATTTTGTCGCTGAGCCGTGTCAGCAGGGGCGCTTTTTCCTCAATGATTGCATACAGTTTCTGCTTATCCATAATCAAAGACCTCTTCTTTACATTGTATAGACAGACAGCCGTCATAAACCACGGAGCAGCTTATGGCGGCTGTAAAGGATCATACTATTTCTCGATAAAATGGTTCATACCATTTTATCTTGCGCTTTGCGCGCAGACCGCCAGTGGCGGCGAGAAATATATGGACTACGTTTTTCAGCGGCGATGCCGCTGACCGCGAGACCGCGGTCTCATAAAACGGTATTGAACCGTTTTATGAAAAACTGGTATCAAAGAACTTTCTTCAGGAAGTCCTGCAGTCTGGGATGCTTGGGATTGTGGAAGATATCCACAGGGGTGCCGTCCTCCAGAATGTTGCCGTCGGCAATGAAGAGCACCCGGTCGGAAACCTCTTCGGCAAAACGCATTTCGTGGGTGACGATGACGCAGGTCATGCCGGTTTCCACCAGACCCTTGATGACGTCCAGAACCTCACCCACCATTTCGGGGTCCAGTGCGGAGGTGGGCTCGTCAAAGAGCATCACTTCCGGCTCCATGGCCAGCGCCCGGACAATGGCGAGCCTTTGCTTCTGACCGCCGGAGAGATTGTTGGGCATTTCGTCGTACTTGCCGAGCAGACCCACCCGGGTCAGCAGCTCCTTTGCCATCGCATCCGCTTCGGCCTCACTTTTTCCCTTCAGTAGCTTCGGCGCCAGGGTGACGTTTTCCGCCACGGTCAGGTGGGGAAAGATGTTGAAGTGCTGGAATACCATGCCCATCTTCTGACGGTGCTTGTCCACATTCACCTTTTTGCCGGTGATTTCCACGCCGTCGAAGAAAATCTGCCCCTTTTCGGGCTTTTCCAGCAGATTCAGGCACCGCAGGAAGGTGGACTTGCCGCCGCCGGAAGGGCCGATGATGGAAACCACTTCCCCTTTGTGGATGGTCTGATTCACGCCGGTAAGCACGTGCAGGTTGCCAAAGCTCTTATGCAAATCTACAGTTTTGATCATTTCCATCAGATCTTTCCTCCCTGCATGATTTTTCTCTTGTGATCGTGCTTTTTGTAGCTGTTGGGGTTTGCCATTTTCTTTTCGTACCTTGCCACCACCTTGCTCAGGGGGAAGGTGACGCACAGATAGATGATGGCAACGATGGTCATAGGCTCCAGCGTCAGATAGGTGGCGCCCTTGACGATGGCATAGGAGGTCATCAGATCGCCCAGGAAGAAGGTGGATGCCAGAGAGGTTTCCTTCAGCATCATGATGAATTCATTGCCCAGCGCCGGCAAGATGTTCCGGATTGCCTGAGGAAGGATAATCTTCATCATGGCCTGGCCTTCGTTCATGCCGAGACTGCGGGCAGCTTCCATCTGCCCCTTGTCCACGGCCTGAATGCCGGAGCGGATCACTTCGGAAACATAGGCGGAGGAGTTGACGCACAGGGCGATGGCTACCCACATGAACTGGCTCAACTTCAGAAAGGTAAAGACGTTGGGCAGCACGAAGTAGAACACGTACAGCTGCAGCAGAATGGGGGTGCCCCGAAGCACTTCGATGTAGATGGAGATCAGGAAGCGGACGGGCTTCCATTTTGACATCTTCAGCATCGCAACCACGGTGCCCAGCAGGGAACCCAGTGCCACGGAGATGCAGGTCAGAAGCAGGGTGTTTTTCAGACCGGTGAGGAGGAAAACCTCCCAGTACTGTCCCCAGATTTTAATCATATTTGGAATAAACAGGCTGAAATCCATATTGATAGTCCTTTCATACTTGTTTCCGGATCGGACGGAATCTGATCACGTTCCAAAAGCAGCCATTTGCCTGTTTCTGGAACGAAATCAGATTTTCACCGAAGGACCGGCAACCGATTGGGCTGCCGGTCCTTGCAAGTGGATATTGAAATTAGCCGGTGATGGCGTTGCCCTGGTCGTCGTAGGACTGGTCGATGCCGGAGATGGACTTGGCATCCTCATACCAGGTATCCCAGTACTGCTTGGACTCATCGAGAGCCTTGTTGACTGCTTCGGTCAGAGCGTCAGCGCCCTTCTGCAGCATGATCACGTTGCCGGTATACTTTTCGTCCACAACGAATTTGAATCCGGACTTGGCGATTTCGGGGTTGGAGGCGATGATGGCATCACCATTGCCGTCAGCCACTGCGATGCAGTCGAAGTCACCGTTCTTCAGCTGCAGAACCGCGGTGCCCAGGTCGGTGAAGAGGATCAGCTCGTTGTCGGGCAGCTGCTCTTCTGCCAGAGACTGCTGCAGGGAAGCGTTCTGGGCGCCGATCTTGGCACCGGCCAGACCTTCCGCGGTGGCGAACTTGTCACCGTTGGAAGCCAGAGTGATGAGAACCTGCTCGTCCTCGTTGTCGCCTGCGTGGTAATAGTTGGACAGGTTGTAGTTTTCGGCACGTTCTTCGGTCCAGCTGAAGCCGGAGATGGACATGTCAACGGTGCCGGCGTAAACGGCGGTCTGACAGGCATCGAAGCTCATGGGCATGATCACCAGCTCCAGACCCAGGGAATCGGCGATGTACTTGGCAAGGGTCACGTCGAAGCCGACGTACATATCCTGACCGGACTTGGTGGGGTCAACGAACTCCATGGGCGCGAAGTCGGGAGAGGTGGCAACGGTCAGCTTGCCTTTGGTGACGGTGGAAAGCGCGGTGTCATTGCCGCTGCCGGAGGAGGCACAGCCGGAGAGCATACCCAGCATCATCAGCGCTGCCAGCGCGATCGCAATCAACTTTTTCATAATCAAAATCTCCTTTTCTTGAGCCCCGTGGTCGGCGGGGTTGATTGATGAGTGAATTATAACTTGAATAATATACAAAGTCAATTGGATTTGCATACAAGCTTGAATGAACAATCACAGGTGTAATCAGTAAAAATTCACAAAAGAATCCAAAAATGAGATGAATATACAAATATGCTGGCTGTATATGCAATAACAATAATGCATAAATGAATATATATGATGTATAAACTGGAAGAATATTGTATGCTTGCTCCGCGGCGGAAACACAGACGCTCGCAGATGGAAGACAAAAGGCAAAAACAATCGGATGATTGACAGGAAATCCCGGGATCAGTATAATGAATCCAGAACACAGGCTGCATCTATCATGAGAGGACGTGATTTTTTGAAGACCACCGTCAAAGCAATGGATTATGATGCCGTGATGGCATTGCCCCGCCCGGAACACAGAGATCCCATCAAGCCGAATCTGTTCTGGCGCACCCTGGTGCGGGCAGTTTCCGGCCTGGGCATGGGCGGCTGCAAGCTGGATTATACCATAGAAGGACTGGACACCATCGGCCGCGAGGAGCCCTGCCTGATTCTGATGAATCACAGCTGCTTTGCGGATATGTGTATCGCCCACAGACTTCTGTACCCCAGACCCTTCAACATCGTCTGCACCAACGACGGTTTTATCGGACTTTGGGGCCTTTTGGGCTGGGCCATGCGCCAAATCGGCTGCTTCCCCACCCAGAAATTCGTCACGGATCTGAAGCTGGTGCAGGATATGCAGCATTGCTTCAAAATGGGCTCCAGCGTGCTGATGTACCCGGAGGCCAGCTATTCCTTTGACGGCACCGCGACGCCGCTGCCCCGGAAGCTGGGCGTACTTCTGAAGAAGTTCGGCGTGCCGGTGATCATGATTGAAACCAGAGAGCTGTTTCTTCGCAATCCTCTATATAATGAATTGCAGATCCGCAAGGGTGCCAACGCCAAAGTCCGGGCCTATGTGCTCTTCAGCAGGGAGGACATTCAGAAAAAGACCGTCCAGGAGCTCAGCGACGGCATCGACGCGGCCTTTGACTTCGACCACTTCCGGTGGCAGAAGGAGCATGGCCTTGAGATCCACGACTCCTTCCGGGCAGACGGCCTGCACCGGATTCTGTATAAATGTGCCCACTGCGGCACGGAAGGGAAGATGGAGGGCAAAGGCACCCTGCTCACCTGCCACCACTGCGGCAAGCAGTATGAGCTGACACCCCTGGGGGAATTGCAGGCAACGCAGGGGCAGACGGAGATCCCCCACATCCCGGACTACTACCGCTGGGAGCGGGAGCAGGTGAAGCAGGAGATTCTGGACGGAACCTACCGGACGGAAACGGATGTTTCCATCGCCATGCAGGTGGACTACAAAGCCATTTATATGGTAGGCCGGGGACACCTGACCCACGACCGGAACGGCTTCACCCTCACCGGCTGCGACGGAAAGCTCTGCTATACCCAGAAGCCCCAGGCCTGCTACAGCCTCTACTCTGACTACTATTGGTATGAGATCGGGGACTGCGTCTGCATCGGCGACAACGAGGTGCACTATTTCTGCTTCCCAAAGGATGCGGGCATCCCGGTTGCCAAATACCGCCTGGCCACGGAGGAAATGTACAAGCTGTACAAGAAGAAGCTGCTGAAATCGGACCTGACCGCGGTTGGTGCACACAATCTGCCGTAAATCCACACTCTGGAAACACCCAAAACAGCGGAAACGTTCTCAAAAGTGCGGCTTTGGGAACGTTTCCGTCTAATTGCACAGAACTGATGATGAAATGATGCGGTTTTTATACAATTCAATGAAAAACCAAAAAACATTTGACATCCACCCGTGGACACTGTAGAATAAACACATATTTATTCGTGAAGCTATACCGAATTTTTATTATGGATACGCCCATGAGTAAATGAAATTAAAAGGAGGAAAAGAAATGAAAAAGTTTTTGGCACTGCTGCTGGCTCTTGTCATGGTTCTGTCTCTGGCAGCCTGCGGCGGCAAGACCCCTGAAGCAACGGATGCTCCTAATACCGAGCCTGTTGCTGAGACTCCCACTGATCCTGCAGACCAGATCGTCTATGCAGAACTGAAGAGTCTGGCCAACAAGGAATATGGCACTGACTACGTCTCCCTCTATAGTGAGTTCGGCGACGATGTCACCATCGATCAGGTGATCGAGGACGAGGAGAACGGCAACGCATACATCGAGATCGATGGCGTTCTGTACACCCTTGGCCTGGACTTCCTGTCCCGCGCAATGGTCTACAACACCTCCGTCCCCGAGGGCGGCGAGTGGGAGACTGAGGATGACGTTTACGCCACTTGGTGGAAGCTGTACATCCAGCGCTGGAACAACCTGCTGCCCGAGATTCCTCTGTACTCCAACGAGTACTACGATCTGTACAATGCGCAGATCGGCGGCGTGCAGGAATATCCCACCAACCCCTACTGGAGTCCCGCCAATGCTCTGATCGACTGGACTTCTGAGAAGGGTAACATCATTCTCGGCAATTCTACTGAGCTGTCCGGCAAGTTCCGTTACGCCACCTTCGGCGGCACCAACCCCGGCGCTTCTGACCTGGACATCCAGGGGCTGATTGTTGGTCTGGAGACTGTCTCCACCACCAAGGAAGGCGGCTATCAGTGGAACGACACCGTTGTCAAGGAGCACACCGAGGTTGACAATGAGGACGGCAGCCGCACCTACACCATCACCCTCAATGATGACATGAAGTTCTCTGACGGCACTCCTGTGACCGCTAAGAACTATGTTGTGTTCACGATGGCTTTCTCCACTCCTGTGGCTGCACAGGCTGCTGGTAAGAACCACAACTCCGCTCTGACCGTTCAGGGCTTCGAGGCCTTCTCCAACTACGATGGCACCAACGCCGGCGCTACCACCGACAACGGTGTGACCATCACCAAGGAACTGTCCGGCCTGCGTCTGCTGGATGACTACACCTTCTCCGTGACCATCGATGCTAAGCACCTGCCCTACTTCTATGCCATCAGCTACGGCGGATTCTCCGCTCAGTCCACTGCTCTGTGGATCGGCGATTGCGACATCGCTGACGACGGCAATGGCGTTTACTTCACGGATGACTTCTACGCCAAGGACGGCGACTCCTATGTCATGGCCGACCACATCTACAAGTCCGCTTGGAATGTTGACAGCACCTACCCCTACTCCGGTCCCTATGTTGTGAAGTCCTACGATAATTCCGACAAGTCCGTTGTTCTGGAGATCAACCCCTACTTCAAGGGCAACTATGAGGGCACCAAGCCCCAGATCCAGGAAGTGGTCTACAAGAAGATCGTTCCTCAGACTCAGATGGCTGACTTCACCTCCGGCAATCTGGACGTCATTGCCGGTATCACCGGCGGCGACGAGACCAACGAGGCTATCGCAACTGCTGATGCTTCCAACGGCAAGTACGTTTACAGCCACTACAGCCGTGCAGGCTACGGCAAGCTGGGCTTCCGTGCCGACTTCGGCCCTGTTCAGTTCACTGAGGTTCGTCAGGCTATCGCTTACTGCATGGATCGCGCCCAGTTCGCCAAGGACTTCACCGGCGGTTACGGCGGTGTTGCTGACGGCCCCTACTACACCGGTTCCTGGATGTACAAGGCTGCTGTGGAACAGGGCATGGTTCTGAATGCTTATGCTACCTCCGTTGACTCCGCGATCGAAGTCCTGGAGGAAGGCGGCTGGATCTACAACGCTGAAGGCGGCGAGTACACCGATGGCGTTCGTTACAAGAAGATCCCCGCTGCTGAGATGCAGGAAGCTGACAAGACCTTCCAGTCCAAGGACGGCGCTTACGTTGTCACTGAGGTCAATGGCGATTACTACATGCCTCTGGTTCTGAACTGGTACGGCACTACTGACAATCCCTTCACCGACCTGCTGATGACCGGCTTCCTGTCCAACGAGAATCTGGCTACCGCTGGCTTTGTGATTCAGTACACTCTGGGTGACTTCTCTCCCATGCTGGATGAGCTGTATCAGGCTCCCATCTATGGCTTCTATGCCGGCACTCCTCTGTACACCTGCTTCAACTTTGCCACCGGTTTCACCTCCGCAGCATACGACTACTCTTACAACCTGACCATCGATCCCGCTGAGTACGACAACTACTCCGCTTACTACATCAAGGATCTGGCTGATGCCTACTGGCTCGGTTGATTCCTGAGATCTGACGGATCTGGTTGATTCCCAGGTACTTCCCCACAGGGCAGGGGCTTCGGCCCCAGCCCTGTGGGTGTATGTGTATTTTTGGCGTATATCAACTTTGGTGGCTTTTTAGGTAAGGCGGGGGCGTGCTTCTGTTTGATTTACCCTTTTTCAACGGAGGCAGGCTCCTGCCCTATCCGGGTCACCCTCAGAAAGCTTCTTATGTGGAATGAAAAATGGTTCCACTTCTATCATATAAGACTGCGGCCATGCCTATGCAGATCGCTTAAACTCGCAACGAAACGAGGATAAAGAATGGGAAAATATGTTATTAAAAGAATCGCGTATATGCTTGTGGTTTTGGTTATCCTGTCCGTGATTATGTATCTGATTTACGGCCTTGTTCCCAGCAACCGTGCTTATACCGATGCAACCAATGAAATCAAAGCTCTGAAAAGCGTGATCCCGAAGGATCAGATTGATAAGAAATTTGACGAGCTGTATTTGCAATATCAGCGCCGTTACGGAACAGATACGGATAATAAGCTCATCCGCTATCTGCGCTGGGTAGGTGTGTACCCGCTGTATGACGGCAGCTACAACGGTCTGCTGCAGGGTAACTTCGGCTACTCCTATGATGCCCAGAAGCCTGTTGTCGAAGTTGTTAAGGATCCAATGATCAACACGATCAAGATCAATATCTGGGCAACCATACTTGGTCTGGGTATTACGATCCCTCTGGGTATTATCTGCGCAGTGAAACGCGGCAATAAATTTGATAATACGGTTCAGGTGCTGACGATCCTTGGCTACAGCCTTCCTACCTTCGTCATCAGCATCCTGTTCATCTGGCTGTTCTGCTCCAAGCTGGGCTGGTTCCCGCCCAGCGGCATGAAGACACCGGGTTCCAGTTATGTGGGCATGAAGAAGTTCCTGGACGAATTGTACTATATGGCGCTGCCCCTGATCGTCATGACGTTCTCCTCTCTGGGCGGCATGACCCGTTACGTCCGTGCCTCCATGATTGATGCATTGAGTATGGACTGCATCCGAACTGCCCGTGCAAAGGGCCTTCGTGAGAAGACTGTCATCTACTCCCATGCTTTCCGCAACGCCCTGATCCCCATTGTCTCCCTTGTTGTCGGCTGGTTCTTGGGTATCTTCGGTGGTTCTCTGGTCATTGAGAGCATGTTTGCTTACAACGGCATGGGCAAGCTGATGATTCAGTCCCTGCGCACAGCCGATTACGATGTGGTGCTGTTGATGCAGATGTTCTATGTCGCCATTTCCTTGCTGGGCAATTTGATCATCGATATCGTCTACGGTATGGTTGATCCTCGTGTCCGCGTCAATAACTAAGACAGAAGGAGGAAGAGAATATGTCTGAGAAAAAGAATTCCTCCGGTTTTGGAGCTACCCTAAAAAGATGGTTTCTCCGTTTGTGGAAGGGCGGAAACGCGCTCAATGACGAACTGAACCAGAAGGATAATATGAATGTTGAGGACATCGTCAGCCCCATGCAGCAGGTACTGCGTAACTTCTTTGATCGGAAGATGGCTGTCATTGCTCTGGTTGTGTTGATTGCTATGTTCCTTGCTGTGTTTATTGGGCCACTGTTTATGCCCAAGTATTATGATGCTTATACCGAAGTAACCCAGAAGAGCATCGAACCCAATATGTCCATGATGTCCGTTCCCAAGGAACTGGAAAATGATGTCAAGATGATTGACAGCTACGGTTCCTTCTCTGTCGGTCTTTCCAATGCGGGCAAGGTGTACGTTTGGGGCTCAACCAAGATCGGCACCACCGGTGTGGATATGGCGAATATTCCCGAGGATGTTCTGAATTCCAATATTGTCATGGTGGCTGCAGGTATTGACCACGCAATTGCGATTGACGATCAGGGCAAGATCCACGCTTGGGGCAACAACCGCCTGGGTCAGTTTTCTGTCCTGAAGGAAGGCGAAACGCCCAACCCCAACATTGCTTATATGCCCCAGGAACTGGCAGAGAACGGAGTGGATGTGAATAACGTCAAGAAACTGACCTGCGGCTACCAGTGCTCCGCCATCCTGATGAACGACGGATCCTTCTACCTGTGGGGCAATAAGCTTGCCTATGCAAACATTGACCTGTTCCTGAATGCCGGAACCATGTACGACATGGACTTCACCCTGAACTATATCGTTGGCATTAACGGCAAGTGCACCAGCATTTTTACCGGATCCCGTGGCCTGTACGACGCGGTTAGAACCCAGGTCGGCAGTAAGGCAGTGAAGCTCAAGGATTATCTGGACGGCCGGAAGATCGAGTCCATCACGGCTGCCAACAATACCATGTGTCTGCTGCTGGATGATGGCAGCGTATGCTTTGCCGGTGACTTTGCCGGTAACATGACTCCTGTGCCCACGCTTCCTGCGGATGAAGATTTTGTCCAGATCGTGGCTGGCTCTTACCATTATTCCGGCCTGACGAACAAGGGCAATATCTATTCCTGGGGCGGCAACACGCTGGATCAGACCGAGGTGCCCAAGAATTATGAGGGCGCTACCAAGCTGTACAGCGGCGCATTCCAGACCTATGCGGTCAACGATAATGATGAAATCGTGGCCAAGTGGGGTCTTAAGGGCTATATCTTTGGTACAGACACTGCCGGTGCAAACATCTTCCAGCGTATCATCAACGGCGGCAAGATGACCATGACCATCGGCGCGGTGGCTGTTATCATCTCCTCTGTGATCGGTATTATTATCGGCTGTATTTCCGGATATTTTGGCGGAAAAGTGGACATCCTGCTGATGCGCGTTGCTGAGATTTTCAACGCCATTCCGTTTCTGCCTTTTGCAATGATTCTCAGCGCCGTTATGGGCCGTATGACCCTCAGTGAGGATATGAGAATCTTTATCATTATGTGTATTCTGGGTGTGCTGACTTGGCCGGGGCTTGCCCGGTTGGTGCGTGGCCAGGTTCTGGTCGCCCGCGAAAGTGAGTACGTCACCGCGGCCAAGGCGCTTGGCGTGAAGGAGTATGCCATTGCGTTCAAGCACATCCTGCCCAACGTCATGAGCGTTATTCTGGTGAATCTGGTGCTGAACTTTGGTACCTGTATGCTCACCGAGTCCAGCCTTTCCTATCTGGGCTTTGGCGTTGCGTATCCCCGACCCACCTGGGGCAACATGCTCAACGGCGCGAACAACGAAACCATTATTAACGCTTACTGGTGGCAATGGTTCTTTACCGCTACCTTCCTGGCGATCACCTGCATCTGCATTAACATCGTAGGTGATAATCTTCGTGATGCGATGGACCCCAAGTCCAATAGCTCCAGATAAGGAGGAAGAAGTATGGCATTACTTGAATTGAAAGACCTGCATACCTTCTTCCGGACGAAGAAAGGTATTGTCAAAGCTGTTAACGGTGTCAGCTACTCTGTGGAGGAGGGCAAAACTCTGGGCGTTGTGGGTGAGTCCGGCTCCGGCAAATCCGTTTCCGCCATGAGCATTCTGCAGCTGCTGGACGGCAACGGCTATGTAGATTCCGGCGAGATCCTGTTCGAAGGCACAGATCTGACCAAGGTTTCTCTTAACGAACTGTACCAGATACGCGGCAACAAGATTTCCGTGATTTTCCAGGAGCCCATGACCAGCCTGAATCCGGTTTTCACCGTGGAGCGGCAGCTGTCTGAACCGTTTCGGATTCACCGGGGGATGAATAAGAAGCAGGCTTCTGAGGCTGCTCTGAAGATGCTGGCAGATGTGAAGATTCCAAACCCGGAGGTTGTCCTCAAGCAATATCCCCATCAGCTGTCCGGCGGTATGAGGCAGAGAGTCATGATTGCCATGGCTCTGGCCTGTGAGCCCAAGCTGCTGATTGCTGACGAGCCGACTACCGCTCTTGACGTGACCATTCAGGCACAGATTCTGCACCTGATGAACGATCTGAAGGAGCGCCACGGCACCGCCATCATGTTCATCACCCACGACCTGGGCGTTATCAACCAGATGGCTGACGATGTGGTCGTTATGTACTGCGGCGAAGTGGTTGAGCGTGTCACCGCAAAGGCACTGTTCTCCAAAACTGTGAAGTATTCCCATCCCTACACGGAGGGTCTGCTGGGTTCTGTGCCCCGCCTGGATACTACCTCCGAGCGTCTGGATGCCATTCCCGGCGCAGTTCCCCACCCGCTGAATCTGCCCAAGGGCTGCAAATTCGCACCCCGCTGCAAATACTGCACGCAAAGATGCATCGATGAGACCCCCGAACTTGTAAAGGTGGCAGAAGATCAGGAGATCCGATGCTTCTATCCGGAGAAGGAGGCCCGCCATGCAAAATAATGAAAAGAAGCTGTTGCTGCAGATCTCGAATCTGAAACAGTATTTCCCAGTGGGCAAGGGACGCTACGTCCGTGCCAACGACGGTATTACCCTCGACATTTATGAGGGTGAGACTTTCGGCCTGGTCGGTGAGTCCGGTTGCGGAAAATCTACACTTGGACGTTCCATTCTGCAGCTTTACAAGCAGACCGACGGCCGCACCATGTACTTTGGCCGTTCCATCGATGAACTGGCTCCCAAGTATGCCCACGATACCTTTGCAACCCTCACTAAGCGCCGTGCCGACATGAAGGCAAAGCAGGAGAAGTATGCCGCTTTTCGTGCCGAGTACGACAAGATGGAGGAAGTGAGGCGCTATGCCGCCCACGAGGAAATGGTCCGTCTGCGCAAGGAAGCCAACGATGCCCGTCTGGATGTGACTACCCTGATCGGTGGCCTGTTCGCGTATCCCGATCTTGGCAAAGTGGAGTCAGTTTTCAAGGAGCAGTATAAAATCTCCAAGGAATTGAGCAATGCGCTGGATAAGCAGGCCTCACTGGAGCTGGACTTGGCGGATATTTCCTACCAGCTTGACAAGGCCAAGGAAGCAGGAAAGCCCAATGAGAAGCTGACTGCCAAGACAACCGCTGCCCAGGCAAAGGTTGATGAGATCCACAAGCAGATTGAAGATATTCGCGCCCGGCTGGCGCAGGGTGCTGAAAAGATCGCTGAGCTGCGTCAGGAATGCAGGGAACAGCCTGACTATGCCATCTTCGAAGCGGACCACAGCGAGGGTATTGACCTTGCCCGTCTGCGCTACGATGAGATCCGTAAGCTCCGCAGCGATCTGCAGTTGATCTTTCAGGATCCCTACTCTTCTCTGAACCCCCGTATGACCGTAGGTCAGATTATTGGTGAAGGCATGGTTGCCCACAAGTACTACCGTTCCAACGACGATCGGATGCAGGAGGGTGTGATTCAGGTCATGGAGGACTGTGGCCTTGCACCCTACTTCCTCCACCGCTATCCCCACCAGTTCTCCGGCGGTCAGCGGCAGAGAATCGGTATCGCCCGGTCTCTGGCTGTGCAGCCCAAGTTCGTGGTGTGTGATGAGGCGGTTTCCGCTCTGGACGTTTCCATTCAGGCACAGATCATCAATCTGCTTCAGGACCTGAAGGAGAAGAAAAATCTGACTTACCTCTTCATCACCCATGACCTGTCCGTCGTGAAGTACATCTCTGATCGGATCGGCGTTATGTACCTGGGAAATATGGTGGAGATTGCGCCTTCGGACGATATTTTTGCCCATCCGCTGCATCCCTATACTGAGGCTCTGCTGAACGCCATCCCCACCACGGACGAGGATGCCAATAAGAAGCCTGAGATTCTGCAGGGCGATATTCCCAGTCCCGTGAATCCGCCCAAGGGCTGCAAGTTCCATACCCGCTGCAAATACTGCACGGAGATCTGCACCCAGATTACTCCGGAGCTGCAGGAGATTCGTCCCAACCACTTCGTGGCCTGTCACCACATTCTGGAGCAGGGTGAGGATGCCTGATGCTTTTCCAAAGCAAGATTGATCGGGCCATGAAATGGCTCCATGACCGCTCAGACAGTGCAAAGGCGGAGCAGACTGCCACAGAAGAGGGGAATCTGCCCTCTATGGAGGAGTTACGCCGGGAGGCACTGGCGGAAGAGAAGCTGGAAAAAGGCGATCTTTTGGCGATGCTGGTTGCTGCCCTGATTACCTTCCTTCCTGTAGCTCTGGTGGTGCTGCTGGTGATGGTGTCCGTCCTGCTGGTCGTGTTTTTCATCCATTGAGATTTTAATGAATAAGCCCGTCTGATTCCCATAGAGGATTCGGACGGGCTTTTTGCAGTTTCTTAAGATCAGCTTACTCTGTTGGAGCAATACTGCTTGACCGTCGCCTGCCATACATACAGCATGGCGGCGCGCCTCTGTCTTGTCCTGCAGCAATATGCCTGTGCTGCGGATGGAATCTCTCAATCAAGAATTCCTATAAAAATAAGTTGAAATAGGTCAAATTATTTGGTATAATCGCAAAAGCCATGTTTATGAAATGATGAGAGGTGCGGTAATGGAATATTCCAACCTGTATTTTCTTTTTATATTGCTTCCGCTGACCATGCTGTTCTATTTTTTGATGCCGTCGATGCGCCTGAAAAACGCGGCGCTGCTGGGCATCAGT
>JAQXNO010000078.1 GCA_029098045.1 Bacillota bacterium
CGACAGTGAAAACTGCGTGCGGTTTGACCCTGAGAACAAGCCCGGTGTGGCGAACCTCATGAGCATCTACGCCGCCGTTACCGGCAAGTCTTTTGAAGAGATCGAAAATGAGTTCGCCGGCTGCGGCTACGGCAAGTTCAAGCCCGTGGTCGGTGAGGCTGTGGTGGAGCATCTGCGTCCCATCCGGGAAGAGGCCACACGGCTCATGAAGGACAAGGCATATCTGGAATCCGTCTACCGGGACGGTGCACAGAAGGCATCCTATGTTGCCGAAAAGACCCTGCGCAAGGTCTACAAGAAGGTTGGCTTTGTTGCAAAGTGAAACAATAACGGCTGTGGATTTTGTCCACAGCCGTTATTGCCAGGATGTCGATAAACCCTCCCATACGAAAGTTTCGGAGGGAAAGAAAGTGTGAAAGAAAACCGTCAGGGTTTTCTTTCGCGTTCAATCAAAGCGATTTTCAAACTTTTTACATAGTTTGAAAATCGTTGGCAGCTTGTCAAACATACTTTTGTGACAAGCTGACAATATCGGCTGTGGATTTGGTCCACATCCGTTATTGCTTTACTTTCTGGATGCATAGTCGGGAAGACCGTAGCCTCTGATCTGCCAGTTGCCGCGCAGGATGATGCGATATGCCACCTGATCGTCTTTGTTTCCCTCGATGACTTTGATGAAGGGACCCGCAGTTCCCACAACGATGCCCACATGATCCGCCCAGCCGGTGCAGTCACCAAAACTGAATCTTTCACCCCACGCATAATAGATGTAATCGCCGGGCAGCGGCATATAATTGTCATCCTCTTCCCAACGCCCCAGCGCTTTCCACAGACCGATTTGACGCTCACAGCCGCATTCTGTGGGGACAAGATCTGCAATACCGCTTTCAATGGCAACACTGCTGCCAAAGGCAGCGCACCAGCTGTCGGTGGCTGTGACTGTATAACCCTGCGCCAGAGGTTCGTGGCTGTTGTAAATATCCAGTATCTGTTCGTGTTCTTCGGAGCCTTCCTGTACGCCCAGCCAACACTCGGCCATATGGACTGTCCGAAGCCGGTTCAGCTGCTGTACAAAGGGAACAGGGCGTGAGAATCCCCAGTCCGCAACGTGCAGATACAGGAATAGACCCGCCAGTGCCAGAAGAACAATGGCAAGAATGATCATGGGAAGAATGAATAATCGTTTCTTTGTTTTCATGAGCGGCTCCTTTGGTGGGGAATGCTCATATTATAACAAAGTACGACAGATTTGGATAGTGGGAAAAGCTTAAGTTTACATGAAGAAATACAGTGCCAATGTCAGAAGTGCGTTGCTCTTTTCTTCCTCGCAGTCCCCGGCCATCAAAAGCAGGAGCAGAACGATGAGAAGATCACCGGTATCAAAATTCTTTGGCAGAAGCTGCTTCAGAAAGCTGCCCACACTGTTTTCGTTTCTGCTGCATGGCCGGGAAGGGGGACATTCCTGTTCTTGCGGTGGCGGACATGGCGTTTGAAGCACACGACTTCGATTTTGCTGGGGCGGCGCCTGATGCCGGTCGGGCATCCGGTTTTTTTGAAATGAGCCATCGGACTGTGGAATGTAGCGGTTGTACACCTGATTCACCTCCCCGATAAGAATGGAATGGAGCCGCCGGGAAGAATCGCGGATACCGCTCCTGCAAGCTTTGCGGCGCGCATGGCCTTCTCCAGCTTTTGGAGCCGCGCGCTTGTCAGGTATGGTTTCAGCGCCCGCAGCAGCGCTTTCTGGTTGCTGTCAATGCTGTTCTGCCCTGCAAAGCTCATGAGCTTTCCAATCAGAGCCGGATCCATTTCCGGCGTGGAGGGAGCCGCCTGGGGCGGCTCCTGCTTCGGTGGCGGGGGAGGTGTCTCCGGCGCGGAGGCGCTCAGGGACTGTGCCATATTCATGATCTGCTGCATGAGTTGGGGATTTCCGAGAATCGCGCCCAGCTTCTCTTCCATCTGATCCAAACGATCACCCCCTCAGCTGCTTCAGCAGTTTCTGCGCTTCCGGGTCGGAGAGCAGCTTTTCAATGATCTGCTTTGCGTCCTGATACTGACCTGCGCAGGCGCTCTTCATGGCGCTTTGAAAACTGCTGCTGTCTTGCCGGCGCAGCAGATCAATGAGCTGCCGCCCGGCAGGAGAATTGGATAGGCGGATGACTTCCTGAACCGAAAACTGATCCGCAAAATTGTTTTGATTTTCCATGGGTGACCTCCTTGAAAACGTGAAAACTGCATCTCACAAGCAGTATATGCACTGCAGGATTGACCTGTGATAGGGAACCTCTGAATAAATCGTCTGCGGCTGAACGGCAGATCTTTTACACCAATCGTGCAGTACGAAAAATGGAAAATACATACAGTATTCCCTCATTTTTCGTACTTTCGCTTGGCGCAAAATCTCTCGCC
>JAQXNO010000079.1 GCA_029098045.1 Bacillota bacterium
GCAGAGGAAGCTGAGAGCAAAAAGACCGCTGCGGAAGAGGCCGCCGCCGATGCAGAGAGCAGGAAGACCGCTGCGGAGGAAGCCGCTGCCGATGCCGAGAGCAAGAAGACTGCCGCGGAAACCGCTGCCACTGATGCTGCCAGCAAGAAGACCGCTGCGGAAGAGGCCGCCGCCGATGCCGCCGACAAGGAGGATGCCGCGGACACCGCCGCCGCCGCGGCGCAGAAAGCCCAGACTGCCGCCGCTGCCGCAAAGGCGGAAGCGGATCGCCTGAAAGAGGAAGCGAAGCAGGCTGGTGCGGATGATGCGGAAGCCGCTAAAAAAGCCACGGAAGCAGAAAAGAAGGCGGAAGAGCTGAAAACCGCCGCTGCGAAGGCAGCAGAGGAAGCTGAGAGCAAAAAGACCGCTGCGGAAGAGGCCGCCGCCGATGCAGAGAGCAGGAAGACCGCTGCGGAGGAAGCCGCTGCCGATGCCGAGAGCAAGAAGACCGCTGCGGAAGCAGCTGCCGCCGATGCCGAGAGCAAAAAGAGCGCTGCGGAAGCAGCCGCTGCCGATGCCGAGAGCAAAAAGAGCGTTGCGGAAGCAGCCGCTGCCGATGCCGAGAGCAAGAAGACCGCTGCTGCCGCGGCTGAAGCCAATGCGCAAGGCAAAAAAGCAGCTGCTGAGGAAGCGGCAACGGCTGAAGCGCAGAAGAAGGAGGCCATGGAAGCCCTGTCCGACACCCTGGATGCACTGAAGGAAGAACTGAGTGCGGCCAACAATAAGGTTGACGCTGCCGATGCCGTTCAGAAGCGTGTGCAGGATGCTTATGACAAGGTGGTTGCGGCTGTCGATGCTCTGGATACACTGACTGCGCAGTCTCAGATCAGCAAGGAAGCCTATGACGCACTGGTGGAGCAGTATAACCAGGCTATGAAAGCCTACGAGGAAGCTCTGACCAATGCCCAGGCGGCGGATCAGAAGCTCAGTGAGCTGGCCGAGTCCGTGCAGCGTGTGATCGCTGCCTCCGAGGGAAGCTTCACCTTCCGGACACCTGCCGCCGGCAACAACGGCATGGGAAATGCGGATCCCACAACCGCGGAGGGAACAGAGACCGGTGATACCGAAGGCATTGCGGACGATGAAGTTCCCCTGGCGCATAGCCTTTCTCAGACCACCGGCAACGCCGAGATCATTGCGGAGGATGAGATCCCCCTGGCTGCTGCCGCGAATCAGAAGACCGACCTGAGTGCCACCGGTATCTTTGGCATGATCGCTGCCGCCTTCGCCGCGTTCCTGCTGCTGTTCAAGCGGAAAAAGGACGAGGATGAGGAAAAGGATCCGGCAGTTCGGTGAGAATCATCCGGCATGGCGCCGCACGATGAAGTAAGAATGGTAAAGCGTTGAAACACACCCCCCATTTGACGGGCGGCTGCGGCTGTCTGTCAAGTGGGGGGCTTTTTACGCAGAAAGAATGGAGGAAAATGGAGGAATACAGTATCTTATTCCGGCTTTTCGGGAAGACAGGGGATCTCCCTGCAAGACAAAGTCGACCTGCTTGACGGTTCTCCCGGTTGATTTTGCGCCCAAAAGATGATAAAGTACCCTTATGAATCCCGAGAGGTGCTTTATGAACGTCGAATATCAAAAAAAACAAAATGCGAAACAACACGCCGCGCGCCTGATCCGCCATCTGCTGCTTGCGTGGTTGACGGCTGCGGCTGCGCAGTGGCTGCTGCTTCCCGGACAGCAGAAAAGTCTGGAGGGCTTGCAGAGTCTGGCTTCCATGTCGTTTCCGGGGCTGCTCCTTGTGACCGGTATTGTTCTGGTACTGCTGGAGGGCGTATTTTATTGGAGGAAGCGCGACGCAGCACGGTGGATGCTGCTGGCCGCCTTTACGGTACTGTCTGCCGCAGCCCTGGCAGCTTCCTTCACATGGCCGTTTCTGGCTGCCTGCGTGCTGCTGTTTGGCATGCTCTTTGTGTATGCGCTGCGCGGATGGGATTCCTCCCCCATGCCGGAGAAGAGCAGGGCAGAGGCACTGCCTGCTGTGGGGCTGACCGCGATTCTGGCGGTGGGATTCTTCCTGCTGGTCAGCGTCTGGACGGTGGGCCGGGTTCGCTCCTTCTGCGCCCCAACCTACGACTTCGGAATTTTTGCACAGATGTTCCATTCCATGAAAACCACGGGCTTGCCCATCACCACCGTTGAGCGCGATGGCACCCTGTCCCATTTCGCGGTTCATGTGTCGCCCATCTATTATCTGCTGCTGCCCTTTTACATGGTGGTGCCGAAGCCGGAAACCCTGCAGGTTTTGCAGGCAGCGGTGCTGGCATCGGCGGTAATCCCTTTGTACAAAATCGGAAAGCGTTACGGTCTTCCGCCCTTTGCCCGCGCAGCGCTGTGCGCCTTGCTGCTGCTGTACCCTGCCTATGCCGGCGGCACCGGCTATGACATCCATGAAAACGCGTTCCTGACGCCCCTGATCCTCTGGCTGTTCTACAGTTTGGAGCGAAAAAATGGCTTTGCCACGGCTCTGTTTGCGCTGCTGATCATGATGGTCAAGGAGGACGCGCCGGTCTATGTGGCAGTGATCGCCCTATGGCAGATTCTGAACGGGCTGCTTCGCAATCGCGGCAAATGGGAGCTGCGCGCCGGCGCGCTGTTGCTGATTTTCTCCCTTGCATATTTCTTTGGAGCCACAACCTATCTTGCAAACAGCGGCGACGGTGTCATGAGCTATCGGTATAACAATTTCATTTATGACGGCTCCTCCTCACTGGTTACGGTCATCAAGGCGGTACTGTTAAGCCCTATGAAGGCGGTTTTTGAATGTGTGGACAAGGAAAAGCTGGCCTTTATCGGCCTGACACTGCTGCCGCTGGCTGGAATTCCGCTGCTGACCCGGCGATATGAACGACTTGTCCTGCTGATTCCCTACATCCTTGTGAATCTCATGAGCGATTACAAATATCAGCACGATATTTTCTTTCAGTATACTTACGGCAGCACCGCCTGCCTCATCTACCTTGTGACGGTGAATCTGGCGGATATCAAAGATCAGAAACTGCGTTTCGCGGCATTGGGTCTGGCGCTGTGCATCAGTGCCGGCACCTTTGGTGCCCAGATCCTGCCGGAGGCTCTGGCGTACCCCCAGCGGTGCCAGACCTATTCCGGCTACTACGACAGCCTGCGAAGCATCTTGGACACGGTACCGGAGGACGCCTCCGTGGCTGCCACGACCTTCTATACCACCTATCTGTCCCGACGGGATACCCTCTATGACGTGCGTTATGCATCATACGCGCATATCTTCAGCTGTGAATATGTGGTTTTGGGCGTGACGGACAAGGGCAGCTACAAGGCATTTGCCCAGGACGGCGAGGGGGGCTATGAGAATCTGGTGGCGCTGCTGCTGGAAGAAGGCTATGAAAAAACTGCCGAATACAAAGGCAGACTGGAGATTTACCGCAAAGCCTGAGTGATGCCCACTCGTATACGAAAAGGCCCTGACGCAAAGCGCCAGGGCCTTCAGGCTGTCAATAAACCCTCCCAGCCGAAAGTTTCGGAGGGAAAGAAAGTGTGAAAGAAAACCGTCAGGGTTGTCTTTCGCGTCCAATCAAAGCGATTTTCAAACTTTTTGAAAAGTTTGAAAATCGTAGGCAGCTTGTCAAAAATGCTTTTTTGACAAGCTGCCTCTTTTTATGCGTTGCGAAACGCCTTTTCAAATTGTGGTGTTTTCGTCCAGTACTGCTGTCCCCAATGCTCGAAATCCCACTGCTGCATATAGTCGTTGCACTCGTAATCAATGTAATACAGGGTGCCGCGCTGCACCACAAAATTGGTGGGATAATAGTCGATGTTGGTGTTCGCGGCATACAGCTTCCGGCACATGGCGTGGATTTGATCGAAGTATTCCCGGCGCATTTCATCACACAGCACCAAATGGTCAATGGTTTTGCCGTCGATATATTCCTTCAGCAGCCGTTCCTTGTTGTAATCCACATCCAGTAGCTTCGGCATGGGAATGCCGATGGAACGCAGACGATCATAGTCACGAAGCTCTGATGCCAGCTTATCACCAAAGGTATAATAATCACAAGGCTCGTGGTGAATCTGCTTGAGGACATATTGGGTGCTGCCGACACTGACCAGATAGGAGTAACCGCCCTTGCCCTTGCCCAATAGCCGGATTACTTCATACTCTTTGCCGTTTACATCCATGCCGCATCCCTCCAAAGCTATTATAGGGCGCAGTCGTGTGTTTGTCAAAGGGCATAGAGCAGCACACTTAAAAATTGCAGCAATGCACCAAGCACCACGAAAATATGGAATACGGAGTGCATCCATTTCTTTTTACTGCCGATGCCATAGAGAACGGCGCCAACGGTGTAGGCGATGCCGCCGGACAGCAGCAGACCGAAGCCCGGGGCAGAGAGAACACAGAAGGTCTGCTTTGCAAAGGGAATGACAGCCCATCCCATTCCAATGTAGCAGATCATGGAGAATACCCCGTATTTTTTCAGATCGATGGCTGTCAGGGTGGCGGCGATGGCAGCCATGATCCACTCGAAGAAGAACAGTCCCCAACCGAGGGCGGGATATACGGGACGGAAAGCTGAAAGTACCAGAGGGGTGTAGGTGCCCGCAATCAGAAAATAGATGGTACAGTGGTCGATCACCTGCATCACCTTTTTGCCAAGGTTCGGACGCAGACCGTGGTAGACACTGGATACTGTAAAGGTGCAGATCATGGAGGCACCGTAAATGGAAGAGGAAACAATGCCATAGGTATTGCTGTGCCGGCAGGCCCGGAGCACACACAGCACCAATGCCAGTATTCCAAGGGCGCCGCCTACAATGTGGGTGGTGGTATTCATCAACTCTTCGCCCCAACTGTAGTCGGGAAGCAGCCTGTCACAGAGCTTGGTTCGCTTGATCATATTGAATTCCTGCCTTTCTGCTGAATGGGGCTATTATATCAGCACTTTCGGAAACCGGTGTATACTGCCTGCATTTTCAACTACCCGCTGGGCGAGAGAACACATTCTACTGTGGAAAATGGCGATTCTACCGGGGGTAGAATTTGAAACGGTTGACATTTGCCCACCGGTGGGATACAATCATTTCAATTTTAAGCTCAAATATCGGTCAGACAGGGGTTGACCGTAAAGGGTGGAAAGAGGATCCGATTATGAAAAAGACAGCATTTCTGACACTTCCGAAGGCAAAGGAGATCATTGCGCAGATCCCAACGCCGTTTCATATTTATGATGAAGCCGGTATTCGGCGCAATGCCCGGGAACTGAAAGCCGCTTTTTCCTGGAACTCCGGTTTCAGAGAGTATTTTGCGGTCAAGGCAACGCCCAATCCCCACATTATGAAGGTGCTGCGGGAGGAAGGCTGCGGCTTCGACTGCTCCAGCTATACGGAACTGCTCCTTGCGGAAGCCGTCGGTGCGGCAGGGGAGGACGTGATGTTTTCTTCCAATGTGACGCCGGAGCTGGATATGCGCAAGGCTTATGAATTAGGTGCCTATATCAATCTGGATGATGCCACCCATGTTGAGTTTCTGGAGCGGATCACCCAGGGCAATGTACCCGAGACGGTGTGCCTGCGCTATAACCCCGGCGGTTCCTTCAGCCTGGGCAATACCATTATGGATATGCCCCGGGATGCCAAGTACGGCATGACGGAGGATCAGATGGCCGGTGCCATCAGCCGGCTGATGAGCCTGGGCACCAGACATTTTGGTATTCACGCGTTTTTGGCATCCAATACCACCACCAATGAATACTATCCGGAGCTGGCAGCAACACTGTTCCGGCTTGCGGTGCGGCTGCGCAATGCCACCGGATGCCACATCTCCTTCGTGAACCTCTCCGGCGGCATTGGCGTGGACTACCGCCCTGAGCAGCCCAGCTGCAACATCAATATCATCGGCGAGGGTGTCCGTGCCCGCTACGAGCAGATCCTGACGCCTCAGGGTATGAATGACATTGCCATTTATACGGAGCTGGGTCGTTTTATGCTGGCGCCCTACGGTCATCTGGTTACAACGGTTCTGCACCAGAAGCATATCTACCGGGAATACATCGGTGTGGATGCCTGCGCAGCTGACCTGATGCGTCCTGCCATGTATGGCGCCTACCACCACATCACGGTTTTGGGCAAGGAGGATGCGATCCTTGACCATGTATATGACGTGACCGGTGGCCTGTGTGAAAACAACGACAAGTTTGCCATTGAGCGGAGCCTGCCGGCCATCGATATTGGAGATATTCTTGTCATTCATGATACCGGCGCCCACGGCCACTGCATGGGTTATAATTATAACGGAAAGCTTCGCTCCGCGGAGGTGCTGCTGCGTGAAGACGGCTCTTTCAAAATGATCCGCCGCGCGGAAACCCCTGCAGACTATTTTGCCACTTTGGACATTACAGACTTTCAATTTCATGTATAACTATTGAAATTGCACAAAAACGGGTACGATATTTTGGCATCTGAACGGCAAATACTACAATAAAATTTCATACTTTCTTAACCAGGTTGTGCTATAATAACCTTGGTGGCAAGCATACCAAGAACTGCACACCGAGAAGGAGAATCTATGAATAATATATTGTTTTTTCTGATGCCGAAGGCCATGTGTTCTTATTTGTACGATGATTTTACGCTGCGTCAGGCTTTGGAGAAAATGGAGAGCGCAGGCTTTGCAGCACTGCCGATTTTGAACAAGCGAGGCGAATACCGCGGAACGCTCACAGAAGGCGACCTGTTGTGGGCAATCAAAAATTTGTGCTATATGGATATGCGGCAGGCCGAAGCCCATCGCATTATGGAGATTTCCCGCCGCAAGGATAATATTCCCGTTCGTGTGACCACCTCCATGCATGATCTGGTTGAACGTGCCAGCAGTCAGAACTTTGTTCCAGTGGTGGATGATAAGGATGCGTTCATCGGTATCGTTCCCCGCAGTGCCATCATCAAGTATTGCCTGCAGCGCCTGTTTCCGGAAGACTGATATTACATACCGCCCGGCGTGTACGGCAGTACACGCCGGATTTCTCGTTCTTTTGGATTGTTTTACGGCAAAATGAATGATTTTTACCTTGACTGTTTGGATATATTGAATTATAATGTTCGGAGCTATAGATATTTTTCTGAGAAAGGATTTTGAAATATGGCAAAGGAATATAAGATTACCAGTTTGCGGCTGGCCGATCTGGAAAAGGAACTGAATTATCTGAAGACCACCCGCGAGCGTGAGATTGCCGCGATGATCGCGGAAGCCCGTTCTTACGGCGACCTTTCCGAAAACTCGGAGTATGATGCAGCCAAGAACGAACAGGCAAAGCTCTACGGCCGTATTGCCGAGATCGAGGATATTCTGTCCCATGCTGTCATTATCGAGGACGAGAATGAAGCCACCGGTCGTGTGGGTCTGGGCTGCACCGTGGTTGTTGAAGATGAGAAGGGACGTCAAACCACTTACCGCATTACCGGCTCTCAGGAAGCGAACCCCATGGAGTTTAAGCTCTCCGACGATTCTCCTTTTGGCCGTGCCATTGTTGGCAAGGCTGCCGGTGAGAAGTTTGTTGTCAACGCGCCGGCCGGTTCCTTCTCCATGAAGGTTGTCAGCGTTTCTCGCGAGGGCTAAGACCATGGCGAAGTTTGTACCCCAGGCAGAACTGCCTGTGTCTGAGCAGGCGCAGATCCGCCGCGATAAGCTGGCGGCGCTGCAGGCCGAAGGCCGCGATCCCTTTTTGATTACCAAGTTTGATTTCACTGCGGATTCTGCTTCCATCAAAGCGGATTACGAAGGATACGAAGGCAAGACCGTCCGTGTGGCCGGCCGTCTGATGAGCAAGCGCGGTCAGGGCAAGGTCATGTTCTGCGATCTGCAGGACAATTCCGGCCGCATCCAGCTGTTCGTCAAGATTGACGAGTTGGGCGAAGAGGCGTATAACCAATTCAAGAAGAACGACATTGGCGACATCGTCGGCTGTGAGGGCGAGGTTTTCAAAACCAAGACCGGTGAGATATCTGTGCGCGCTGCTTCCATTGTGCTGCTGTCCAAGTCTCTACTGCCCCTGCCCGAGAAGTACCATGGCCTGACCGATAAGGAAATGCGTTTCCGCCAGCGCTATGTGGATTTGATGGTCAATCCCGAGGTGAAGCAGAACTTCATCCTCCGCGCCAGATTCATCAAGCATCTGCGCAACTATCTGGACAACATGGGCTACATCGAAGTGGAGACCCCTGTGCTGAACACCATCGCAGGCGGCGCATCTGCCCGTCCTTTCATCACCCACCACAACACGCTGGACATTGATATGTACATGCGCATCGCAACAGAGCTGCCCCTGAAACGCCTGATCATCGGCGGCATGGACCGGGTCTACGAGATTGGCCGTATCTTCCGCAATGAGGGCATGGACCCCAAGCATAACCCGGAATTTACCTCCATTGAGCTGTATCAGGCCTATGCGGATTTCCATGATATGATGGATATCGCGGAAGGTGTGTTTACCACCTTCGCGCAGGAAGTATTGGGCACCTACGAAGTGGAGTGGATGGGCCATAAGGTCAATCTGGCTCCCGGCTGGCCTCGCATGACCATGGTGGACGCTGTTCGCAAGTACGTGGGCATCGATTTTGATGCCATTTCCGATGACTCCGAGGCGGTTGCTGCAGCCAAGTCTGTTGGCGTGGAGCTGGCGGATGCCGCGGAGAAGACGTGGGGCAATGCGCTCTATGCCTGCTTCGACCAGAAGGTGGAAGAGCACCTGATCCAGCCTACTTTCATTACCATG
The DNA here is from genome assembly GCA_029098045.1 of Bacillota bacterium. Classification (GTDB taxonomy): domain Bacteria; phylum Bacillota; class Clostridia; order Oscillospirales; family Oscillospiraceae; genus Faecousia. The sequence continues at coordinate 8,796 of JAQXNO010000079.1, forward strand.
TACCCTGTTGAGGTTTCTCCTCTGACCAAAAAGTCTCCTGTTGATCCCCGCCTGACAGAGCGGTTTGAATTCTTTATCTGTGCCAGTGAGATGGGCAATGCCTACTCCGAGTTGAACGATCCCATTGACCAGCGGAATCGTTTCATGAAGCAGGTGGAGCAGCGTGAACGCGGCGACGATGAGGCGGAAATGCTGGATGAAGATTTCCTGAACGCAATGGAATATGGCATGCCTCCCACGGGTGGTATGGGCATCGGTATCGACCGTGCCGTCATGCTGTTCACAGGCGCCGACAGTATTCGCGAAGTAATCCTGTTCCCCACAATGAAGCCCCTTGACTAAAGAAAACACAAGATATAGTGCTGATTTGAAAAATAATTCACTATATAATGTGGTTTCCTGCGGTGTCATCCTCCATTTGACAGCAATTTGACAGCAAATTCCCAAAGAATAACGCATCA
>JAQXNO010000080.1 GCA_029098045.1 Bacillota bacterium
ATTTTTGACAAGCTGCCTACGATTTTCAAACTTTTCAAAAAGTTTGAAAATCGCTTTGATTGGACGCAGTGACAACCCTGACGGTTTTCTTTCACACTTTCTTTCCCTCCGAAACTTTCGGCTGGGAGGGTTTATTGACAGTCTGTCAGCGCCCGGACATTCGTCCGGGCGCTGTTTCACATTGTGGGTTATGGGCATGAATATGTTGTGACGAAAGCTGAAAAAACGGCATCAGGTCTGCTGCTCCAGCCAGATCAGCAGCACCGCAATATCCGACGGGCTGACGCCGGAAATACGGCCGGCCTGCCCGATGGACATGGGGCGGATCTCCGAAAGCTTCTGTCGGGCCTCCAGCCGAAGTCCTGTGATGGCATGGTAGTCGATCCCCTCCGGCAGACGGCGGGATTCCTCCTTTTTGAATTCCGCCACCTGCTTTTCCTGCCGCGCGAGATAACCGGCATATTTGATCTGAATCTCCACCTCATCGGTGACGGCGGAAGGCAGTGAGGGACGCTCCGGGTCAAAGGGGGCGATGTCCCCGTAGGTGACCTGAGGGCGGCGCAGAAGATCCGCCAGGCGTGCGGAATTTGTCACGGGGGCGCTGCCCTTTTCTTCCAGCATGGCATTGAGCGCTTCCGTTGCGGGGACGCCATGGGCTTCCAGACGCTGCATCTCCCGGCGCACGGCCTCATATTTTTCTTCCACCTGACGCAGCCGCTCCTGGGGTACCAGACCGATGGCTGCGCCCAGAGCGGTCAGCCGCTGATCCGCATTGTCCTGCCGGTGCAGCAGCCGGTACTCCGAGCGGCTGGTCATAATCCGATAGGGCTCTTCCGTGCCCTTGGTCACCAGATCATCAATCAGGGTGCCGATGTAGCTGGTGTCCCGGGTCAGGATAAAGGGCGGCTTCTTTTGCAGCTTCAGGGCGGCATTGATGCCGGCAATCAGTCCCTGGGCGGCAGCTTCCTCGTAGCCGGAGGTGCCGTTAAACTGTCCGGCACCGTAAAGACCGGAAACTGCTTTGGTCTCCAGAGTTGGCTTCAGCGCCGTGGGATCCACGCATTCATATTCGATGGCATAAGCCGGGCGCATCATTTCGGCATGCTCCAGTCCGGGGATGGTGTGCATCATCCGCAGCTGCACATCCTCCGGCAAAGAGGAGGAGAAGCCCTGAATATAGAGTTCTTCCGTATCAAGCCCCGTGGGCTCCAGAAAAAGCTGATGCCGGGGCTTGTCCGCAAAGCGGACGATTTTGGTTTCAATACTGGGGCAGTACCGGGGACCCACACCGGAGATGGTACCGTCGTAGATGGGGCTGCGGTGCAGATTCTCCCGGATAATTCGGTGGGTTTCCTCATTGGTATAGGTCAGGTGGCACACGGCTCTGTTACAGACCGGCTCAGCCGTGCGGAAGGAGAAGGGCTCCGGGTTTTCGTCACCGGGCTGCAGCTCCATTTTGGAAAAATCCACACTGCGGCGGTTGATGCGGGGCGGTGTGCCGGTTTTGAAGCGGCGCAGGGGAAGCCCCAGACTGCGCAGATTGTCTGCCAGTCCCTTGCTGGGGTGCATCCCGTCGGGGCCGGATTCCATGACACATTCGCCGATGATCACGGTGCTGTCCAGATAAGTACCGGTGGCGATGACCACGGCTTTGGCGTGATAAACGGCACCCAGCCGGGTTTTGACACCGGTGACCGCACCGGCTTCCACCAGAATTTCGGTGATCTGCGCCTGCTTCAGCTCCAGATTCTCCTGCTGCTCCAGCGTCAGCTTCATCACCTGCTGATACTTGCGGCGGTCGGCCTGCGCCCGCAGAGAGTGCACCGCCGGGCCTTTGCCCCGGTTGAGCATCCGATACTGGATGCAGGCTTTGTCGGCGGACACACCCATCTGCCCGCCGAGAGCATCGATTTCCCGCACCAGATGCCCCTTGCCCGTACCGCCGATGGCAGGATTACAGGGCATATTGCCCACGGCATCCAGATTGATAGTGAAAAGAATGGTGTGCTGGCCCAGCCTTGCGGCAGCCAGCGCGGCTTCGATGCCCGCGTGACCCGCGCCGATCACCGCGACATCGCAGCTGCCTGCGTGGTAGATGGTCATTGGGCGGCCTCCTCAGAAGACTTCTTCTCCTCAGGCGGCAGAACGAAGGGCTTGCAGACAACTTCACAGCGGTTGATGGGTGTGCCCAGCGCATGGAACTTTTCTTCATATCCGGTCATGAT
>JAQXNO010000081.1 GCA_029098045.1 Bacillota bacterium
GTGATAGCTGCCATCGTCCAAAATCTTCGCTCTTCCCACCTGTTCTCCAAAGTCCGTGGCGGCAGTCCAGACAAAATCATAGCATTGGCATTCCCCTGCCATGGTCTGCATCACCGTCAGATCCTCGCGGCCAAAGCCCGTGATCTGACGCATGGTCGCATCCAGATCTCCACCGGGTACGGTCTGCACCGCCACGTCGAATCCCTCACAAAAATACAGTGTCCGCCCATCGGACTCCATGGCAGGAAGCAGTGTCTCCTCCGGCAGCGTCAGCATGATCTCCCGCGGCTGTGCCAGTACCTCCAGAACCTGTTCATCAGCCACCGTTTCAAAGGTTTCTTTTGCGCTGCAGCCGCAAAGCAGCAATGTCAGCAGCATCATCAGTATGCAGGGTTTTTTCATACCAGTCCCTCCTCAAGAAAGGAAATACACCATGTTCTATTCCATCATCCCTTTGTACCTCATCATAATCAATGCATCCGCGTTCCTGCTTATGCTTATAGACAAGCAAAAAGCAAGGCGCGGTGCCTGGCGGATTCCGGAGGTCACATTGCTTGCCTCGGCAATTCTGGGCGGCAGCGTCGGTGCGCTGGCAGGAATGTATTGCTTCCGCCACAAAACGCGTCACGTCAAATTCAGCCTTGGAATTCCTCTGATTCTGACTGTGCAGATTGCACTTGCAGTGTTCCTGCGATAATACGCTTTCCAGTATAAAATTGCCCGGACTTTTTGTCCGGGCTTTGTTTTACTGGGGTGTCACCAGCAAAAACGTGGTGAAGATGGTATTCAGTCCCAGAATGATCATCAGCACGATTGTACCGGCACAGGAAAAATAGCATCCCACGTATGCGCCCACAAGGCGATTGTTTTGCAGCCATGCGGCAATCTCTTTTCGTTTCACAATCAGGAAAAACACAGCCATCACTGTAAAGACAAGAATAATCCCAAAAACAATCAGATTCGCTGCATCTTCCGGCAAATTTCCGAGAACGCGGTACAGCAGATCACCAAGCAGCAGATTGTTGATCATGTGCAGAACCATAGCCCAGACAATATTGTACTCCGCGGCCACATATCCCAGCACAAGGCCAACCGCAAAGGCATACGGTGCCTGAATCAGATTGCCATGGAACAGGCCAAATGTAAAAGAGGATACGATGATTGCAAATCTCTTGCCAAAAGGCAGCATGGTGCGCTGAATCAGTCCGCGGAACAGGATCTCCTCCGTAATCGGTGCCAGAATGCCCGCGTAGAGGAACATACTGAAATTATTCGGATCCGTCTGCAAGCTTTCTATTCCTTCCATAATGGTATAGCCAAAGCCATTGAGCAGCATTTCCAAAAGAGAGCATCCCAGCTGAAAAATCATCTGTCCGCTGATGAAAACACACAGAAGGATAAAGAAGCTGCCTGCTTTCATCGGCGTGCCTTTTGCAAAGATCTCCTCTTTGAAAAAACGGGGCTTTTTCCAGAGCAGCAGAACCAGCAGTCCCACCGCCGCAGCAAGAAAATATCCCCAGGCACTCTCGCTCGATGCCATGATTGCGCTTTCAATGTCTCTGTAGCTGTGCGCGGCGAGATTTTGGATCAGCCGAAAGATGGCTTCCAGAATCACCCAACCCATAACCGCCACATTCATGATTGCATAATAAATCAGCAGTGCCCATCCGGGGACGCTGAGGCGGCGGCGCATATCCTTCTTGGCCGCCTTCCATTGTTCAAAAGTCATTTCCATCAGAATTCCCCCATAATCGCATCGATCACTGCTTCGGCTGACATGATGCCGTCAATGGCCGCGGACATGATGCCGCCGGCATAGCCAGCCCCCTCACCGCATGGATAGAGCCCTCGCAGCTCTGATTGTCTGTCCGCTCCACGGATGATGCGCACAGGTGAAGAGCTGCGGGTTTCCGGGGCAGTCAAAACCGCGTCGACCTGCGCAAATCCGGAAAGATTCTCATCCAGCCGGGGCAGTGCCTCTTTCAGGCAGCGGCTGATCTTCTCCGGCAGCACTTCGTTCAAATCACACCACACCACGCCGGGAGAATACGTAGGCTGCACCGTTCCCGCGCCGCTGCTTGCCTTGCCTGTGAGAAAGTCTCCCACTCTCTGTGCGGGTGCCCGATAGCTGCCGCTGATGCGGTAGGCCGCTTCTTCAATGCTGCGCTGCCACTTCATGCCGCCAAGGGTGCCCTCATAAGGGAATTCCTCCGGGTTTACCGTTACCAGCAGCGCCGCATTGGCGTTCTCCCCGTCACGGTCGGAATTGCTCATACCATTGGTAACCACGCTTCCCTCTTCCGATGCTGCCGCCACAACGTATCCACCGGGACACATACAGAAGGTATATACCGTCCCGTCGTCCAGATGCTTCACAAGCTTATAGTCCGCAGGGGGCAGAGCCGGGTGGGCGCTTCCGTACTGCGCCGCATTGATGACAGACTGTTTGTGTTCAATTCGCACACCCATGGCAAAAGGCTTCGGCTCCATGGGAATATGCTCGCCTTCCAGCATTTCAAAGGTATCCCGGGCGCTGTGGCCGATGGCAAAGATCGCATGGTCGCATTCGATGATTTCGCCGCTTTCCAGCTTCAGACCCGTCAGGCGTTCCTTTTCTCTGCAAATCCCGGTGACCTGTGCATGGAAGCGAACCTCTGCCCCAAGACTGATCATCCAGCCCCGCAGATTCTGCACCACATTCAACAGCACGTCGGTACCCACATGGGGCTTGGCGTCGTAGAGAATATTCTCTCTTGCCCCGCATTTGACAAACTGCTCCAGAATCCAGCCGATTCTGGGATTGTTCACGCCGGTGTTCAGCTTTCCGTCGGAAAAGGTTCCCGCGCCGCCCTCACCGAACTGCACATTGCTGCGTATATCCAGCTGTCCGGTCTGCCAGAACCTGCGCACCTTTTCGTGGCGGGATTGGGCATCCTCACCACGTTCCAGAACAATGGGTCTCAGCCCGGCGCGGGCCAGAATCAGCGCCGCAAACATACCGGCAGGGCCAAAGCCCACCACCACCGGACGCTTCTGGGGTATCTTATCACATTTGGGGACCTTATAATAGGAAGTGGGTGCAATGCTTGCCCGCTTGCATCCACTCTTGCGGATGATTTTCTCTTCATTCCCGTCCACCGCCACATCCACCGTGTAGATGATTTTGACGTCCGGCTTCTTTCGTGCATCCACGCTGCGCCTGACAAGCTTCAATCCACGCACCTTGGAATTGGGTACTTTCAGCAGCTGCGCCGCCTCAAACTGAAGCTGATTCACATTATGCTCCGGTGGCAGTGCAATATCGCGAATTCTGATCATGTATTTCCTCCTGCATGGAAACCGGCCAGTCTGCCGGAGCTCCATGCCCACTGTAAATTATAGCCGCCGCAGGCGCCGTCAATATCCAGCACTTCGCCGCAGGCGAAGAGATCCGGCACGAGGCGGCTTTCCAGGGTATCCGGGTGAAACTCCGATGTGCAGATACCCCCGGCAGTCACCTGTGCCGACTCCATACCCATGGTTTCCGTTAAAGCGGCCTCAAATCCCTTCACGGCACTGCATACGGCATCAATCTCATCTTCCCGCAGATCGGCAATCTTCCATGTACCCCTGATGCCCACGCTTTGCGTCAGCACGCGGCCCAGTCGGTTGTGCAGAATGCCGGTCAGCAGATCTTCCGCATTCCAATTTGTTTCTCTTCTGCGCAGAAGCTCGGTGCGGAGGGTATCGCGCTCCGTTTGGGGCAGAAAATCCAGCTTTGCAATCCAGCGTCCGCTTCCCTGACAGACATCTCTGGACACCTCGAAGATTACGGGGCCGGAAAGACCGTAATCCGTAAACTGCAGTTCCCCCCGGCTCTGACTGTAAATCTGACCGTCCCGCAGGATCTGTACATGGCAATTTGCGCGCACACCCTTCAGGGATCCGCAGCCATCCCAGGATGACTTCATCTGCACCAGTGCAGGCCGCAGCTTGGTGCATTTGTGGCCGAGACAGCGCAGCAGCTGATAACCGGACATGGAACCGCCCAGCTTCGTACCGGCAAGACCGCCGCAGGCTATGATGAGCCTGTGGCAGAAGATCGTTTCATCCGCGCTCTCAACGGAAAAACCACCTTCCACCTTCTTCACTTTTTTCACTTCAAAGCCGGTCAGCAGCTGAATGTTCGGTTTGGCCAGTGCAAAGCGCAGCACATCCACCACGGAATTTGCCTGATCGGAGTAGGGATATACACGTCCCGACGCCTCCGCAACCGTATAGAGTCCAAGGGATCGAAACCAGTTCAGCGTGTCCTGCACATCGAAACGATTTAAGGCCGGCGTCCGAAAATCGGGCTCCGTGCCGTGGTAGCCTCCCGCATTTGCATGAAGGTTCGTCAGATTACACCGGCCGTTGCCGGTGGCAGCAAGCTTTCTGCCGACTCTTGCCTGTCGCTCCATCAGGATCACCTGCACATGATCCTGTTCCGATGCCGCCAGTGCTGCGGCCATGCCGGAGGCGCCTGCGCCAACAATTCCGATGATCATATCCTCACCTGCTTTCTTATCTTGCTATTATAACCCATAAAAAACATATTTGCAATAGAGCGAAGATGTGCTATAATGTCATAGGTGATAAGATGGATCGCAGTCATATCGATAAAATCTCGGGCAGTCCGGAAGACCGTCTTCTTCTGGCAAAGCTCTGGGACAAAATAAACGCAGGCATCCGCCGCAATATCCCGGCGAATACCTGTTTTCTTTCCCCGCGGGAGCAGGAAATGGCCCGTTTTCTCTTTGGGGATCAACCGGGGCTGCTGTATTTCGGTGGCTTCGACGATGCAGAACGAAAGATGCTCGTCTACCTTCCGGACTATCTGGATGATCGCAGTCTGTACGACGAGGATTCGCCCATGGTCTGTCTGCGGGCAACCTACTTTGAAGCGGATGCACTGACCCACCGTGATTTTCTCGGCGCTCTGATGGGCGCGGGAATCGCCCGGGAAACCGTTGGTGATATCTGCGTGAGCAATGGCTGCTGTGATTTCTTTGTGAGCGCGGAGATTGCGGATTATATCGCGCAGAATTTGGTTTCGGCTGGCAGAACGAAGCTACACATGGAGCGGATCTCCCTGTGTGATGCCAATATCCCCGAGCCGGAAATCAGGGAAATCAAGGACACCGTTGCATCGCTGCGTCTGGACAGTGTGATCGCCTCCGGTTTTCGCATTGGCAGAAGTCTGGCGGCGCAATACATTCAGGCAGGCAAGGCAGCCGTTGACGGACTTCCCTGCGAAAAGCCTGACAAATCCGTTGCCGAGGGCATGAAGATTTCTGTACGTGGGCTGGGAAAAATCAAGCTGGCAGCAGTCAACGGACGCACCAAAAAGAACCGCATTTCCATTACTATTTTTCGCTATGTGTGAGGTAACGATATGAATATGA
>JAQXNO010000082.1 GCA_029098045.1 Bacillota bacterium
TAACCGACTGCCACGGTACGGGTCATGTCAGAGCAATAGCCATAGTACAGGACGCCGAAGTCCATGGTAACAAAGTCGCCCTCCTGAATCCTGCGCTCCCCGGCAACGCCGTGGGGCATACTGGTATTGGGACCGGAAACCACGATTGGATCAAAGGACAGACCATGCGCGCCGTTCTTGTACATACAGTAGATCAGCTCTGCCTGCAGCTCCAGTTCGCTCATGCCGGCATGGATTCTGGTCAGTACTTCCGCAAAGGCCTTGTCGGCAATCGCCTGAGCCTTGCGCATCCGATCCAGCTCCCATTCTTCCTTCACACCCCGTAAGCCATAGATCTTTTTGTTGAAGGGAATCAGCTTGGCATTGAGCCGCTCTTCATAGCCCATAAGCTCCGCAACAGTCAGATAGTTTTCCTCATAGCCCAGTGCCGCGACACCGAAATCCGCAATGGCATCGTTGAGCAGCTTGAAATAGCTGTGATCCCTATCGACCATCAGCACTTCGAAGCCCTTCAGATTGTTCTGGGCGGACTCAATGTAACGGCTGTCGGTAAAATAGCGGCAGCCCTTGGCTGTGACGATAGCGACACCCTCGGCGATGTCAAACTCCGCACCATAGTGGCGGCTGTAACGGGAAGTCAGCAGCAGGCCATCCACCTCGCCGCCCAGCAGGGACAGGTACTTATCAAGATTCTTCATAACACATTCTCCTTGTTCGGGCAATAAAAATAAACGGCAATTCGGCCACATGACGCAGCTTTAACCAGATATTATGATTTTCGATGGCACGAACCAGAATCGGCATCACCCCTGCGTTGTTGGCGCCAAAGGTATCGGTGTAGATCTGATCGCCCACCAGCGCAGCTTCCGATGCGCTGGTTTTGTATCTCGCAAGGCATTGACGGATGCCCCTGGTAAAGGGCTTTTGGGCATGGGTGATGCAGTCGATGCCAAAGTCTTCACAGAAGATCCTCACTCTGTCCTTGCGGCTATTGGAAACCACGCACAGCTGAATGTCCGATTGCTGCATATGGCGCAGCCATGCGGCCATTTGCTCCGTGGGCACATCGGTGGTATATGGAACGATGGTGTTATCAAAATCCATCATCAGCAAACGAATCCCATGCTGTTTCAAAACAGACGGTGTCAAATCCGTCAGTTCCTTCACAATGAGCCTGGGCAGGAGTGGAAAAGGCATATGTGATTCCGCACTTTCATAGAATATGAGCAGATTATAACACAACCGGGAGGATTTGTCCATGCCTTTACCGCTTTATCTGGCCATGACTCCAACAGAAATCAGTTCCGCCCCATCGCTGCCGCCACACATCGCATGGATGGCCTGCCACTTTTCTCCGGGAGGCACGGGGCTGATCGACACGCCTGCGGGATTGCCGGAGGGTGCCCTGCTGATTCTGGATGACAGCATTCCCTGTGACGGTCACAGTGCGCCTCTGGTCGCAGATTCTCTTCGGGCAGTCGTTACACGTTTTCACTGCAGCGGCGTTTTATTGGACTTCCAGCGACCCGGAAACGCGCAGGCAGCCGCTATTGCCGCAAAGCTTGTGAACACGCTCCCCTGCCCGGTTGGTGTCACGCCGGAATATGCCGTCTTCCTTCCCTGCCCGGTGTTCCTGCCGCCGGCGCCGCTGCACATGCCCATGTCCCGCTATCTGCGCCCCTGGAAAAGCCGGGAAATCTGGCTGGAAGCAGCCCTGTGCGGGGAACTGGTCACGGTCACAAAAAGGGGCACCTCCTTTGCCGGGGCTGATTCGCAGATGGATTGCGGTGCCGGATTCTATGACGAACTGCTTTGCTGCCGCTATCTCACAGCCATCGGAAAAGAGCGCATCACATTCACGCTCTTTGACACGTCTCAAAGTCTTAAGCAGAAATTGGAGCTTGCTGCGGCCACCGGCGTCACCCGGGCAATCGGACTGTATCAGGAGTTTGGAAACTGCATTTTCACATAAAACTTCATGCGCAGTATTGCGCACCACGATCATGTGCAATAGCCAGAGCGCATGAATTTTTGCGCATCATTTTCGGTTGCCCCGAAGAAGCTGGAAAATGGCGCATCTTGTTTTTGCTATGCTTTTCCATAGCAAAAAAGGTTCTATAATAAATGTTGGGGTCAGGCGATGAGCCTGGCCCCAAAACTACAATCAAAGGTTGAGCATAGAGATAAAAAACCTTACAATGAATGTACCCCTACATCAGCGAAAGGAGAAATCTCTATGCTCAATCAAGATTATACAGCAAAACTTCTGGATTTGAAAGATGTAATTATCACCAATGTGGAGAATATT
>JAQXNO010000083.1 GCA_029098045.1 Bacillota bacterium
CCCCGCGTTCTCGCGGTTAGCTTGTTCATACTAGCACAGCATTTCCAATTTGTCAAGAACTTTTTTCAGGTTCCTCCAATTTTCTTCGCTTTGCCCGTATTTTTTCGCTGCCCTTCCGGACAGCTTCAATATATTACCAGACTACTTCCCGTTTGTCAATAGCTTTTTTCATTTTTTACTTCACTTTTCATTTGATTTCATCTCATCTGCCCATAATCAGCCTCCCATTCTCTTTCCGCAGGGTCTGCGCGTTCAAAATGCCCGATCCTTCTCTCAGCTGTACCGACGGGCGGTGCACATTCAGGTACTCTGCCGCTTCTGTTGTGTCGATGTCCGCTTCTGCGAAGCAGACCCGCACCGACTTCTTCAAATAGCGTTCCAGCTCCCCAATCTCGCGGATTGCATTCTTGCTGACAAGGAGAAAATCCGCGGTATCCAGAAACACGACCCCGGATGTCGTGTCCTCCAAATTTTTGAAAGCCTCATCCACCGTACTGCCGCACCCGGAATCACCCGTATCCGTCACGACAAACACCATATTCCCTTCCTTATACAATTGTACAAGTCCCACCGGCTGCAATTTCCCCACATCCGTTCCCCGCAGTGGTACGAGCAGTGCCGCCCCGAGCACAGCAATGTAGAATAAAAGGCGCTTCATTTCTGATTTCTCCCATCTTCCGGTTTCAGGTTATTGTTTCTCTTTTTTGATTTTTTCAAAAGCGGCCGCAGAATACCGCCCCCTTCCATGGAGTTTCGGTTTGGCTTCAAATACGCCAATCCAAGACTGCGCAGGCAAGCCAGATGCACGATCAGGCACAGCATTCCAGCTGCCACACCGGCAATTCCGGCAAACGTGCCGCAAAGGGCAATTCCAAACCGCCACACCCGGATACCCTCGGCCAGATCACGGTTTGGCAGCACAAAGCCGCAAACCCCCGCAATGCTGACGATGATCAGTGCCGCCGGGGAAATAAGCCCCGCCTCTACGGCAGCTGTACCCACCACGATACCGCCAATCACCGACACGGACTGACCGATGGCCTGCGGCAAATGAATGCCCGACTCCTGTAGCAGTTCGAAGGCGATCAGCAGTCCCAAAACCTCGCCCACCGTTGTGAAGGGTACTGCCCGTTTGCTCTCAATGATCGCCCGCAGCATAGGCAGCGGAATGACTTCCTGATGGAAAGTTGCCACCGCAATGTAGAGCCCCGGCAGCAGAAGGCTTGTAAACAGCGCCAAATACCGCAAAATGCGAATTCCTGACGCAGTGATAAAATCCCTGCCCCGATCCTCCGGGCTATCCATAAGATACCCCAGATCCACCGGCAGCAGATAAGCCAGCGGCAAACCGTCTACGATCAGTCCCACCCGGCCATCCAGCAGTCCCTGACAGAACTTATCCGTCCGCTCCGTGTATTGGAGCAGCGGAAAGGCGGTCTTTCGGGAGCCGGACACATACTCCTCCACGGCCGCAGGAGAGAGAAACCCATCGATGTCGATTTCATCCAGTCGCTGTTTCAGCCGCTCCACCAGATCCATATTGGTGATGCCTTTGATGTAGGCAACCGTCACATTGGTCAAACTGCGACGACCCACCTTTGTTTCATACAGTCGAAGATCCGGTGTGCGCAGATGTCTGCGTATCAGGGATGTATTGGAACGTACCGTTTCCACAAAAGCATCCTTGGGTCCCTTGACGGAGTTTTCGACCTCCGGAGCAGAGATGCTCCGCTTCTCCCCGGTTTTCACCTCATAGGCAATCGCCCCCACATCCGGGAAAAGCACCACGCAAAAGCCGTTAACCAGCTTCATTGCAATTTCGTCCAGATCGCCGCATGGCGTTGCCGCTACATTATAAACCATTCCGTTCAGTGCCGCATCATAGAGGGATGCCGGGTTTTCTGCCACCAGATGTTCTGTGATCGGCCGCAGAACATACGCCGATGCATCGTCGCCGGAAATCAGGCCGTCAATGGCATAGGCAAACAGTATCCAAGGCCCGCACTGCAGCTTCCGGGCAATAAAATCCCCCGTTCCATCAAAAATGGCGCGGACGTTTTCATCGGTCATTTCACCAGGATAGGCAGGTATCGGCCTTGGGGTGTATCGTTCCATGAATCTCACCTCCCGGCTATTTTTGCCCGAAATTGTTGCAATTATCCCGCAGGAGTGCTATATTAATTTATTATGTGTGGGAGGATGGCCTATGGAACGGATCAACGGTATCAAAAAGCTGACGGATAACCGCTATTTGAACCTGTACGAGCTGGATGCTGCTTTTCGCGATGGCAGCCGCGCACCCTATTATGTGGCATCGCGCAGAAAGAGTGCGGAAGCTCTGAAAGCCGCCACCCATGACAACTGCCCCGACGGTGTCATTCTCTACGGTGTTTATGGGCAGGAAAAGGACAAGCTTGTTCTGGTGCGGCAATTCCGTTATCCCATCGGCAACTACGTCTATGAATTTCCCGCAGGACTTGTGGAACCCGGTGAAGATATGGTGGCAGCGGGAATCCGGGAGATGTATGAAGAAACCGGGCTGCATTTGACCCCCGTTCACACGGCGCGTCCTTTTTTTACGACCATCGGCATGACCGATGAAAGCTGCGGCACTGTTTTCGGCTATTGCAGTGGTAACCCCACCAATGCCAATCAGGAAGGCAGTGAAGACATTCAGGTGGTTCTTGCTGACCGCGAAGAATGCAGGCGCATCCTGAGAGAAGAAAACGTCGCCATCATGTGTGCCTATATGCTGATGCATTTTATTGCATCCGAAGGCGATCCTTTGGCCTTTTTGAGTATGTTATAAGGAGAACGGTTCATGTCCCATACCATTGCTGCCGTGTCCACCGGCAATGTTGTTTCCGCAATTGGCATCATCCGTCTGACAGGCGATGACTGTGCCGCAATCGGCGCAGCCGTGTTTACCTGTAAAAACGGGAAGCCCCTGAAGGAAGCGCCCAACCGCAAACTGATTCTTGGAACACTTCACGACGCAGAAGGCCGTTTGATTGATTCCTGCTGCGCAATCTACACCCGAGGCCCCCACAGCTACACCGGCGAGGATACGTTGGAATTCCACTGTCACGGTTCTCCGGCCGTGCTGGCGGCAGGATTGGAGGCTCTGTATGCTGCCGGCGCAAAGCCCGCCAGGCGGGGAGAATTCACCAAACGGGCCTTCTTAAACGGACATTTGGACTTGACACAGGCGGAAGCGGTCATTGATCTGATCGAAGCCGACTCCGCAGAGGCCGCAGCCAATGCCGCCGGTCAGGTGGATGGTGCGCTGCGAAAGAAGCTGAACCCCATCTATGACGATCTGACCGATCTGTGCAGTCATTTCCATGCGGTGCTGGATTATCCCGATGAGGATATTGAGGACTTCGGTCTTGCCAGCTACGAAAGCAATCTGCGATCTGATGCAAAAGACCTTCTGTCCCTACTCGGCACCTACAATCAGGGCAAAATCCTGCGCTCCGGCGTTGCCGCCGCTATTGTGGGCAAGCCCAATGTGGGCAAGTCCAGCCTGCTGAATGCATTGGCAGGCTATGACCGTGTCATTGTCACGGAAGTGGCCGGTACCACCCGGGATACGGTGGAAGAAGCTGTCATGGTGGGCAGCACCCGTCTGCGGCTGATCGACACCGCGGGCATCCGTGAAACAGACGACAGGATTGAAGCCATGGGTGTGGAGCGCTCCCGGCAGGCTGTGCAAAACGCAGACCTTGTGATTTTCGTCTGCGATGGTTCGCAGCCGCTGACCAAAGAGGACGAAGCGGTCATGGATTTCTGTTGCGAGCACGAGCATGCCATCGCACTAATCAACAAGTCTGATCTTGGAAGTGCGGTAGTCCCCTCCGATCTTCCTTTCATGTATGTCATCCGCATCTGCGCCAAAACCGGCGCGGGGCTGGATCTGCTGGCCGGCGTTGTGGATGAAATGTTTGCATCCACAACGCCCTGTGACGGTTCCATTCTGACCAACGCACGTCAATATGACGCCATTCGCAGGGCGCACGGCGCCATGGAGTCCGCGCTGCAGGGGCTCCGGCTTGGTCTGACCCCCGATGCCGTGCTGACCGATGTGGAAGAAGCCATGGCAGCCATGGGTGAGGTCACCGGTGCTACGGTTCGCGAGGACATTACTGCCAGAATTTTTGAACGTTTTTGTGTAGGAAAGTAGATTATGATTTATTTGGACAACTCCGCCACCACGAAGCCCTGCAAGGAGGCCGTGGAGGCCATGACCCTTGCCATGACAGACAGCTGGGGCAATCCCAGCGCCCTTTACGGTTTTGGTATCGACACCTCTCACAAGCTCCGCGATGCCCGGCACAAGGTTGCTGCAGCACTTGGTGCCGAGCCGGATCGGGTATTCTTTACCTCCGGCGGCACGGAAGCCGACAATTGGGCCATTTTCGGCACGGCGCGGCGTTACGGCAAAAAGAACAGGCACATCATCACCAGTGCCATCGAACATCACGCGATCTTAAACTGTATGAAAGAGCTGGAGACGCAGGGCTATGAGGTCACCTATCTGCAGCCCGACGAAAGCGGCACCGTGACGCTGTCCGCTCTGCGGGAAGCGCTCCGTCCCGACACCATTCTGGTATCCATCATGATGGTCAACAACGAGGTTGGTTCCGTGATGCCCATCGCCCAGATGGCGAAGCTGACCAAGCGGGTCTGCCCCAACGCCATCTTCCACACCGACGCGGTTCAGGGATTCCTGAAAATCCCCTTCGCCGCAAAAAACCTGGGTGCCGATCTGATCTCCGTTTCCTCCCATAAGATCCACGGTCCCAAGGGCTGCGGCGCGCTCTATATTTCCCCGAAGCTGAAATCCTTCCCCCCTCTGCTCGTGGGCGGCGGTCAGGAGTCGAATTACCGCAGCGGCACGGAGGCTACCCCTGCCATTTTCAGTTTTGCCGCCGCCTGTGCCGCCATGAGTGCCACTTTTCAGGAAGATATTTCCCGGGAAAAGCAGTATTTGAATGTTCTGGTTCAGGAGCTTTCCACTCTGAAGGGACTCACCGTCAACGGCTGCCACGACGCGCCCCATATTCTCTCCCTCTCCATCCCCGGTGTGCCCACTCAGAATACCATCAACATTTTGCAGGATCACGGCATCTGC
The DNA here is from genome assembly GCA_029098045.1 of Bacillota bacterium. Taxonomy (GTDB): domain Bacteria; phylum Bacillota; class Clostridia; order Oscillospirales; family Oscillospiraceae; genus Faecousia. Next base: position 5,135 of record JAQXNO010000083.1, read on the forward strand.
GTGTCGGCGGGTTCCGCGTGTGCCAAGGGGCACCGCAGCCATGTGCTGGAGGCAATGCGCCTGTCGCCTGCCGTTATGGACAGTTCTTTCCGTGTGTCCATCTGCCGGGATACCACACCGGAAGAGCTGAATAAGCTCATCAACGTGATCCAGCAGGAGATTCTCCCCCGGGTTCGGTAAAATTTGCACAAGCTGAATTCTGTTGCAGAAGCGTCATTCGTTCATAATGACGCTTCTGCTGTTTTTTTGCGGGAATGCCGAAAAAATACTTGTATTCTGAAGTTGGAAGTGCTACAATAACTCCACCATTTTATCTTCCAAGGGAGGACATTTGTTTATGAGCTATGTAGACGATATTCTGGCGCGGGTCAAAACCCAGAACCCCAACGAGCCCGAGTTCAATCAGGCGGTTTATGAAGTTCTGGAATCTCTTCGTCCCGTTATCGAAAAGAACGAGGATGCCTACAAGCGCGACGCCCTGTTGGAGCGGCTGACCACTCCCGAGCGCAGCATCCTGTTCCGGGTTCCGTGGGTGGATGACAAGGGTCAGGTTCAGGTGAACAACGGCTACCGGATTCAGTTCAACAGTGCCATCGGCCCCTACAAGGGTGGTTTGCGTCTGCACCCCACCGTCAATCTGAGCGTCATCAAGTTCCTGGGCTTTGAGCAGATTTTCAAGAACTCCCTCACCGGCCTGCCCATCGGCGGCGGCAAGGGTGGTTCCGACTTTGATCCCAAGGGCAAGTCCGATCGCGAAATCATGGCATTCTGCCAGAGCTTCATGACAGAATTGTACAAGTATGTTGGCGCGGATACCGACGTGCCCGCCGGTGATATCGGTGTCGGTGGTCGTGAAATCGGCTACCTGTATGGTCAATACAAGCGCATCACCGGTCTGTATGAAGGCGTGCTCACCGGCAAGGGGCTGACATACGGTGGTTCTCTGGCCAGAACGCAGGCAACCGGCTATGGTCTGCTGTACCTGACCGAGGAAATGCTGAAGTGCAACGGCAAGGAGCTGGCGGGTAAGACCGTTGTGGTTTCCGGTGCCGGCAACGTTGCCACCTATGCCATTGAGAAGGCGTGGCAGCTGGGCGCCAAGCCTGTCACCTGCTCTGATTCTACCGGCTGGATCTACGATCCCGACGGCATCGATGGGGCTACCCTGAAGGAAGTGAAGGAAGTCCGCCGCGCCCGTCTGACCGAGTACGCCAAGGCTCGCCCCAATTCCGTCTACCACGAGGGCAAGGGTGTCTGGACCATCAAGTGCGATGTGGCTCTGCCCTGCGCCACGCAGAACGAGCTGAATCTGGAGGATGCCAAGACTCTGGTGGCAAACGGCTGCTTCGCCGTGGCCGAGGGTGCCAATATGCCCACCACGCTGGAGGCGACGAAATACTTCCAGGACAGCGGCGTTCTGTTCTGCCCCGGCAAGGCTTCCAACGCCGGCGGTGTGGCCACCTCTGCTCTGGAGATGAGCCAGAACTCCGAGCGTCTGAGCTGGACCTTCGAGGAAGTGGACGCCAAGCTGAAGACCATCATGGTGAACATCTTCCACAATCTGGATGCCGCCGCCAAGGAATACGGCATGGAAGGCAACTACGTGGCCGGTGCCAATATCGCCGGCTTCCTGAAGGTTGCAACCGCCATGCAGGCGCAGGGCATTGTCTGATCCATATTGAAGCACAACCCCCCAGCCGATCAAATCGGTTGGGGGGTCAGTTTGTCAGGAGTGCTTTTTTGCCAGATCGTTGGAATCCACAGTCCCACGAAATACAACATATTTGTCGTACAGGAACTCAGTCACGAAATTGGCAATCATATTGAGCGCCGTGACCAGATATTCATTCCAGCCCAAATTTGCCAGCGCGTTGCCGGCAAAGGTGCTGACCGGGGTAAACACACAGTAAAACAGCGCCACCAGCGCCATGGCCTTGGGAATGTTGCCTGCGGACTGGAAGGTGAACCGGCGGTTGAAGGTAAAATTCCAAAGCACCGACAGCACCAGTGCAATCAGGTAGCAGGGCCAATAGGGCATATTGGTGAATTCGTTCAGCAGGGTAAACGAAATAATTTCAATTACACCGGCGCTGATGGAAAACAGGGTGAATTTCAACGCGCGGATCCATTCCTTCTTATTCATAGCCGCTCTCCTTTTCAGAAAACCGGGGCAGTCATGCCCCGGTTTCCGGTTTCTCAGTAGGCAATACCCCAGTAGACCATCTTGCTTGCAGGTCTGCCGCAGCAGGCGCAGACATCGTCCAGCTTCTCCTGTGCGAAGGGGATGCAGCGCGACGACATACCGGCCTTTTCTTTCATGGCCATTTCGCATTCCAGATCGCCGCACCACATGGTCTTGATGTAGCCGCCGTTTTCATCCTGCAGCTTCTTGGCCTCTTCCAGAGAGTGTGCTTCGTAGATGTGCTCATCCAGATTCTTTTTGGCCTTGTCGAACATCTGCTGCTGAACCTGCGTCAGCTGCTCCGCCACAGCGGTTTCCAGATCCTCCAGCTTCACCACGATCTTCTCCCGGTCGGTACGGCGCACGAGGACACACTGTCCGTTTTCCAGATCACGGGGGCCGCACTCCACGCGCAGGGGCACACCCTTCATCTCGTATTCGGCGCACTTCCATCCCATGGACTGGTCGCTGTCGTCCAGCTTGCAGCGCAGACCCGCCTCAATCAGCCGGTCCTTCAGGCCGTTGGCCGCCTCCAGAACACCGGGCTTATGCTGTGCAACCGGCAGAATCACAACCTGTACGGGCGCTACCTTGGGCGGCAAAACCAGGCCGTTGTTGTCGCCGTGGGTCATGATGATACCGCCGATCAAACGGGTGGAAACGCCCCAGGAGGTTTCGTAGGGATTGGTGCGCTGGTTGTTCTTGTCGGTGAATTCAATGCCGAATGCCTTGGCAAAGCCGTCGCCGAAATAGTGGGAGGTGCCGGCCTGCAGTGCCTTACGGTCATGCATCATGCACTCGATGGTGTAGGTCGCTTCCGCGCCATTGAACTTCTCCTTGTCGGTCTTCTGACCCCGGGTGACAGGCATTGCCAGCACATTCTCGCAGAAGTCCGCATAGACATTGAGCATGGTCTCGGTGAATGCCTTGGCCTCCTCGGCAGTGGCATGGATGGTGTGACCCTCCTGCCACAGGAATTCCCGGTGGCGCAGGAAGGGGCGGGAGGTTTTCTCCCAGCGCAGCACGCTGCACCACTGGTTGTACTTCATGGGCAAATCTCTGTGAGACTGCAGCACATTTGCGAAGTGCTCACAGAAGAGCGTTTCGGAAGTGGGACGAATTGCCATCTTCTCTTCCAGCTTATCACCGCCGCCCATGGTGACCCATGCACACTCGGGTGCGAAGCCTGCCACGTGATCCTTTTCCTTCTGCAGCAGGGATTCGGGAATCAGCAGGGGCATATAGACGTTTTCAACGCCCTGCTTCTTGAATTCCCTGTCCATGATATGCTGAATATTCTCCCAGATGGCATAGCCATAGGGTCTGTAAATAAACACGCCCTTGACGCTGGAGTAGTCGATCAGCTGCGCCTTCTTGCACACATCGGTGAACCACTGGGCGAAGTCGACCTCCATATCCGTGATCTGTTCGACCTTTTTATCTTTTGCCATGTCTATCATCCTCTCGCATTTTCCAATTTTCGTACTATATATTATAGCACCATTGTCAAGGGTCTGCATAGGATGGAGAAAGTTTTTTCCGCAATGTGTGCCGGAGGTGCCTATGACCGAAATCAAGCTGTACCTGGAACCGGCGGTGGTTCTGTTTTATACCCGCATTGCATCAGCGGTCGGAATTCCTCTGGAACAGGCTTTGGCTGATGCGCTGTTCAAGCTGGCCGGAGAGCTGAGTCTGGAGTCCCTGCGGGAGCCGGAATAATTTCCGGAAAGCCGTTGTATTTCACATGATAATTTGATATACTATTGGGCGAAAAAAGAAATACGGAGGAATTTGTATGAAATCCATCCGCGATATTTACAAAATCGGAAAAGGCCCCAGTTCTTCCCACACCATGGGTCCGGAGCGGGCTGCCAGGCTCTTTAAGGAGAAGAATCCCGGTGCGGATGCCTTCAAAGTGGTTCTCTATGGCTCCTTAAGTGCCACCGGTGTGGGGCACGGCACGGACCGGGTTCTGCGGGAGGTTCTTGCCCCCGTTCCCACTCAGATCGTTTTCTCACAGGAAGAGCTTCCCGGTGCGCATCCAAATACCATGGACTTTTTCGCCCTGAAAAACGGCACGGAGACTTCCAGTATGCGTGTGGAGTCCATCGGCGGTGGTGACATCCGCATTCCCGGCAAGCATGACGCCGAGAGCGAGGATGTTTACATTGAGCATTCCTTCGCGGAAATTGCGGATTTCTGCAAATGGCGCTATATCCAAACTCTGTCCGAGTATGTGGAGCTGAATGAAGGCCCCGAGATCTGGGATTTTCTGATGGAAGTCTGGCAAGTAATGAAAAATGCCATTGACGAAGGTCTGAAGGCGGAGGGTGTTCTGCCCGGCGGTCTGAATGTACAGCGAAAAGCGAAGTTTCTGATGGAACAGTCGCCGGAAGAGCAGATTCCCGCGCTTCTGGAATTTCAGAAAATCGCCGCCTATGCCTATGCCGTTGCCGAGCAGAACGCGGACAATGGCACCATTGTCACCGCCCCCACCTGCGGTGCCTGCGGTGTGCTGCCTGCCGTGCTGAAATACGCCCAGGAGACCCGGGGCTACACCGATGCGCAAATCTGCCGTGGTCTTGCCACCGCCGGTGTGATCGGCAATCTGACCAAGCGCAACGCCTCCATTTCCGGCGCCGAATGTGGCTGTCAGGCAGAGATCGGCACCGCCTGTTCCATGGCGGCTGCGGCACTTGCGGAGCTGTACGGTCAGAATCTGGATCAGGTGGAATACGCGGCCGAAGTGGCCATGGAGCACCATCTGGGTCTTACCTGTGATCCCATCTGCGGACTGGTGCAGATCCCCTGTATCGAGCGCAACGCGGTTGCTGCCATGCGGGCCATGAATGCCTGCAACCTGAGCTATTTCCTCACAGGCTCCCGGAATATCAGCTATGATATGGTCTGCCGTGCCATGCACGAAACCGGCATCAATCTGAACCACCGCTTCCGCGAAACCAGTGAGGGCGGTCTGGCAAAGCTCTACAATCGCAGGCAGAGTAAACGGTAATGAAACAAGCGGGGCTGCTGCAAAAACAGCAGCTCCATGGAAATTACATAGATTTGGGGGATATCCTTGAAAATACTGATTATCGGTGACGGAAAAATCGGCAGCATTCTGGCAGAGCAGCTGTCACTGGAAAAGCACGAGGTAACGCTGGTGGATCGTTCGGCCGAGCGGTTGGGGCAGTCCAACAACGAATTGGATGTGATGATCGTGGAGGGCGACGGTGCCTCCCGGGCGGTTCAGTTGGAAGCTGGGGCGGACAGAGCGGATCTGGTCATCGCATGTACCGGAGAAGATGAGCGAAATCTGTTGTGCTGTCTGATCGCCAAGAAACTGGGAGCCCGGCACACCATTGCCCGTGTGCGTAACCCTCTGTATGCGGAAGATCTGAGCCTGATCCAGGACGATTTGGGATTGAGCATGACCATCAATCCGGAGGAGACCTGCGCTACAGAAATGGCACGTGTTCTGCGATTTCCGTCGGCCATTAAGATCGACACCTTTGCCAAAGGGCACGTTGAGATTCACAAGACCAATGTGGCAAAGGGCTCTCCCCTGGACGGTCTGACACTGCGTGATATCGGAAAATTCCGTTCCAATGTGCTGATCTGCGCAGTGGAACGGGGCGCGCAGGATGTCATCATTCCTTCCGGTGACTTCCAGCTGCGTGCCGGAGACCGGATTTCCGTGGTGGCAAGTCCTGTGGATGCGCATCGCTTCTTCCGCCAGGTCGGAGTTGTTGCAAGCCGTGTGCGGCAGGTGATGCTGATCGGCGGCGGCCGCATGGGTTACTACCTTGGCAGACAGCTGCTGGCATCCGGAATGGATGTAAAAATTGTGGAATTCGATTTCAATCGCTGTGAGGAGCTGAGTGAGCTTTTGCCCGGTGCCACGATCATTCATGGCGACGGCACGGATCAGCGTCTTCTGCAGGAGGAAGGCATCGAGCATATGGATGCTGTTGCCGCGCTGACGGGCATTGACGAGGAAAACATCATCATTTCCCTTTATGCCGGAAACACCACCAAGGCGAAAGTCATCACCAAGATCAGCCGGGACACCTACGAGCCTCTGGTCGAAAAGCTCTCTCTCGGTTCCGTGTTCTATCCCCGGAATATCTGCGCGGACAATGTGTTGCGTTATGTCCGGGCCATGCAGGATTCCGATGCCTATGCCAGTATGGAAACCATGTGTAAGATCGTCAGCAACAAGGTGGAGGCTCTGGAGTTCCGGGTGACGGCCAACGCGGATTTCTGCGGTATTCCGCTGCAGGATCTGCACCTGAAGGACGAGCTGCTCATTGGCTGCATCTGCCGTGGTGATAAATTCATCACCCCCCGGGGCAGCGATACCATTGAGGTAGGTGACAGTGTCATTGTGGTAACCACCATCAGCGGTCTGAGAAGTCTCAACGACATCTTCACCGCCCGGCGGTAATGGGAGGAACAAATGAATTATTCCATGTTACGCTACCTGTTTGGCGTGGTTCTGCTGATTGAAGCGGCATTTTTGGCGCTTCCGCTGGTGGTTTCCGTCATTTACTGGGAGAGTTCCGGAATCTGCTTTCTCATTACCATGGCGGTGGCGGGAATTCTGGGTTTTCTTCTGACCCGGTGGAAACCGGCCAGACGGGATATGTATGCCCGGGAAGGCTTTGTTTTCACATCTGTGGCCTGGATTGTCATCTCCCTGATCGGCGCGGTTCCCTTTACGCTGTCCGGCCAGATTCCCAGTTACCTGGACGCGGTATTTGAAACGGTTTCCGGCTTTACCACCACCGGCGCCAGCATTTTGACAGATGTGGAGGCGCTGGACAACGGAATGCTCTTCTGGCGCAGCTTTACACACTGGTTGGGCGGCATGGGCATTCTGGTGTTCATGCTGGCATTGGTGAATATGGGCGGGCAGGCCAATCACCTGCTGCGGGCGGAAAGCCCCGGCCCAACGGTGAGCAAAATGGTACCCAATATGCGCAAATCCACCGCCATTCTCTATGGTATCTACATTGCCATGACGGTTTTGGAGGTAATCCTGCTGTGTCTGGGCGGAATGCCCCTGTTTGACAGCCTGTGTACCTCATTTGGCACCGCCGGCACCGGCGGCTTCGGCATCAAAAATGCTTCCATGGGCGCCTATCCCAGCTACTATTTGCAGGGCGTCGTGTCTGTGTTCATGGTGCTTTTCGGTATAAACTTCAATGTTTACTTTTTCATTCTGATGAAAAAGTATGCCATGGCCTGGCGAAATTCCGAGGTACGGGTGTACCTTGCAATCATTGCGGCAAGCACCCTGGTCATTACGGTGAACATTCTGAATCTGTTCCCGTCGGTGCTGGATGCGCTGCATCACGCTTTTTTTGCCGTGGCTTCCATCATCACCACCACAGGCTTCAGCACGGCGGACTTTGACCTCTGGCCCCAGCTGAGCCGGCTGATTCTGGTGATGCTGATGGTGGTGGGCGCCTGCGCCGGCTCTACCGGCGGCGGCGTGAAGGTTTCCCGCATGGTGATTTTGTATCGGGTGCTGAGTTCGGAGCTGCATAAGCTGCTGCATCCTCGCTCCGTAAAAGTTTTGACCCTGGACGGTAAGGCGGTCAGCCGGGAGACGATTCAGGGCATTCAAAGCTATATGACGCTGTATTTTCTGATTGCCGTAGGGTCTATGCTGCTGGTTTCCCTGGATAATCACGACTTTGTGACGACGGTAACTTCGGTGGTGGCCACGCTGAACAACATCGGCCCCGGCCTCAGTCTGGTGGGCCCCACGGGAAATTTCTCCATCTTCTCTGCACCGGCAAAGATTGTGTTGGCCTTGGATATGCTCTTTGGACGGCTGGAGCTGTTCCCCATGCTGATTCTTCTTATGCCCTCCACCTGGCGGAAGAATTGATCCTTTTGGGCTGCAAAGAAACAGCCCGCAAGAAACGGAGGATTTCAGGAATACTATCAAATGGCTGGTTCTTCCACGGAACCAGCCATTTGATGATATTATTTTGCAGGCTGCGCTGAAAGGCGCAGCCTGCTCAGCTTGTCAAAAAAGTATTTTTGACAAGCTGCCTACGATTTTCAAACTTTTCAAAAAGTTTGAAAATCGCTTTGATTGGACGTGAAAGACAACCCTGACGGTTTTCTTTCACACTTTCTTTCCCTCCGAAACTTTCGGCTGGGAGGGTTTATTGACAGCCTGCTTTTTCTGCATCATTTTCATCATTTTCGCGAAGTGCGGAAGAATCATTACACTTCAGTGCGGTACACAATAGAATCGGCGTAGCTGTAGTAAACAACGTCCCCTGCCTGCAGTCCATCGAGGATCTGGATATCGCTTCCGTCGGAAGCACCCGTGGTCACATCCACAGGATTTGCGGGTTCGCCGGTCTTTGCGTCCACCGCGGTGTACACATAGGTGCGCGTACCGTCCTCATAAACGGCTGCCGCGGGAATGGTCAACACATCACGCAGTCTCCCGACCTCGATCAGCACGGAGGCATTCATTCCGTCCAGCATTTGTTCTGTCCGGGGCACTTCCATGGTGACCGTGTACTTGGTACTGCCGCCATTTTCCGACGTGCCGGTCTGCGCGATCCGCTTCACCGAGCCGGCAAAGCTTTGACCGGGAAGCGCATCCAATGTCACATCCGCTTTCTGCCCAACCGCCAAATTGAGGATGTCCAATTCATCCACATTCACGGCAATGGTCATGGTTTCTGCCGGGGTAACGGCACAGACGCAGGTCGTTTTCACCTCATAGGTGGCCGGTTCCTCATCCTCCTGCGCACCGTAAGAATAGCCAAAACCGCCGCCAAAGGAGGGAAACTGCATATTGCCGCCACCGGAGGGCCACTGCGTATTGCCTCCTGGATTTTGGTTCGCTGCCGCAATGTAGTCGATTCGGACGACTACGCCGCCGGAGACGTACAGCAGCACCTTATCGCCGGACTGGATGGCACTGACGGAGCTGGGTGTCAGCTGTCCGTCCTGATAGACATTGACCGCCACGGACGCACTGGGTGTCAGCTCTTTCACACTGGTAAACATCGCATCGGGCATGGCCGCAACAGCCGCAATGGTGGCACCGGTCACATCCATCTCGCTGATTTGAAACTGCATGGAATTGTAACCGATTGATTTTACTTTTCCGGCATAGGTGCCGTCGGCAAGTACAGGTGCAGGCTCCGTCGGAGTATCCGTGGGTTCTGTCGGGGTATCCGCAGGCTCTGTTGGAGGAGCCGTGGGCTCTGTCGGAGGAGCCGTGGGCTCCGTTGCAGTACCCGCAGGTTCGGTTTCCGTCAGCAATACGAGATTGGAAAGAAGTGTAACCTGAAAACCTTCCGAAGCAGAGGATACCGAAAGCTCCGACGCATTCCGGTTTTCCTGTAAATCGGCAGATAGCGGCGCATAGGCAACATCCTCATCAACCATGGAAATGATACCGCTTTGACCTGCCTTGATGCAGCCGTCCTGATACATCCGATTCAGTTCATCCACATAATCTTCCAGTTCGCCCCGGGTGCGGAGCAGGTACTGATATCGGGCCAGATCCTCTGTATCCCGCAGCGTGATCAATTTGGTTCCCGCCTTCACCCTTGCACCCACAGCCACGTTGATTTTGCTTACGGTTCCAAAATAGCCTGTAACCAGCAGCGGGCTGGAGACAGTTAAGCTTCCACTGCCAAGGAGCACGCCCTCCTGCGTTGTAACGGTCACGGTATCACCGTGGAGGGGGCCATCATCGGTGGTAGTGACGGTGATCTTTCCGCCTCTGGTCTGCTGCACCTTACCCTCCACCTGTGTGCCATCGGACAGGGTAACCGTCAGAGTCTGTCCCACAGCAACCGCTTCATCACTTTCAATTACCACAGTCATGGAGCCGCCCAGAGAGATCAGCATCAGTGCGCCATGCTCGTACATACAGCTTTCCACCGATTCGCCTGTCTGTGCATAGATAACCTTTACCCGGCCTTCTGCGCGGGAAGTAATCGTATCGTCCAGGGTATCGCTGCGAACATCCTTCAGCTCGGCATCCAACTCGGAAATCAGCGTCTGCACTTCATAGATTGCATTTTGGACGGAAGTTTTGTTCACCATTGCGATCACATCCCCTGCTTCCACCCGATCACCGTTTTTGACAGCGTAGGAAGTGACGGTAACGGATGCGGGTATCTCAATCTCTTCGGCATCCGAGCCGGAGAGGGTGCCGCTGCCGGAGAAGTGGCTGACCAGATCGCCGATGCCTGCCTCTGCCGCACACGTGGCGGTTTGTGCCGTTGCGGTACTGCCCTTTCCTCCGGAAGGAAGGCCGGACACAAACACAGCCACTGCCAGGATCACCGCAATCACCGCAAGCAAGGTGTTGGTATGGTCACGTTCGGGAGTGGAATCCTCATCCTCCGCAAGCGGTACCTCTTCCGGAACATTTTTGTTCTTTCGTGAGATGCGAAACAGCATAAAAACACACAGGGCATCCGCCAGAATACAGACGATCAGGATGGGCCAGAAGCCGCTGCGCAGGCTGCGAAGCAGTCCGCCGCCGGTATTTGCCCCGAGTGCCTGCCCAATAAACTCCGCTTTACCGGCGCCCTCCGGTGCCATTGCGCCAAAGCCGGCCCCGTCAAAGGTTCCCGGGTCGAATGTGGGCATATTCCCCATTCCGACACCCGCAGGCATGAGGAAGAACACCAGAAGATCTGCAATCAGAAGGAGTGTAAACAGGATGATCCCCACAATATAAATCGGTTTTTTCTGAAACATATCTCTTAACCTCCATAGTGCAAGGCATCAATGGGCTGCATTTTCGCCGCCTTGTTTGCAGGATACAGGCCAAACACAAGGCCAATGAAGAAGCAGAATACCACACTGAGGATAACCACGTTCCCCTCCAGTTGGAATGTCATGCTCAGGCTGGATACCACCACACTGACCGTCTGCAGGGTTACCCAGGACAGCCCAATGCCGATGGCACAGCCCATCATGCACAGCACAACGGCCTCGATCAAAAACTGCCGCAGAATTTCTCCGCGGGTGGCACCGATGGCCTTGCGGATGCCGATCTCCCGGGTGCGCTCAGTGACCGTAACCAGCATGATATTCATAATGCCGATGCCGCCCACAATCAGAGAAATGGCCGCAATACTGCCCAGCAGAATGCTCAAAATAGAGGTAACATCATTCATGGCATCCTCCAAAAACTGTGTGCTGGACACAGAGAATGCGTCCTCATCATTTTGAAAGCGGTTCATCAGCAGGTCTGTGATCGCCGTTTCTGCCGCCTCGATTGTTGTTTCGGCGCTGACATAAAAGCTGGTTATGTTCGAGGTGACCGTGGTGCTCAGGCGCACCAGAGAGGTATAGGGAACATACGCGACCAGAGAACCGGCAGTGAGCAGATTGGTGAGGGTGTTGTCGCTGTCCTCCAGAACGCCGACCACCGTGAATTTGGTGCCGTTCAGGGAGATCTCCGCACCCAGACAATCCGTGTAGCCGATCAGCTCCGTAGCCGTGGTCTCATTGATCACGCATACATAGGTGTGGCTTTCCACATCCGCCGTTTTCAAGAACCGACCCAGCAGCAGATTCAATCCCTGAATGCTGTAATAGGAAGGCGTTGTTCCGGTTACCGTCATGGAATCGGAGTTGGAACCATATTTTGCCGTGACCGTGCTGGTGCCGGAGGTGGCAATATGGCCGATTCCCGCCTCATCAGACCACTGCGCCAGATCATCCAACCGGATGGGTTTTCCCTTGTCGTCCGAGATTCTGACCGTGAGCATATCCTTACCCAAATCGGAAATCGTATCGGTCACGGTACTGGTGGTGCCGTTTACAAGGCTCACCAGCACCACCAGAGAAAACACACCGATGATGATGCCCAGCATCGTCAGGAACGCACGCATTTTATTGCCTGCAATGGATTTGAGCGCCATTTTGAGCGCCAGATACAGGCTGTATAAGAATTTGATCATAGCATTCCCTCCGTCACCTGACCGTCAAGAATCCGAATCTGGCGGCTGGCCTGCCTTGCCACATCATCATCGTGGGTAATCAGCACAATGGTATTGCCGGCTTCGTGGAGTTCATGGAAAATAGCCATGATATCCCTGGTGGTTTTGGAATCCAGATTGCCGGTGGGTTCGTCCGCCAGAATCAGAGAGGGCTTGGTGGCAATGGCTCTTGCAATGGCCACTCTCTGCTGCTGACCGCCGGAAAGCTCCGTGGGATAGTGCTTCGCCCGCTTCTGAAGCTGGACTCTTGCCAGCGCCGCGGCAACACGTTCCCTGCGCTCTTTCGCGGGAACCCCCTGATATATCAGCGGCAATTCCACATTTTCCTCTGCGGTCAGCTTGTTGATCAGATTAAAGCTCTGGAACACAAAACCGATCTTCAGATTGCGGATTTTGGCCAATTCATTTTCGGAGTAATCCTCAATGGCAATGCCATCCAGATGATAGGAGCCGCTGTCCAGCACATCCAGACAGCCGATAATGTTCATAAGCGTCGATTTGCCGCTGCCGGAAGGCCCGATGATGCTGACAAATTCGCCGGGGTAGATGTGAAGGCTCGCATGGTTCAGTGCCCAAACAGATTCCGAGCCAATGGTATAGACCTTGCAAATATCTTTCAGATCAATCATGGCTCGCTCCTTAGCCTCCAAAGCCGGGCATGCTGCCGGGTCTGTTGCTGCCACGGTTTCCGGTGCCGCCGCTGTCAAAGCTCATACCACCCATGCCGCTCATACCGCTCATGCCGCCCATATTACCGAAGGGGAAGGTAAAACGGTTTTCTTCCTTTTCAAAATAGTACACCGTGTCGCCTTCACTCAGACCGCCGGTAATTTCGACGAATTCCCCATTGTCCATGCCGCTGGTAACCTCCACCATGCCGGTAAATTCGCCGCTTTCGCTGTTGTAGCCGGTGTAGACATAGGCAGAAGCTCTCGTCTGGGTCAGCGCGTCGCTGGGGATCAGCAGGGCATCTTCCACGCCCTCGATCACGATGGAAACCGAGGCGGACATTCCCGAGAGCATATCCTCGGTTTTGTCGAAGGTCACGGTGGCAGTGTAGACGGTCACGCCGCCGGAGGAGGTGGCTGTGGTGTCAATCTCCGTGACGGTGCCGCTGACCGTTTCATCATCCAGCGCGTCAACGGTGATGGTCGCCGACTGTCCCACCTGCAGGCACAGAATGTCCGATTCGTCCACGCTGATGGTGACCGTCATTTGGGTGCCGGGGCAGATGGAAAAGAAAACCTTCTCATCATCGGAGGAGGTGTCCGTTGTGCCGGTCCCGGACGCGGCTGCGGAGCTGTAGGAGCCCATGGCAGCAAAGGAGCTCAGCGCGCTGTCGGAGGATTGGGTGCCCCCCGTGGCGGAAGAATCGTCTGCGACACTGGAAACCGTACCGGAAACATCGGAAAGGATCGCTCCGTCGTGATAGACCTTGATGAGCCGCTGCAGCTGCTCCACCAGTTCCTCCCGCTCTTCCAAAAGGCTTGTATAGTTGGCGCTGAAGCTGGTGTCGGTCAGGTAGAACATCCTGTTGCCGGTGTTGATTTTCTGATTCTCGCGGACATAAACAGAGCTGATTGTGCCTGCAATGCCGGTGATTTTCATCTGCTCGTGGATATAGAGTTCTCCTGTGCCTGCTTCCGTACCCGCAGCGTTTGTAACGGTAACCGTATCGCCATAGACGGCCTTTTCATCGGAGATCAGAACCACGGCCATACCGTTGCCTGTACGCTCCACACGACCGTCGAATGCGGTTCCGTCAGAGCCGGTCACGGTCACCGCCTCTTCTGCCTCCAGCAGATCCGTTTCAATCTCTACAGCCAGAAAGCCGTCCAGCGACAGCAGTGCCAGTGCTCCGTGATCATACATGACGGTGGAAACATCATCGCCTTTGGCCGCAAAGATCTTCATCACACGTCCCCCAATGGTGGACTTGATGTAGCTGTCCAATTCATCGCCGGTCGCGTCGCCGATCTCATCATCCAGATCATTCAGCTTCCCCTGAATATCAGCCATGGCAGACAGAACGGTGGACATATTCACCGTGGCCAGCAGGTCGCCCTCCTGCACCTTGTCTCCTGCTTCCACCAGGATCTCGTCAATTTCCACATCGCTGTGAAGCTTCAGCTCCTTCACGTCCTCATCGGTCAGGTTTCCGGAGCCGGAAACCGTCGTGCTGATGCTGCCTCTGGTGACCGCTGCGGATGTTGGGGTGTCGTTCTTTTCATTCATCTGATCTGTGACCCGCTTTTGCAGTACGTTTACTGCCGCCACGATCAGCGTCAGTACGATCACAATGATCAGGGTCACGCGAATCAAGCGCTTTTTCCGAGCCGCTTTGCTCATACGTTTGGCCATAATGCTTCCTCCGTTTATGTCTTGAAAAAAGTACCAAATACATCGTAGGATGTCAGGCTTAAATAACGCTGAACGAGTTGTGAATAATCTGTAAATTTATGCCTGCGGACTTCTCTGCGTGGGAAGTTTCCCGGTATTCTATGCAAAAATGTGGTTTTTACAGATGACATTTCTCTTCCAATGAATTATAATGGTGCCTAACAACAAAGGAGAACACAACATGCTTCACTTGCTCTTGCCGATTATTTATCTTGCTTTCATCTCGCTGGGACTCCCGGATGCGCTGCTGGGTTCCGCATGGCCATCCATGTACCCGCAGCTTGGCGTGCCGGTGTCCTATGCAGGCATTATTTCCATGATTATCGCTTTGGGAACCATTGTGTCCAGCCTGATGAGCGACAGGCTCACCCTCAGACTTGGTGCCGGAAAAGTAACCGCAGTCAGCGTTGCCGCCACGGCCACTGCTCTGTTTGGTTTTTCTTTCAGCGGTTCCTTTTTATCACTGTGTCTCTGGGCAATTCCCTACGGTCTGGGTGCAGGCAGTGTGGACACCGCACTCAACAACTATGTGGCGCTCCACTACGAGAGCCGCCACATGAGCTGGCTGCACTGTATGTGGGGAATCGGGGCATCGATCGGCCCGTACATTATGGGTTACGTTCTTACCGCAGGCAGTGCCTGGAATGGCGGTTATCGGGTGATCGGTGTTTTGCAGGTTATCTTAACCGTGATTCTCCTATGCAGCCTGCCCCTATGGAAAGCTGCTTCTTCAAAATCTGAGGAAGGGCGCGCTCCCCGCAAAGCGCTTTCCCTGCCCCGGATTCTTCGCATTCCCGGTGCCAAGGCCGTGATGATTTGCTTTTTCTGCTACTGTGCCATTGAGCAGACTGCCGGACTCTGGGCTGCCAGTTATTTAAGCTTATACAAAGGGATTCCGGCAGAAACCGCGGCCGGTTTTGCAAGTATGTTCTATCTTGGCATTACCATTGGCCGGGCTGTCAGCGGCTTCGTCACCATGAAGCTGAATGATACGCAAATGGTGAAGCTGGGACTTGGCACCATCGCCGTGGGTATTCTTGCCATGCTCCTGCCCGGAAATACATGGATTCCCATTGCGGGACTGATTTTGGTCGGTCTGGGCTGCGCGCCCATTTATCCTGCCATGATTCATGCCACGCCGGCGCGATTCGGCGCGCAGCAGTCACAGGCAATTGTCGGCGTACAGATGGCAAGCGCATACATCGGAATCTGCATCATGCCGCCGCTTTTCGGCATTCTGGCTAAAGTGATTTCCGTTGCGCTGCTCCCTGCGTATCTGCTGGTGATTTTGATTCTGATGAGTGCGACGTTTGCCCGTCTGGGCAGCGCTCCCGCAGCCGCTTCCTGATTCGTCACATCTTTCAAAACAGGTTCAAAAAATGCCGGGGTCAGGCGATACGCCTGACCCCAATGTTATGCTGTTGGAATATGACCAATCTGTGCTCAGTCTCTGGCAGGGGGATACTCGTTGCACAGCAGGCGGTAGGGGGGCTCATCCTCCTCAATGGTGGGGAAGCGGCCCAGGAAGTCCAGGAAACGGTTGTCGGTATTGTCGTCATTGCACATGGACACCTCACCGATCAGCACGGGGCCCTTGCCGTTCTTGGGGATGACGAACTCATGGTAGTAGTAGGGATAGAAGGTCAGGCTCTCACCGGGCTTCAGAACCACGGTGCTTCCTGCGGGCACGAAGTAGCGGCGGCCATCCCGGAAGATCTCCACATCGGTATCGGCCAGCTGCTCATCCTTGTCGGCGTTATACAGCGTAAAATGAATGTCGTTGCCGCCGCGGTTGATGATGTCCTCCATCTTGTGCCAGTGGAAGTGCATGGGGGATACCTGACCCTCGTCGCACATGATGATCTTCTCGGCGTAGGTCTTGGTGTACTTGGGGTTGTTTACATTGCCGTTGCGGATGGTGATCAGCGCAAGACCCAGCTCATCGAACTTGCCCAGGCCGTAGTCGGTCACATCCCAGCCCAGCATATTGTCACGGATTTCATCATATTCGTGACCCTTGGTTTCCCACTCTTCGGGCGTGAAGGACAGGTAGGGCGGCAGCGCAAAGCTGTACTTTTCCAATAGAGCTTCAAACTTTTTGATGACTGCATTGATCTCTGAACGTTTCATAATTCAGTCTCCTTTTGATTGTTTTTTAATGCTTCGCATTCCTTCTGCGCCCGGGCGATTTCTTCCCCCTGCAGCACCGTGAATGTGAGCTTGAATACTTCTTCGCTGTGCGGTGCGATTTTGTGCATGGTGCCCTGAGCCTCATGATACTTGCGGCCGTAGACACTGGAATTGGACGGCTCCAGACCGATCACATAGTCGCCGGTTTTCATGCTCATCCATTCCATGAAATAGGGCTGATTTTTTCGGTCGAACCCCAGTCTGATACCCAGATTCAGGTCATCGTTTACAATGACGGCGAAGGACTTCCCATCCTCGTCCGAGGCCAACTCGTGGAGATAGACATATTCCGTCTCCCCTGCCCTGGGTTCCGAGGCTGTCTGCCAGCAGTCGATATGCGCCTGAGACCAGTCCTCACGGCCTGTGACCTTCTTTGTGGGCAGCACCAGACGCGTGCCGGGCGCCAGGAAGGGGTAGCCGAAATTGCAGTGATACATGAGCATCAGATCCGCCGCTTCATCGGACTGGTTGTCCACCACATCGGTAATCTCAATCTCATTGGAGCCAAAAACGGTGCGAATGGTGCGGCGCAGCACAAGGTTCGTTCCAAACAGATGGGATTCGCGCATCTCGCCGGTTACCTGCAGTATGTACTTTCCATCCTCCCAGAAGGCATCCGCACACAGATGCTCTGCCGGGGTGGTGCGGATACGTCCATGCATGGGATATTCCACACCGTCCGTTTCACAGGGACCGCAGATATTCTGCAATCCGCAGGTGAAAAACAGGCCGCCCATAATGCTGCGCAGGGCTTCCTCACCGTGGGTGTCAAAGGGATTGCGGCCATTCAGACCGGGCTTGGAGGTAAAGCTGATATTGATGCCCGCAAATTCCAGCGCGCTGATGTCCAGGCATTTGTCTGCCATGGCCTGAAAACGCAGGGGGCCGTTCTTCACTTCCACCATACGAAGTCCGTTGGCGCGGCCTTCACACACCACATACTCCCGGACATAGGCAAGCTGCTGCATGGTTCCGGTGTAATTGATCAGATCCTTTTTTGTCATGGCTCACTCCAGATTGGCATGGTACTGCCACAGCTGCTTCATGTTCAGTTCCTTGCGGTCGATGATCATCTTAGCCGTAATATCACCCAGCAAAAGCAGGCTCTGCTCAAAAAGGCTGGTCATGGGCTGCAGAGAATCGATTTCATCTTCCAGATAGTACTTTGTACGGACGGGGATGCGCACCATCAGGCAGGCGATGTCCTTCAGGCCGCTGTTGGGATTGGAGCCAATGTGGACAATCTTTGCGCCAACCGCAGCCGCTTTCTGGGCGATACCGGCAGGAAACAGGGTGGTTCCCGAGCCGGAGCCAACAATGAGCACATCATCGGGTGTGATGGCAGGCTCGCAGATCTCCCCCACGTAGTGAGTATCGATGCCCAGATGTGCCCAGCGCTTGGCAATGGCCTGCAGCGACAGCAGCACACGGCCAACACCGATGAAAAATACCTTGCGGGCGCCCAACACGATCTCAATCAGCTGCTCCACTTCTTCCTCGCGGATCGCACCCAGCGAAACCGCCAGCTCATCCAGCACCAGTTGTTTGACTTCAGAATAAGTGACTTCCTTCATAGCTTACACTCCAAACATCCTGTTGTAAATTTCATCCAATGCTTTTACGCTGCCCGCAATGTCATCCCTGCGGATGCAGGTGCTGCCGGCCACAAAAATCTGCACCAGTTCTTTGCCGTATTCCTCGATATTTCTGGGAGAGATACGTCCGTCAATCTCGATTTTGGTATCAAGTCCCCGGGAAGCGATCATCTGGTGGAGCTCCTCGATTTTGCGACGTGCGTAGGGCACCTGAGATTCACTCTTGCTGCTGGCATAACCGGGATTGATCAGCATGAGAAGCACCGTGTCGCATTTTTCCAGTACATAGTCCAGCGTACTCAGAGAGGTAGCAGGTCTCAAAGCGACACCGGCACGGACACCTCTGGCATGGATCATATTGAGACGGTTATCGATATGGGGCTCGCACTCACCGTGGAATACCAGCTGCTGCACGCCGATGTCCAGCAGCTCATTGACGAAATAGTCGTGGGAGTTTGCCATGAGGTGGACATCAAATACCAAATCCGTCTTCTTCCTCAGCTGGCGAATCACATCCAGTCCAATGGGCATACTGGGGCTGAAATAGCCATCCAGCAAATCCACATGGAGCATCTCGATCCCGCTATCCTCCAGCTGCTTTACCTGAGACTCCAGATTACACAAATCCAGTGTAATCAGGGAAGGAGAAATGACATAGGGTTTGTTCCAGACTGAATTGTTCATACTTCCTCCTTGGCAATGGCTTCGATTTGCTGTGTACTGGGGAGCGATTCCATGGCGCCCTTCTGCTGCACGCAGAGCCAGCCGGCCACGTTGCCATAAACCAGAGCCTTTTTCAGCAGGTCTTCACTGAGATCTGCCGTCGTGCGCACATTGCTTTTCAGCAGGCAGGAAAGGAATCCGCCCCAGAACGCATCACCGGCGCCGGTGGTATCGACCACCCTGGCCTTTCTTCCGGGGATGGAGATCTTCCGGCCGTTCCAGTAGCACACGGCGCCATCGCCGCCCAGGGTGGTGACCACCACGCTGATTCCATAGACTTCCCCGATCTTTCCAGGCGCAACACCGGGCACATCCAGTTCTTCCTCGGAAATCTTCAGGAAGTCCACCAGCGGAAGGATTTTACGTACCGCTTCACAGCAGGCGGCTCTGTCATCATTCCACATCAAATTGCGGTAGTTCACATCAAAGCTGACCAGCTTGCCGTTTTCCTTTGCCTTGCGCATGGCATAAACCGTCGCGTCAGAGGCAGGCGCTCTGGACAGGGAGCAGGAACCGGCATGAACCATGTCCGCAGTGGCCGCGCCGCTGCGCTCCACCTCATCGACGGTAAGCAGCATATCCGCACCGGGCTTTCTTGCAAAGGTAAAGCTGCGATCCCCATGCTCATCCAGAGAAACAAAGGCCATGGTCGTGACCGCCTCCTCACAGAGCTGCGGGCAAAGCACCGCCACGTTCTCTTTTTCCAGGGTTTTTACGAGAAATCTGCCGAAATCATCATTGCCGACTTTCCCGCAAAAGCCCGCATCCAGACCATTGCGGGCAACGGCCACCGCCACATTGGCAGGCGCGCCTCCGGCCTTGCGGATGTACTCGCCTTCCCCGCTGCCGGGCAGAAAGTCAATGACCATTTCACCGACACAAGCTATGTTCATTGTAATCATCCATTCCGCCGCCCTGCGTCGGCACAAATTCTTTGATTCGAAGTTCTTTCGCTGCCCCCATCCTGCGGCGCAAGGCAAAAAAACGGCAGGACAAGAACGGGGACAAAAGGGTTGATTCCGGAATAATGCGGGCAGTTCAGCGAACTGCCCGCACGGACGATCAGATGTGGGACAGGGTCATCTTCTCACGCAGATAGGCCTTGAGCGCTTCCTGTACAGGAATGGCCATATCCAGAATGATGTGCTTGTCATCACCGCCAAACTGGGCTGCGTACTTGCAAACAGTCTTGAAGTATACACCCAGGAATTCGGTGCCAACGTTGAACTTGTTGATGCCCAGTTTGAATGCCTTCTCCAGCTGGTCATTGGGGATGCCGGAACCGCCGTGGAGAACCAGAGGCGTATCGGTCGCTTCGTTGATAGCCTTCAGACGATCCAGATCCAGCTTGGGAGTCTTGGAATAGTAGCCATGCGCGCTGCCGATGGCAACGGCGACACTGTCGCAGCCGGTCATATCGCAGAACTGCTTGGCTGTTTCAGGCTTGGTGTACATATCCTCATTGCTCTGGTCGCTCTCATTGGCCGCAAAACCAACGCAGCCCAGCTCCGCCTCGACCTCCGCGCCGTGGGCGTGGGCATAGTCAGCCACAAGCTTGGTGTTCTTTGCGTTTTCCTCGGCAGGAAGCGTGGAGCCGTCATACATGACGGAGAGGAAGCCGGCGTCGATGGCGCCCTTGATATACTCAAAATCGCTGGAATGATCCAGATGCAGCGCCACGGGAACCTTTACCTTTTCCGCTTCGGCCTTGACCATGGGTGCAAACGCCTGCGGGGTAGTCCAGTTGTTGTCGATGCAGTGACCGGGGTAAAGCATCACAATCACGGGCTTCTGGAGTTCCTCGGCCACGGAGATTACGGAATGTACGGTGTTGAAATCCACACAGTTGAAGGCGATGGCGGAAGTGTTCTTCTCGTCAGCCAGTCTCAGTACTTCACTTACTTTTACAAATGCCATGGTAGTTACCCTCTCTTAAATTAAAATTCGTTTTCTTCTGAATTCTGCAATCCCTCATACAGTCCCTGGAAAATAAAGGCCGTGGAGCAGGCACCGGGGTCCGGATAGCCAAGGGCAACATCCCGGAAATTTTTTGTCCTGCCCATACGGGGGAGCATCTGTTTTGTGGCTTCTACGCCGCGCTGCGCACCCTGCCAGCCCTCATACAAAAGAGTCTGTACGTCATCACCCGTGTAGGCATCCATTGCCTCCACCGCGTGAAGAAGCGCATCGAGCATGGTGCGGTCATTGGGTTTGGCTCTGCCGCGCTTGGCAATACTCTCCGCACTTTGACGGAAAAAGCTGCGAAACGCGCACACACCAGCCGATTGGAGTTTGGTACCCGCCTCATCCAGGAAGGCATTGCGCCCGCCAATAAAGAGCGTGCCGAATATGACGCCGGACGCGCCGCCCATGGTCTTGACCAGGGAAACACCGCTGGCATATACCAGGTCATAAAGGGACGCATAGGATTCCTGCAGGGCTGTCTGCGAAAGCTCCAGGAAGCCGTCCCGCATGCCCGTACCATGATCTCCATCACCCACAATATTGTCCAGCTGGGTGAGAAAGGATTCTTTTTCTACGATCAGGCGGCTGGTGTGGAGCAGGGCCGCCTGCAGGCTGATAACATCAATTTCTTTCATGATTCACTTCCTGCA
Organism: Bacillota bacterium; assembly: GCA_029098045.1. GTDB lineage: Bacteria > Bacillota > Clostridia > Oscillospirales > Oscillospiraceae > Faecousia. The sequence continues at coordinate 26,847 of JAQXNO010000083.1, forward strand.
ATTTCATCAGCAAAAATGAAATCTGTATTTTCAAAATCGTCGTACGGGAAATCGCCCAATCTCGTGTCGGTGATGACACAATCCGGAGACGTGGTCTTGGCCAGATATGTCTTGCCAAACTTGGAGTGGTCCGAAAGAATGTAACTGTAGTTGGAGGCATGCACCATTGCCGCCTTAATGTCAGCATCTTCATAGCGGGGTGTTGAAAAACCGAAATCCGACGAAATACCGTTGATACCGAAAAAGCACTTGTCGACACGGATGTCACGGATATAGCGCAATGCCATGGATCCTTCCGTCGTTCCATGCAGGTAGTTGATATCACCACCAACCACCTGTACCGTACAGTTGGCACAGTTTTCCAGCGCCACCACCAGCCGCAGCGAGGTCGTGATGACACGAAGACCTGTTTTGGGGCCGGAAATAAACAGCGGCAGCATCTCATGCACGGTGCTGGACGAATCCAGCAGCACCGTATCGTGATCGCAGAGCTGATCGTATGCCACCTGCGCGATGCGCTTTTTCACATCCACATTGAGCAGACTAAGCTGCTTTGCAACCACGGCTTTGCCCACCATGTAGGCCGACATGGCGCCACCGTGGGTTCGTACCACCTTCTGCTGGCGCTGGAGTTCTTCCAAATCCCGACGGATCGTCACTTCCGAGGTGCTCAGCATCTCACTGAGGGTTTTCACCTTTACGGATTGATGCTTGTTGAGGATCTCCAGTATTTTGTTATGACGTTCTTCCAAAAACATTATGGTTTCCTTCTTAAATCACGAAACTGTCCGTCTGAATGCGGCTGCTCATATAGGAGCAGGTCTCCGCATCCATACACAGAATGCTGAAATCATAGCCATAGCAGTCCCGAACGTTGGAATAGACACCACAGCGAACCTCGGCCACATCATGGTGCAGGGGAAGCTCACGGCTGATGGCATCGGCCATCACGTAGCCATCCGCGTAGCTGGTCATCCGCAAGCGGTTGATCATCAGAAACAGCTTTTCATCCGCAGTGGGCTGCAGATCCGCCAGAAGCATCCGGCAAACCTCTTCCGCCGCCTTATGCACATCCATATGGGTTTCTGTGCGGATGGGAGGCTCTCCGGAGATGCCGCCGCCGTAGCACACCATGCTCTGCGCTTCATCCAGATGCAGGCTCAGGGTTCCAAGCCGTGTGGCAGCATGGCGCAGCTTTTGCGCGGCTTCTTTCAAAGGCATACCGGCAGCGGCATACGCACCGGCCAGCTTGATCAGCAAGGCGATTCCGCAACGTCCGCTGCGGTTTTCTTTCGGTTCCCCCAGAGCCGTGGCAACATCGTCTGATACGATGACGGACTCCACCGCAATGCCTTCCGTCTCCAGCATCTCCTGTGCCATGTCATTGTTGAGATAGTCGCCCGCAAAATTGTTGTAGAGCAGAAGTACGCCCTTCTTCCTGCCCAGCATTCTGCCTGCCTCCAAAATGGCGTAGGCATTCGGCGCAGAATAGGGTCCGCCCACAGCGGCGGCATCCGCAAGGCCTTCCCCCACATATCCGGGGAAAAGGGGGCCATTGCCGGCCCCCCCACTCACGATGACTGCGAACTGATCGAAAGTAGGTTTTGCCTTGAGCAAAACTGCCGCATTCTTCTGTGTGTATCCAACCTGCCAGATGTCCGGTCTGCTGGCGCACATTCCGTTGAAGCAATCTCTTGCAAAATAATCAAGGTGTTCCGTTTTCCAAATCATAGCTTAGTTCTTCTTTTTCTTCTGAACCATGTCCATAACCACAGCCAGCAGGATGATGACACCGAGGACGATCTTCTGCCAGTAGGAGTTGATGTGCAGCAGGTTCATACCATTGTTGATAACAGCCACCACCGCGCAGCCATACATGGCTCTGGCGACGGAGCCGCTGCCGCCCAGCAGGGATGTGCCGGACATAACCGTTGCGGCAATGGCAAACATTTCGTAGCCTTCACAGGCACCGGGCTGGCCGTTCTGAAGCTTGGAAGCATTGAGCACGCCGCCCACGCCTGCCATAGCGCCGCAGATTGCATAGCACAGGAAGGTGATTCTGCTGGTGTTGATGCCGCTCAGGTGCGCAACATTGATGTTGGAACCGGTGGCGAAAACATGACGGCCAAACACCGTCTTGCTCAGCAGGATGTGCATCAGAACAACAAAGGCGATAACCACCAGGGTAATGATGGGAATCCAGCCGGTGGGCTTTGCTTCCGTCTTGAGGAAGCGGGCAGCACCGATGAAGGAGAACACAGAGGTCAGGCCGGACACGGAGGTGCCGCCGGAGAGAATGTAGCAAAGACCGCGGGCGATGGTCTGGGTGGCCAGGGTTGCGATCATGGGCACAACACGGAATTTGGTAATCATAAAGCCGTTGAAGCTGCCGCAGATACCGCCCACAACCAGAGCAACGACAATCTGCATCACCATGGTCAGGACAATGTTCGTGCCGCCGCCCATAAAGTCACGGGCAACCAGAGCCGCGCAGACACCGGCAAGTGCAGCCACGGAGCCAACGGAAATATCGATGCCGCCGAGAATGATAACATAGGTAAGGCCGATGGTCAACATGGCATTGATGGCCATCTGTGTGGTCAGGTTGATGAGGTTTGCGGCCTTCAGGAATGCGCTGTTACCCAAAGCAAAGCCAAGGCAGAGCAGAATCAGCACCACAACGATCACATTTTTCTTAAAAAACTCACCGATGTCGACCTTGGATCTTTCGATTTTGTTCATGGTATCCATGTATCATTTTTCCTTTCTATTACTTAGGTATTTGCCAGCATAATAATGTTGTGCTCGTTAATGGCGTCGCCAGTCAGCTCGCCGGTAACTTTACCTTCGTGCATAACAATAATACGGTCACTGATGCCGATCACTTCGGGCATTTCAGAGGATATCATGACGATTGCACCGCCGTTTGCCACAAATTCATTCATCAGAGCGTAGAACTCCGACTTGGCGTTCACGTCAATACCGCGGGTAGGCTCATCGAGAATGAGAATCTCGGAATCCGCAAGCAGCCATTTGCCCAGAATCACCTTCTGCTGGTTGCCGCCGGAGAGAGAACCGATGGTGGTTTCGATGCTGGGCGTTTTCACCATCAGCTTCTTTTTGATATCAAGTGTCGCCTCTTTTTCCCATGCGGGGTTGGCAAAGCCAAATTTGCGTTTGTGCATGGGGATGCTGGGCAGAACCGCATTGTCCTTCACGCTCTTCTGGAGCATCAGACCGGTTCTGCGGCGATCCTCGGTGACCATGCCGATGCGCTTGGCAATTGCATCCAGAGGAGAGGAAAAGTGTACTTCTTCACCCTTGACAAAGACCTTGCCCTCTCTGGCTTCTCTGGCACCGAAGACCGTTTCCATGGTCTCGGTACGGCCTGCGCCGATCAGACCATAGACACCGAGAATCTCACCGGCATAGGCGGTAAAGCTGACATTTTCAAATTCCTTGTCACGGCACAATCCTTCCACCCGGAGCATTTCCCGGCCGCGGGTATGTACCTGACGGTTATAGTAGTCGCCGATTTCACGGCCGACCATGCTGGCCACCAGTTCCTTCTCGTTGGTATCCTGGACCATCTTGGTGCAGACAAAGGTGCCGTCCATCAGCACTGTGGCTCTGTCGCACATGGTGAAGATCTCAGCCATACGGTGAGAGATGTAAATTAAGGTGACACCGGCGTCACGCATCTTGCGGATCTGATTGAAGAGCGCTTCAATCTCATATTCAGACAAAGAGGAGGTAGGCTCGTCCAGAATGACAACCCTGGCCTCTCTGTTTATGACCTTGGCAATTTCGGCCATCTGCTGCTGTGCCGCAGTCAGATTACGGGCAACATCCGTAGCCTTGATATAGTTTCCGATGCCCATATTGTCCAGAATCTCCTGAGACTTTCTGTTCATCAGGGCACGATCCAGCAGGCCGTTTTTCTTCTTGGGCTCGCTGCCCAGGAAGATGTTTTCCGCCACGGTAAGGTCAGGCGCGATACTCAGTTCCTGATGGATAACGGCAATTTTTCGGTTGATGGCATCATAGGGGGAGGTAAACACGATCTCCTCGCCATCCAGCAAAACTTTGCCCGAGGTAGGTGTGTAAACTCCGGAAAGGATCTTAATCAGTGTAGACTTGCCGGCACCGTTCTCACCCAAAAGTGCATGAACCTCGCCGGGATAGAAGTCAATCGAGACGTCCGTAAGCGCTTTGACGCCCGGGAACTCTTTGGAGATATTGACTGCTTGAATAGTAGGCTTCATTGGCATAGTTCCTCTCATTGTAACGTAAATGTACACAGCGAAACTCATTTAGAATGAAGTGCCCGGTTAAACCAGGCACTTCACCAATTCATTCAGTTGCGATTTGCAGATTGCAAATATAGATCAGGGAGCAACAGCGTTGGAAGCATCAACCAGATAGGGGGAGATCATGACGGTCTTTTCGGCAGTGCCGCGGGTCAGGAAGGAGACCATCTGCTCGGAGATCTGATAGCCAATCTGGTAGGGATCCTGTGCAACATCCGCGAACCAGATCTTGCCGTTCTCGGGATCGAGAATCGCTTCGTGTGCTTCGGGGTTGGCATCGAAGCCGATCATGGTGGTGGAAGCACCGGCAGCCTTGATCGCAGCCAGAGCGCCGACACAGGCGGGGTCACCAACGGTG
>JAQXNO010000084.1 GCA_029098045.1 Bacillota bacterium
CGTGCAGCCGGTGGGATCGTTGACGGACAGGGAGATTGCATCACAGCCGTCGACAACCAGAGTTTCGATACGCTCGGAAGCGATTGCGCCGTTCAGGTCGGACTCGAGAACGACAGCCTCAAAGCCCAGATCCTTGGCAGCGGCCAGGATGCCTTCTTCGATGGAGCAGTAGAAGGCATGCTCACGGGAGCCCAGGACGAAGCCCAGCTTGTAAGTACCTTCTGTCTTACCGGGAGCATCCGTAGCGGGAGTTTCTGCGGGTGCGCCACAGGCGGTCATAGCCAGAATCATCATCACAGCCATGATCAGTGCAAGAAATCTTTTCATTGTTGTTCCTCCTTTGAAATTATAGATAACAGCCGCAGCTGAAATCAACGTTGGAGCATCCGTTTGCTTTCGTTTTCTTTCGATAAATTTTCCTTGATTTTCGCTTTAACAATGCTATAATATAGTCAATCCACAAAAAAGTCAATATTCCCGTTGAACTTTTGATTTTTTTGGATGAATTCAACAAAACGTGGTTTCGTTTTTTGTTGTTATGACGAAAGCAAACAAAACAAGGAGGAATGAAAATGTACGACATCATCACCATCGGCGAAATACTGGTTGAAATCCTCGCAAAGGAGATCGGTCAGGAGCTGTGTGCCCCCGGCATTTTCCTTGGCCCCTACCCCAGCGGTGCGCCTGCCATCTGCATCGATCAGGTCGGACGCATGGGCGCAAAAGCGGCAATCATTGCCAAGGTAGGCGATGATGACTTTGGGCTTCTGAATCTGCGCCGTCTGCAGGGCAGCGGTGTGGATGTTTCCAGAGTTCTTGTGACCGATTCCAACACCACCGGTGTGGCTTTCAATACTTACTTCCCCGATGGCGGAAGAAAGTTTCTCTTCCATTTCTCCCATGCTGCCTGCGGCGAGCTCTGTGCGGACGATGTGGATAAGGACGCAATCGTAAACTCCCGTTATCTGCATATTATGGGCTGTTCCATTACCGGCAGTCCTACCATGGGCGAAGCAATTATTCAGGCAGTTCGCCTTGCAAAGGAAAACGGTGTCAAAATCAGTTTTGACCCCAACATCCGCCCCGAGCTTCTCAAGGGCAAGATTATGGACTACTATCAGGAAATCATCGATGCCTCCGACGTACTGCTCACCGGAAAGAGCGAGCTGCGGTTCCTCTTCGGTGACGATATCGATGGCGCAATCAGAAAGCTTCTGGAGCAGAAGGATCGTATCATCGTCATGAAGGACGGTTCCAGAGGAACCCGTTATTACAGCCGCAAGGAGGCATTCTCCGTTGCGGTGTATCCCGCTACGGAGGTGGACCCCACCGGAGCCGGCGACTGCTTTGACGCCACATTCCTCTCCATGCTCTGCCAGGGTGCGGATATGCGCACTGCCGTCCACTATGCCAACGCCGCCGGTGCCTTTGCCGTGGGCAAGGCAGGTCCCATGGAGGGCAACACCTGGAAGCGCGATCTGGACGCATTCTTCGAAACCACCGCACGAAGCGAAGAAAAAGATCTGCCGATGCTCTGTTAAGCAGTCGGAGCAGACACCATATGTGACGATTCTGCCGCAGTGTGCGGCGAGAAAGGATTTGGAAAGGTCATGGCAAAGTTGTTTGGGAAAAACTACAGCAAGAAAGAGCTTCTGGACAAGATGGGCAACATCGGCACTCTGGCCGGTGTGCGTACCATAGAATATCAGGATGGATTTGCCCGTGGGCTGCGTGCCTATGAGGTTGTCTGCGGCGATATTCGCTTCACCGCATACATTGACAAGTGTCTGGATATCGGCGAGTACTACTATAAGGGTATCCCTCTGCATTATCATGCCCGTCCCGGTGTCATGAACGGAAGCTGGTTTTATGATGGCGAGAACGCACCCCGCAGCATCATGTGCGGTATGCTCTTCACCTGTGGCCTTACAAATGTGGGCCCCATTCAGCAGCTCCCTGACGGGAAAACCCTGCCCCAGCACGGCTTCATCCGCAACACCCCTGCCGAGCACTGCGGCGCACGTTGTTACTGGGAGGGAGATGATTATTTCATCGAGCTGACCGGTACCATGCGTGAGTCCAGCCTCTTTGGCACCAATCTGGTGCTGCGGCGCACCATCACCTGCAAGCTGGGTGAAAATGCCATCCACATCCACGATGAGATTGAAAACGAGAGCAGCACCGAAAATGTTCCGCTGACGGTGATGTACCACTGCAATGCCGGTTTCCCCCTGTTGGATGCGGACAGCCGGCTGGTCATTAATCCGGAAAAGACCGGTGAGCGCGATGAGATCGCCCGTATCGGCCGTCGGCAGGAGTCGCCTCTGGTCTTTGGTGAGCCTGTGGTTGGCTATGATGAGCAGGTTTTCTACAATGTGCTCCGTGCGGACGCGGCGGGTATGTGCCATGCCACCATGGTCAATCCCGGCCGCCGGTTGTCTCTGACCGTTTCCTACAGCAAAAAAGAGCTTCCCAATCTCATCCACTGGAAATGCAAGGATGCGGGCAACTATGTGACCGGCATTGAGCCATCCAACTGCTACCCCGAGGGGCTGGCCAGAGAGCGGGCGGGCGGCACGCTGCGGCTGCTTGCCGCCCATGAGCTGGTGGAAAATGAGCTTTGTCTTTCCGTTTGCGACGGAGAAGCAGCCATGGCTTATCTGAAGTAATCCTAAGGAAACTCTGAATAAATCGTCTGCGGCTGAACGGCGGATCTTTTACACCAATCGTTCAGTACGAAAAATGGAAAATACATACAGTATTCCCTCATTTTTCGTACTTTCGCCTGGCGCAAAATCTCTCGCCGTCAGCTCTTGCCGATTTAATCAGAGCTTCCCTAAATCGGGCAAGGGTGCTTCGCCCTCTCCCCTGCCCGTCGGGAAAAGGTACCGGCGGGAGATTGGCGCGCAATCCGCTTCAAAACAACGTACAAAAAAGCACGCTGCCCTGATGGTTCAGGACAGCGTGCTCTTTTTTGTCAGATCATGCTTTTGCATGGCAAGCATCCCCCGGCATCAGGCCGGGACACCTTGTTCAGAAGGGTGCGTTGTCATTTTCCGGCCGGCCGATCTCATGCAGGCGCTGTTCGGGCGTCACATACAGGCAGCCGTGCTTCTCAACGCAGGCAAACAGCGCATCGTACATCCGCACACCGGTGTTCTGCCAGTTCAGCAGGTCGGCCACCGCGCCGGTATCGTTGCCCCCGGAAGCCATATATTCCGAGGTTGCAATGCTGTAGTGCCTGTCCGGTTCAACCGGCGTGCCGTCACGCAGGGTAATGGCCTGGATCTTGTGAAAAGCGGGCTTTGTGTGATCCGCCCATACCACGATCCCGGAGAAGAACAGCCCCGCGTTATTGCCGAAGCGTTCGGGCACATATACCAGTTCAAACAGGTCGTAGAGCTGTTTGCCGGTGATTTCGGCTTTATAAATCGGGTCGTTGAAGCCCATGACGCCGGTGATGTCTTCAGCGGTCACCGGTCCGATGGCAATACCGCCGCCGGAGCTGGTGGCATTCATATAGGCGATCCGGGTTCCGGCAGATTCCTCCACACACTGCGCCAGGAAATTGCCCAATTTCGTCTCCGCGGACAGCCGAATGCTCCAGGTTTCGTTGGTATAGGTCAGAGGCTTCACAAAGAAATCATCAAAGGGCGCGGTGATGCCGTCGGCATAGGTTTTGTATTGTTCCATGGGAACCGTTTCCCGTCGTGTCAGGTGGATCTGACACTGTCTGTCGACGATTTTTCCGGTATCACGGTCAAAGGTCACACCGGCATGGCACAGGCTGACGCCGCCGAAGCCGCCCTTCAGCACCATGGTGTCCTTCCAAAGACCCGCGTAATCTCCGGGAATATGGCCGCCGATACACACGTCCACCGGCGGGATCTGCTCCAGCAATTCCACCAGCTCTCCGGAGATTTCCCCCTGCTCGTCCACATAAAACGGGATATGCGCCAGCAGGACAATAATCTGCGCACCGGCCTGCCGCATCTCGGGAATGTATCTGCGTGCCGCCCCGGCGGCATCGTGAACTTCAAAGGGTGCAAAGGACGACGCGGTGACCATATAGGGCGTATACTCCGTGGTAATACCCAGAACGCCGATGCGCACCCCCTGCCGCTCCAGCATGACCCACGGCAAGGTGCCGGGGATCGCCGTGCCATCGGCCTTGCGGGTGATGTTGGCACAGAGAATGGGAAACTGCGCCGCATCAATGCATTCGTTCAGAAATGCCTCGCCCCGGTCAAATTCATGGTTTCCCAGGGTCATGGCATCGGTTTTCAGCAGGCAGGAAGCCTTTACCATGGGCAGGCCACCCCAAAAGGTCGTGCAGAACATATCCCCGGCATCCAGAAGCACCGTTCCATCCGGATTACGGCTTCTGAGCTGCTCGATGGTCGTGGCATAGACACCGAAGCCCGGGTATTCCTTGGTCTGACGCAGCCGGCCGGAGAAGTCCGCATAGGCAAGAATGTCGATATGAACCTGATCCATGGGGCACCTCATCCTTTCAGACCGCCACGGGACACACCGGTGACGATTTCCTTGCGGAAGCAGATAAACAGGATGATCATGGGGATCACCACAATGGTTGCCGCCGCCATGAGACGCTCATAGCGGATGCCGCTGGAGGTCATAAAGGCGTAAAGGCCGAAGGGCAGGGTGCGGTTTTCTGTTTTGTTGGTCACCAGCACCGTCCACAGGAAGGAGTTCCAGCAGGTAATGGCATTGAGCAAGCCGATGGTCACCAGTGCGGGCTTTGCCATGGGAACCATCACCCGCCACAGGTATTTCCAGTTTGACGCGCCATCCACACGGGCGGAATAGTACAGGCTGTCCGGTATGGACAGAAAGAAATTCCGCAGAATGTAGGTGTAGAAGACACTGGAGGTAAAGGGGATAATCAGTGCCGCCAGATTGTCCACCAGATTCCAGCCCACGATGGTCTGATAATTGGTGATGATCAGCATTTCAAAGGGGATCATCATCATGCTCAGCAGCAGGGAGAACATCAGATCCCTGCCGGGGAATTTCAGCCGGGAGAAGGCGAAAGCCGCCAGAATCGTGGTGAACTGGGTGCAGATCACGCAGGCAATGGTAACGATCACGGAGTTGCGGAAATAAATCAGGAAGGGTGCCTTCTCCAGCGCGTAGGTGTAGTTTTCCATGGTGGGACTGGAGGGGAAAAAGGTAGGCGGAATGCTGTTCACCTCGGCAGCGGTTTTCAGGGAGGACAGAATCATCCAGATGAAGGGAAACACCATGATGAAGGCGCCGATGGTCAGCAGCAGATAAATGCATGACTTTTTCAAATTTTTCATATCAGTAATTCTTCCATTTCCGCTGAATGAACAGCTGTATCATCGTCAGCACCAAAACGATCAAAAACAGAATCACAGCGCTTGCCGCGGCACGACCCAGCTTCCACTTGACAAAGAACATATCGTACAGATAATAAACCACAGTGTACAGAGAGTAGGCGGCACCGGGATTGCCATTGAACAGGGGGAACAGCTCACTGAACACCTTGGAGGCGGTGATCATGTTGATGATCAGCGTCAGGCCGATGGTGGGTGCCAGCAGAGGCAGTGTGATGCGGAAGAAAATCCGCAGGCTTCTGGCGCCGTCCACCCGGGCAGCGGTATAGTACTGGGGATTCACGTTCTGGAATCCGGCCAGCAGCAGAATTGTGGTCATGGGGATCATGTTCCAGATGCCGTAGATGATCAGGGCAGGCAGATTGTATTTGGGATTGTTCAGCCAGTTGATGGGTTCAATGCCAAAAAGGGAGAACAGATAGTTGATCAGGCCGTAGTCATAGTTGTACAGCCACTTCCAGACCAGACCCACCGCCGTGATGGAGGTGACCATGGGCAGAAAATAGCAGGTCTGAAACAGCGCCTTGCACTTGACATTCCCGTTGAGCATGGTGGCGATCAGCAGGGACAGCGCGGTGGCAATGGGAACCACGAAGAGCATATAAAGGAAGGTGTTTTTCAGTCCGCTGAGGAAATAGGGATCGCTGATCACAGCCTGATAATTCTCCAGGCCAAAGCCGGAAAATGCTCCGGTTAAAATCTTATAATTCTGCTTGAAGGATATGATGATAACATTGATAAAGGGATAGACGGTGAACAGAATCAGACCGATCAGGAAAGGTGCCAGAAAGAGCGTTGGCTCCAGAATGGTGCGGACGGTCAGTTTCTCACCGCTTTGGCGTTCTTTCCTTCTGATCATGCCAATCGCTCCCCCGTTTCTTCCACAAAGAGGAAGACACCCCGCTTTTTCAGGCTGAAGCAGATCTCTTCGCCAATGCTCAGGGGGTAATCTCCGCTGATGAAGCCCCGGAACTGCTGCCCGCAGATTTCCAGTACGGACAGTTCGTCCTTGTTGATGGAGTAGCGGTTCATCACTCTGGCAGTGAGGGACGCGCCATCGGCGGGAACCACGACACTCTCCGCCCGAAGCGCCAGAATGGCCTTTGTGCCGTTTGACACCTCCCGGCGCAGGGGCAGCGTCAGGCTGACATTGCTGCCTTCGAAAACGAATGCCCCGTTTTCCACGGTGCCGCGGAGCTTGTTGATGGGAGGCGCGCCCAGAAAATCAGCGGCAAAGAAATTGACAGGCTCGTCATACAGCGTCCGGGCAGCACCCTGCTGCTGCAGGACACCCAGCTTCAGCAGGATCACATCGTCAGCAATGGAGGATGCCTCCTCCTGATCGTGGGTAACAAAAATGGTGGTGATATTGGAAGCGCGCTGAATCCGCAGAATCTCCTCCCGCATTTCCACACGCAGCTTGGCATCCAGATTGGACAGGGGTTCGTCCAGAAGCAGCAGCTGGGGCTCCTTTGCAAGGGCTCTGGCGATGGCCACGCGCTGCTGCTGGCCACCGGACAGCTCCGCCGGTTTCCGATCCAGATACTCTGAAATCCGCACCAGCTCTGCCAGCTCCCTGGCACGGGCAATGCGCTGCTTCTTTGGAACTTTTTTGATTTCCAGCGGGAAGCAGATGTTCTCCAGCACGGTCATATGGGGATAGAGTGCATAATTCTGGAACACAAGACCAATGTTGCGCTTCTCCGGGGGCAGCGATGTCACATCCTGGTCGTCAAACCAGATCTTGCCGGAGGTGGCCGGCAGAATGCCCGAAAGCATATTCAGGATCGTGGTCTTGCCGCAGCCGGAGGGTCCCAGCAGGGCAATCATTTTTCCGCTTTCCATGGTGATGGAAAGGTCATTGACAGCGATGGTACTGCCGAACTTTTTTGTCAGATGCTCAAGGGTAATTTTCATATGTCACCTCAGAATTTCTTCTATTGCCGAGCCGTCGGTATCCGGCATCGTAAATCCAAGCATACGGGCCATGGTCGGTGCTTCGTCCACCATGGAGCGGCAAGGGAGAATGACGCCGGGGCGCACATTGGGGCCTGCCGCCATAAAGGTGGTCAATTCCCGGCGTGTCGGGCTGCCGCCGTGGGTGGCGGCACCGATTTTGTGGTCACCGGGCAGCTGGCTGCCGTAGATGGAATCTCCATCCAGTCTTTCACCGAAGGAAATGGGCAGGCTGCTCTCCAGAATAAAGTCAAAGGAGCCGTCCACATGGTAGGTCTGTCGCGCCTGCTCCCTGTCCATCACATAGGCAAGCCTGATCCGCGGATCCTCCTTCAGAGACTCCAGGAATTCCCGGACCCGCTGCTTCATCCCGGCATCCTCCGGGTTTGCCAGTTCCACATAGGCGGTCAGCGCGCAGGAATGGACGATGGCATCGAAGGATTGCAGGGAGCCGTCCGGGTTCAGACGGATGAAGCCCGCCTGCCGCAGCAGCACATTCAGGTGGACAACATCCCGGATATCCGTCTGGCCGTGGTCACCCAGAATGACCAGATTGGTGTCCTCCAGCGTGCCCTTGCGCCGCAGCGCTTCCACAATGGCGCCGAACTCCTCATCATGCTTGCGCAGCTGTGCCGTCACCTTTTCGTGCCTGACACCGTACTGGTGACGGGCGCCGTCCAGATCGCACATCTTGATCAGCATGATATCCGGCTGTTCATAGTCCTCCAGAATATCCAATGCCATGGCCATGGTCAGCAGATCCAGACTGCGATCCGGTCCCTTGATGTAGCGGCCGTGCTTATAGAAATAGCGATCCATGAGATTTTTGGTGGCCATATCCTCCAGATAGGGATCAGGATCCCAGCCGGTATAGTGGTAGGGCACAATCATGGGCATATTCATGGTGTAATCTGCGCCGCCGGACACCGGCCAGGAGATGGAACAGGTGGTAAGACCGTGTTCTCTTGCCCGGTCCAGCAGTGTGGGCACCTTCACATCGGCCTTTTTGCCGTACCATGGCTGATTCCAGTAACCGCCCCGCCTGATTTTTTCATTGTTGTCCACACCATGCCGGTCCACATAGCAGCCGGTGATGATGGATGTATGGCAGCAGTAGGTCAGTGCCGGCCACACCGGCTCAATCTCACTGACCACGGCGGCGCGCTGCAGATAGGGGCCGAAGTGTGGCATGTGGCGCATCAGTTCCACATCGCCGGCGCACAGTGCGTCCAGACAGAATACCAGTACTTTACTCATGGATACCTCCTTCAGGCAGGGGCGAAAAAACGTGATTCTTCAATGTGTATTCTTTGTACAATTCCGGCAGCAGCTGCACACCGTCCCGCGGCAGCAGGCGTTCGGGATTATACGAATGGCAGGGAATCAGCACCTTGGGATTGACCTGATCCACAAAGTACTTCACCTGCTGGGGATAGCCGTGTCCGAAATAATTATCGCAGAAAAAGGTGACATAGTCAAACCCGGCCTTTTCAACGATCTTGCGCATATTGCCGTAGGCCGGATCAAAGGCACCAATGGGAATGCCATCGGCATGCAGGTACACTGCGCCGGTGCAGGGCAGACCAAACAGCTCCATGATGTTGGGGTAGGTGTTCTGGAGCAGATAGCTGCCGGGTGCGGCATGAATATCATCAAGAGAAACCGTGCAGCAGTTGGCCAGCAGCTCCTGCATCCATGGTTCCTGCTTTTTTTCGTCGTAACAGGGAATGTCGGGAATATAGACATGGGGTTTGATGCCGAAAAAGCGGTAAACAATGAATGCGCTTTCCGGTTCGAATACGCAGCGTCTGCCGGTATCATCCGCCCACCACAAAAACCGTCGGGCATCGTCCATTTCCCTTTCGTAGTAATTGAAAACCACCAGTCCCGAAACCTCTTTCAGCTTGTCAAACAGCCCTGCGTAATAGGCTTCGTCTGAAAGCATCCCTTCGGGCAGCGCGGGGCTGGGAAGGATTTTCGCCGGATCGCAGTCCGGGATCATCAGATGCAGCACATTATCCATGAATGCGGTACAGTCGCACAGCATCACATCGATATCCTGCTGCTGCAGCAGGTGCATTTGATACAGCGTCCGTTCCCGCTGGTCGCTGTGCAGCGTCAGATCACCGGTCCAGTGGATGGTGCCATCGGGGGTGGTGATCAGGAAGGCGAAGTCACAATAGCCGGTGTCCCGGCACAAAATGGGCAGAACCTGGATCTGACCCACATGGATGCTCTGAAAAGGAACAATATCCAGGTATTCCCGCTCCAGGGTTTCCACACCATTGCCGGTTGCCTCCAGCGCCCGTTCAATGATTTGGGCATTGTGGTGCATATAGACGGGAATCTCCGGTGAGAGCATACCGATCTGAGACATATGATCCAGATGAAGATGCGTGACAAATACAGCGGTATTCCAATCCGATTCCTCGGCACTGAGGAGCGGAAAATCTCCCAGATCCTCCCGGCGGTAAATGCCGTCGATTCTGGGCAGCAGACCGACCTTCAGCCGGTCGCGAATCCAGTTTTTCTTTCTGGGCCGAACGGTTCCGTCGAATACGGCTGTGGCAGGGTCGTAGGCCGAGCCAAATTCCAAAATGACCCGGTCGCGGCCATAGGTGACGGAAAAAATCACGCCGCCGATGGTGCGCAGGCCGGAATACATGGTAAAGACTGTTTTTTCTTGCATGTCATCAACCACTTTCAAATGTGGCCACGAAAGACCATCGCCGGTCCTTCGTGGCCGCAGGAAATCACTCAGTTGTCGTTCAGCGCAGCGTTGGCTGCGGTCACGAAGTCGTCATAGGCGCTCTCGGCATCGGACAGACCCAGCGCAACGGACTGCACCATCTTGTCGATCTCGGTACGCACAGTCGCTGCGCCCTGAATGCTGGGAAGGTAGTTGATGAAGTCATACTCCTGAACCAGCGCGTTGACAGCGGGATTGGTTTCCACATACTCCCGGAACTTTGCATTCTCGATGCCGTACTTGTACGCGGGGGTAGCGCCGAAGGCAATTGCCCAGTCCACAATAACCTCTTCCTGGGTCATATACTTCAGGAAGGTATACACGCCCCGGGCATGGTCAGCGTCCTCGGACAGGCAGACATAGGTGGAACCCCAGCTGGAAACATACTTCACAGGGCCTTCCTGGGGCAGCGGCGCGCAGCCCATCTCGAAGTGGCCTTCCTGTCCCTCGGCGGGAATGGCATAACGTGCATAGTCCACACCGGCAGCGGAACCAATGTACATACCTACAGCCTTGCTGCCAAAGGGATTGGAGAAATAGTAGTCCTCGCCCACCAGCCGGAAGTAGCCTTCCTTCACGCCGTCGGCAAACCAGTTGAGCTTTTCAATGGCAATGTCCCGATCAATGGAAATCTGCTTGTTTTCCACATCGATGTAGCCGGAACCGGCCTGCATCACCCAGCCCTGGAAGGAATCGGTGATGGAGTCGGTGCCGAAGCCGGCAATGCCGTATGCCTGATGGATGGTCTTGGCGCATTCTTCCACCTCGGACCAGGTGGCAGGAACCTTCAGATTCAGCTCGTCGAACATGGTCTTGTTGTAATACAGCACCTCGGAGCCGAAGTTGGAGGGGATCATATAGATCTCATCGCCGCCCCACTGGGTGATCTCGGCATACAGGCCGGAGGCAACCTGCTCCTTGAAGTCGGGCATACCGATTTGCGGATCATTGACAAACTCCGTGAACGGATACAGATAGCCGTCAGCCATATAGTTGATGGCATCGGAGGGGAACATGGTGACAAAGTCAGGACCGGAATGGGATCTGACCGCCTGCAGAAGCTTGGCGTCATACTCGCTGTAGGGCTGCTGCTGCGCAACAACAACGTACTCCGTCTGGGCTGCGTTGAAGTCTGCAATGATCTTGTCCAGCGCTTCCTGATGGTGATCCGTCAGAGTGTGCCACAGGACAATCTCAATTGCCTCGGCAGGCTTGGCGGCCGTGGTGGATTCGGTGCCGCCCTGCGTGGGAGGCGTCTCCTGCTTGCTGCCGCAGCCGGCCAGACAGGCGACCAGGGTCATCGCGACAAGAATGAGCGAAATGATTTTTTTCATTTTCTTGTATCCTTTCTCTTTTGTTTTATGAAAAATATGTGTCGGCTATTGGCACATATGTTCCAGACATTCGGCCAGTTCCTTCAGGGTACCCACGGTAATATCGGCATTGTACCTGCGAACATTCTCAAAGGGATTGATCCAGAGGGTTCTGCAGCCAAGCGCCTTCAGGGGCATCAGGTCATTGAAGGCATGATCCCCTACGGACAAAAACGACTCCGGGCAGCTGCGCAGCTGCGGGCACTGGAGCGCCAGACTGTTTGCCATTTCGTAGGGCTTGTTTGCAGAGTAGACCACCTTGCGGAAGATCCCCTGAAATCCCAGCTGCACCAGAAAATCCCGCGCCGTCTGCTCATAGGAGTTGGTCAGCAGAACGGTTTCATAGTGCCGGCTCAGTTCACGGATGGCTTCCCTCAGGCGGGAATCGCCGAACATTCCGTCACGGCTCATCTTCTCCCGGGTTTTCCGGTACACGTTGTCCCCCCGTCCGTTTTCCAGCAGGCCAAGGGTTTTTCCCACCAGGCAGGTCACAGCCCAGGCGTCCCCCAGATAAATCACATCACTGCGCGCTATGGCTTCCTCAAAGGGCATATCCGGCAGTCGAGCCGCTTTCAGTCCACGGAAATAGTCATCGATTCCGGTATCGGGAAGAATGTCGCTTTTGTAATAGGCATTCATGGTCAGATTTCTGCCCGTCAGGATGCCGTCAACAAATTCTGCCAGTGGTTTCTCCCATTGGATCTTATCGGTATCCTCCAGCAGGAAGTGGATATAATCGGCGCAGAAGTCATTGTTTTGATAAATGGTACCGTCCAAATCAAAAACAATTGTTTTCACATTTTCCATTGGTTTCTCCACCAGATTGCAGTTATTTTCGTTTTTTCCATTATATCATAGATGTATAGGAAATTTTTTTACACTTTTGTGCATTTGTTTCCGCATGAAAAGCGGGGACGCCCGAAAGCGTCCCCGTTTATGATTCTTCCTGTCGGAAAAAAGCCCCAAGCAGCTCCTCCACCGCCAGAATGACCTTCCCGAAGAAGGGATTCGGCACAGCGGAAATCAGAGCCTGCCGGGCGCTGTCCACAACAAATGTGATATCGGACAAGCCGGCCAGTGTGGAGTTTTCCATTCTGGTAAAGGATACCACCCGAAAATTGTTTTGCTTTGCACGCTGGACATCATCCAGAACCAGCTTTGTCTCACCGCTTTGGGAGATGGCAATGATGAATGCCGGCTCCACATTGCTGTGCATCGGATGTGCGTTGCTTTCCCGAAAAAGCATATGGTCGTAAAAATGAACCCGGGAAAACACCATGAAACCGCATACAGAAAGCCGGTTGGCAATGTAATCCGCCGTAACGTCCGCAAACCCTGCGCCAACGACAAAGCACTTTCTTCCGTGAAAGTGCCGAAGGTAGGAAAGAAATTCGGCTTTTTTCTTCTCGTCGTAATTGTCGATCAGTGATTCCAGATCGTAAGCGCCCTTCGGCGCGGCATCATCCTGACTCTGCGCCAGGTGGAACACCATATCGGTATATCCATCAAAGCCCAGCCGCTTGCACATTTTGCTGATAAACGCGGTGGAAACATAGTTCTCACCGGCGATCTGGGCGATGCTGACCTTCCGTTCACCACGCTCGATATGGTTGATGATGCTGGTAACGATGCCGGTTTCCACCTCGTTCAGCTGATTGGTCAGGAAAAAATAATTCTTGCTCATGGTGCGGCTCCTGTCGTGGGCTTGATATCCATATTGTATGTTTTGCCGTTTCCGTTGTCAAGTGAATTCCGGATGAAAGCCGGATCGTTTGCCTTTGGAAGCCCTGCTCCTGCCATGTCTTCAACTGCGTCAGGGATTCCGGATCGTCAAGTTCGCTTGCGCGTTTACCAAACCATCGGAAAGCGCCGGATTTCTCTTTGCTTCAGATGCTAAAACCGATGATGGAGCTGTTTTCGCTTTCACTAAGCATGGACTCCTGAGATTTTGCGGTAAGAAACAGGATGGGCACCGTATACCGCTGACGAATTCTGGAGCAGATAGCGTAGCCGTTCATCAGGGGCATCATTACATCCAGAATTACAAGCTCTATGGACTCATCCATTTTTCCAGCACCGCTTCTCCGTCCGTGGCTGCAATGGCTTCGTAGCCTTCCGCACTCAGCAGCAGGGGCAGTACCTCCCGGATTCCCGGGTCATCGTCGGCCAACAGAATTTTCTGCATGACAATCAGCTCCTTTTCCCCCAATTCTAACGGAAAATCCCCCAAATGGACATCTTAAAAGGCAAAACTTAAGAATTCTTCAGATTCCCCTACTGGATTTTTAAACAATGAAATGCTATACTATGATCATTCTCAATGAAAGTAGGCTGCTATGCGTCCCAAAGAAATACAGATTCAAAAAAGGCTGCGTATGGCGATGCTGCTCCTGCTGAGTGCCTGCATCCTGTTTCTTTTGAAAGGGTGGGCAAACGGGAATTTACGCTCCATGGATTCTCTCCGGCAGTATATCGGCTCCTATGGTCTGTTGGGTTCGGTGATTCTCACCATGATACAGGCGCTGCAGGTGGTGCTGCCTGTGCTGCCCGACTTTCCGGGCTGCATCGTGGGCGCTGCCATGCTCGGCGCGGCAGGTGGCTTCTGGATCAATTACATTGGCATCAGCGCCGGGTCTCTTGCCGCCTTCTGGCTGGCAAGGCAGTACGGAAAGCCCCTGGTGCAGAGGCTGGTTCCCTTGGAGAAGTACGATGCCTTCATCGCGTGGATGCAGAAACGAAGAAGCGATCAGCTCATATTGTATCTTGCCATTCTTCTTCCCCTGGCGCCGGATGATTTCCTGTGCTACTGACGGCCATGTCCAGCAAACGCTTTACATGGATCATCCTCAGCGCAAAGCCCTGGTGCATTCTGTTTTACAGTGTTTTCTTCGCGTGGTTCATATAAGGCAACACCGCACAATTGTGTCTGCGGATCTCAGCGGATCTTTTGTGCCATTTCTGAAGTTCCAAAAGTGGGAAATACATACAGTATTCCCACGTTTTTGAAACTTTGAACTGGAACAAAATCTCTCGCTGAGCTTCCTTGCCGAATTATGCGGTGTAGCCATAAATAAAAACAAGGAGGCTGCATATGCTGGGATTCTATAATTACACGGTGATCCTCACCTACATCGGGCTGTTGGTGGGATTTGGCGGTATTCTTTCCGCCATGGGAGGTAACACCCTGGGGGCAATTCTGTGCCTGATGGGAAGCGGCCTGTGCGATATGTTCGATGGAAAAATCGCCGCCACCATGGAGCGCACCCCCAGCGAAAAACAGTTCGGCATTCAGATCGATTCCCTTTCTGACCTCGTTTGCTTTGGTGTGCTGCCTGCTGTCCTCGTCTATCAGAGCAACGAGCATTCTGCGTGGCTGTGCGGAGGATATGTTCTGTGCGCCCTCATCCGGCTGGCATGGTTCAATGTGGACGAGCAGGCACGGCAGGAGCACACCCAGGAACGGCGCAGGGAATATCGGGGTTTGCCGGTAACCACCGCAGCCCTCATTTTCCCGGTGCTTTTCGGACTGGAGCAGTTTTATTCTCTGAGCTTTTCCGTTTCCGCCCCCGTTGTGATGCTTGTGACTGCCTCCGCATTTCTGACCCCGTTTCGGGTGAAAAAGCCCCATTTTGAGAGAAGGAACATGAAACGCCTATGAAAAGCACTGAGTTTCTCTATGGAACCACTGTCGGCCGGTGGCTCCTTTCGCAAATTATGAAGCACCATTGGGACAGAATCGCAGTGAATTTTCTCTGCTCGCCCCTGTCAAAGCCCATGGTTTCCCGGTATGTCCGCAAACACCATGTTCTGCTCACCGCGGCACAGGAGCGGAGCTTTCGCACCTTCCGGGATTTCTTTGCAAGGACCCGGGAGGATGGGTTTCTGGATGTGACCCCGGAGCATCTCATCAGTCCCTGCGACGGTTGGCTCAGTGTCTTCCCCATTGATGAAGCCTCCCTGTTCCACATCAAGAATTCACACTACCGGGTGGGGGATCTGGTGCAGGAGGAAGCCCTTGCCCTGAACTACTCCGGCGGCACCTGTCTGATCTTCCGGCTCTGTCCCCAGGACTATCACCACTACTGCTATATTGACGACGGATTTCAGGGGACGTATCACCACATCCCCGGGGTGCTCCACAGCGTCCAGCCCATCGCCTGTGAAACCTACCCGGTATATACACTGAACCGCCGGTGCTGGAGCCTGCTGACCACGGAGCACTTTGGCCCGGTGGTCTGGACGGAAGTCGGCGCGCTGATTGTGGGCGGTATCCATAATGAACACGAAAACCAGCGGGTGACCAAAGGCATGGAGAAGGGGCACTTTGATCTGGCAGGCTCCACCATCGTGCTGTTGTTCGAGAAAGGTAAAGTCGAGCTTCTGCCGGAACTGCTCACCGCACTTTCGGAGAAGCCGGAGGTTCGGGTGCGGCAGGGGCAAAAGCTGGGCGTTCCGGCAGCACCCCGGCACAGCGGCAATCTGTTGCGCTGACAATATGGTCTCCGCTTACATTCGCTTTTGATACGACTCAACTAAGGAACCTCTGAATAAATCGTCTGCGGCTGAACGGCGGATCTTTTACACCAATCGTGCAGTACGAAAAATGGAAAATACATACAGTATTCCCTCATTTTTCGTACTTTCGCTTGGCGCAAAATCTCTCGCCATCAGCTCTTGCCGAT
>JAQXNO010000085.1 GCA_029098045.1 Bacillota bacterium
CTACGTCTGCCGCCGTCTGGATGAGATGGGGCTTTCCTATCCCAGCCCCGAGGGCGCCTTCTACGTGTTCCCCGATATTTCCAGGTTTGGCCTTTCCTCCGAGGAATTCTGCGTGCGCATGATCAAGGAGGGCGGTGTGGCCGCCGTGCCGGGCAGCTGCTTCGGTGGGGAGGGCTTCATCCGGCTGTCCTACTGTTACGGCGACGAAGAACTGGCCACCGGCCTTGACCGGATGGCAGCCTTTATTCAGCGCCTTCAGGCCGAATAAGGCCGGTATCCGCCCGCCCGGTGGGGGTGGTGCCGAAGTACTTGCCATAAGCTCTTGTAAAGGAGGAGTAGCTGCGGAAGCCGCAGGCAAAGCAGGCATCCGTGGCGCGCATCCCGCCGCCAATCAGGCTCTTTGCCTGATTGAGCCGCCGCTGGGTCAGGTAGGCATGCACCGTCATGCCGGTTTCCCGGTGAAACAGGCGCATCATGTAAAATTTGCTGATGAAAAATTGCTCTGCCAGGCGGTCGATGTCCAGATCCTCCGCAAGGTTTCGATCCAGATACTCCATGATTTCCAGTACCCGGTGGTTTTCCGGGATGCTGGGACGGGGCAGCGCAGCGCTGTCATCATGGATGCTTCTGCCCAATTTCACCAGAAGCTGCAAAAGCACCGCCTGACTGAAGACGGATCGGCCAAAGGCGTCGTGGGAAAGCTCTGCTTCCAGCCGGGAGGCCAGATCGAAAACCCCTCTGCGCTGGGGCTCTTTCAGCCGCAGCACATGGCCGTCCTGCCCCTGAAACAGGGAAAGCAGCGGACAGTCGGGGGTGGACATCTGCTGCAGAAAATCCGGGGATACATAGATGATGATCCGCTCGTACGGGGCATCTTCCGCCAGATCCGGCCTGTGCACGCTGCGGCTGCCGATCAGCACAATGTCCCCGGAGCTCAGAAGATAGCGCCTGCTGTCGATGAAATAGCTGCCCCGCCCGGAGATCAGCAGCAGAATTTTGCAGAATTCGTGGTAGTGATAGTCCGTCTTCGTGCCGGAAGCGGAGCGCAGGTGGAACAGCCGGAAATTCTCCAAAAGATACCCCCGCTTTTCATATTCTGCCATGGTGATTCCTCCAAACAGGTCATTTTCTGCAAACAGTATACCAGAACGAACCGGCTTTTGCAATCCGTGCGCCCATAGAACAGAGCATGATTTGCAAACTTTATGGCAGGATTGGAATGGAACTTTCAATTCCTGCATGGTATAATGAACCAAAGAAAGGTGGTATGTCCATGAAGACGCTGATTTACGGCGGCCGGGTGATCGACCCTGCCAACCGGGTCGACGGCAAACTGAATATCCTGATCGAGGACGGCAAAATCGCCTGGGTGGGCACGTCTTCTCCCGATGCCGACCGAAAAATCGATGCCACCGGCAAAGTCGTCACCCCCGGCTTCATCGACATCCATATGCACGAAGACCCGGTGGAGGACGGCAAAATCGCCCCCTGCATTTTCGATATGATGCTGCGCATGGGCGTCACCACGGCCGTGGGCGGCAACTGCGGCATCAACGTGTACGACCCGGTGGAATATCTGAAGCTGGTGGACCGGGACGGCGCGCCCGTGAATGTGGCCATGTTCGCGGGGCACGAGTATTTCCGCAAGGCCGCCGGGGCGGAGGATATCTATGCGAAAGCCACGGAAGCGCAGAAAGCGGCCATGGAGCAAAGCCTGCGGGAAGCCCTGAAGCAGGGGCTGATGGGCGTGTCCTTTGGCCTTCGCTATGTGCCCGGCGCGGACAGGGATGAATTCTTCCGGGCTGCCGCCTGCTGCGCGGAAAGCAAAAAGATCATCGCCTCCCACGTCCGGGACGACGCGGACGGCATTTTCGATGCCATCGAAGAATTTGCCGCCGCGGGCGTCGAATATGATTTGCCCGTACAGATCTCCCACATTGGTTCCATGGGCGGCTTCGGCCAGATGGCGGATGTGCTCGCCATGGTGGGCGGTTACCGGCTGCGGGGTCTCGACATCGCCATGGACTGCTATCCCTATTTCGCCTTTTCCACCCGCATCGGCACCCCCACCTATGACCCCGGCTGGCTGGAGCGCTATCACTGCGATTACGACGTGCTGGAATTCTGCGAGGGCAAATACAAGGGTCAGCGGGCGACGAAGGAGACCTTCGAGGAAATGCGCCGGGACTTTCCCCAGTGCATCACCGTCTGCTATGTGATGAAAGAGGCGGACATTCGCCTTGCTCTCTCCCATCCCGGTGTGATGGTGGGCAGCGACGGCCTCATGTCCGCAGGACAGGGGCACCCCCGGGCGGCCGGCTCCTTCCCCCGGTTCCTTGCCGCCTTCTGCCGGGAGGGCAATATCAGCCTTTTTGACGCGGTGGCGAAGATCACGGCGCTTCCCGCTGCCCGGCTGGGGCTTGCAAACAAGGGGCGGCTGAATGTGGGTGCCGACGCGGACATCACCATCTTTGACTTCGAAGCCATTTCCGACCGGGCCACCTTCCCGGAGCCTGCTCTGGCGCCCGTGGGCATCGACTATGTGCTCATCGGCGGACAGATCGCCGCGAAGGACTGTGAAATTGTCAATCATAACTGCGGAAGCGCGGTTAGAAAATAAGGAGGCAACCTCTATGGAATACGGATTCTTATCCCTCGTCCCCCCGCTGCTGACCATCGCGTTGGCGCTGCTCACCAAGAATGTTTTCCTGTCCCTGTTCATCGGCATCATGACCGGCTCCTTTGTCCTGAACGGCTTTGCGCCGCTGGCCAGCATCAACGCGGGACTTTACGCCATCGTGGATTCCATGAGCCAGGGCAACACCATCATCATCGGCTCCTGCCTGATGGTCGGCGCCATGATCCATCTGATGGAGCGCTCCGGCGGCATTGACGGCTTCGTCAATGTGATTGTCAAAAACAAGGGCCTCATCAAGTCCAAGCGGGGCGCGAACCTGTTCACCTGGCTGCTGGGTCTGGGCATTTTCACCTCCGGCTCTTTGAGCTGCATGGTCACCGGCGCGGTGTCCCGTCCCGTCAACGATGCCCTGAAGGTGCCCCACGAGAAGTCCGCCTTCCTGGTGCACACCACCTCCACCCCCTGGTGCGTGCTGTTCCCCTTCAGCGGCTGGCTGGCATCCATGGCCGGTTATCTGATCTCCGGCGGTGTTTCCGAGGCGGAGTCCGTTTCCATGCTCTTCAGCTCCCTGCCCTTTAACTTCTACTGCATTCTGGCCATCCTGCTGACCTTCCTGGTCAGCGTCACCCAGAAGGATGTTGGTCCCATGGCCGCGGCCGAAAAGCGCGCGGCCGAGACCGGTGCCCTGGACGATCCCCGTCACAGCACCAAGGAGGAAGTGGAAGTGGCCACTTCCGGCGTCAAGGCAAGAGCCTGCAACCTGCTGGTGCCCATCGGCGTGCTGATCGTGG
Source organism: Bacillota bacterium (assembly GCA_029098045.1). Classification (GTDB taxonomy): domain Bacteria; phylum Bacillota; class Clostridia; order Oscillospirales; family Oscillospiraceae; genus Faecousia. The sequence continues at coordinate 3,430 of JAQXNO010000085.1, forward strand.
TCATGTTCGCGGCCCTGCTGATCACCGGCAGCGGCAACATCATGAACGGCGCCGGCATGAAGGCACTGCTGTGGGCGGTTGTTTCCGCGTTGCTGACCATTATCGTCATGACCGTCGTCCAGAAGGTGTTCACCATGCAGGAGGTCATCAGTGAAATGTTCAAGGGCATGAGCCATATGCTGCCCATCGCCTTCGTGCTGCTGTTCGGCTTCACCATGGGCGGTGTGGTCAAGGCGCTGGACACCGGCTCCTATCTGTCCGGCCTCTTCCAGCAGTTCCTGACCCCCGCGCTGCTGCCCGCGCTGACCTTCCTGATCGCGGTGCTGCTGTCCTTCGCCACCGGCACCTCCATGGGCACCATGGCCATCATGGCAGTTCTGGCGCTGCCCATGGCCTTTGATATGGGCATCAGCATTCCGCTGGTTGCCGGTGCCATGTTCGGCGGCTCCATCTTCGGCGACCACGCGTCCCCCATCTCCGACACCACCATCATGACCTGTGCCACCACCGGCTGCGACATCATCGACCATGTAAAAACCCAGTTCCCCTACTGCGCTGCCATGGCCGTCATCAGCTTCGTGCTGTACATCATCTTCGGCTTCGTCATGTAATCTTAATTAAAGTCGGCTCCCACCCCGATACGATCCGGGGCGGGAGCCGTTTTTTCTCTGTCATAGTCACACTGATCCGCGCATAGGTTGTACCACGAAATTCTATACGAATCTGAGGGGGATTCCTATGAAACGGGCAGGACTTTTGATCGTGATCGGTTGTTTGATGCTGGGATGCCTTCCCCTGCGGACACAGGCCGCGGGGCTGGAGGTGGCGGGGAAAAGCGCGGTGCTGATGGATGTGGCGACGGGCACCGTGCTCCATGAAGCCAATGCCCATGAGCCGCTGGCACCGGCATCGGTGACCAAGGTCATGACCATGCTGCTGATCATGGAAGCCATCGACAGCGGGAAAATCAAGTGGGACGATACGGTCACCGCATCGGAAGCCGCGGCGGCCAAGGGCGGCAGTCAGATCTATCTGAAGGTGGGGGAGACCATGTCCGTTTCCGATATGGTCAAATCCATTGCCGTTTCCTCCGCCAATGACTGCGCCTGCGCCATGGCCGAGCACATCGCCGGCAGCGAGGAGGCCTTTGTGGCGCTGATGAACAGCCGGGCCCGGGAGCTGGGCATGAACGACACCAATTTCGTCAACTGCACGGGGCTTGACGATGCCCCGGAGGCAGAAAAACACAGAACCTCTGCCTATGACATTGCGCTCATGAGCCGGGAGCTTCTGAAAAATCACCCGGACATCAAAAAATACACCACCATCTGGATGGACACGGTTCGGGGTGGGGCCTTCGGCCTTGCCAATACCAATAAAATGGTGCGCTTTTATAGTGGCTGTACCGGGCTGAAAACCGGCTTCACCAGCGGCGCGGGGTACTGCCTGTCGGCCTCTGCCCAGCGGGAGGGGATGGAGCTGATCGCGGTGGTCATGGGCGCGGACACCAGTCAGAACCGGTTTGCCGCCTGCAAATCCATGCTGGACTACGGCTTTGCGAATTTCGCCCTGTATACCCCCTCTTTGCAGGAGGGTGCCGCGGTCAATGTGGTGCTGGGAAAGGCCGATGCCGTCCGGGCGGTGCCGGGGGATGCCGCATCGCTGCTGGTCGAAAAGGGGCAGCTTTCCTCCGTCAGCTCGGAAATCACCCTGGAGGAAAGCGTCACCGCCCCGGTGAGCAGGGGACAGCGGCTGGGGACGCTGACCGTCAGATCCGGAGAGCAGATTCTCACCCGGATTCCGCTGGTGGCGGAGGAGGGGGTGAGCCG
>JAQXNO010000086.1 GCA_029098045.1 Bacillota bacterium
GGGGAGGTGGCTCGATTGCGGGAGCAATCGCGTTCAAACCCTCCCCAGCCGGCTTCTTTGGTGACTTTCTTGCCGGGACAAGAAAGTCACCCTCCGGAGGAACCGGCACCATCGACCACGCAGAAGGCTTCCGAAATACCCTCTCAGGCGGCTGATCGCCGCCAGCTCTCCCATAGGGAGAGCCAAGGGTCTGTACGCAGTTCGGGGTCGAGGGTTGAAGGGCAGCCATTTGTCGGATGCAGTGCGTAACGCATTGCCCGCGGGGGCACCCCGCCCCGCTCAGGCGGCTCAAGTTTGTCACCTTCGGTGACAGCGCTCCCGGAGGGAGCGCCGGATGCCGGCATAGCCGGAACACCCTTCAACATCAAAAAGCCACCGTTCCCGTGAACGGTGGCTTTTGCTATGTTCAAACTGCTTCAGCGCTCTTTTGCGTAGCGCCGCGGAATCATACCGGCTTTTTCCAGCGTCAGATACAAAAAGGGCACAAGCACCAGATGGCAGATGATGCCGGGCATGGCCGTGACAAAATAGCCGGTGACCCAGACCGTCACATTGAATACCGCACCGGTGCCCAGCAGCCGGACGGTCAATGCCTGGGCGATGCCCCCGGCGACGCGCCCCAGAAGCATGGCGGCAGCCATGGCAATGAAAAGATCCGCAATTGTCCTTTTGGTGCGCACGAGTTTCAGCATCCAGCCGCTCACAAGGCCATAGGTCATCAGCTCCGGCAGAAAGTACGGCAGCTGGGCGATGCCGGGCATGCCGGTGGTGCTGGAAATCACAGGGCCCGCGATGCCGCAGAACGCGCCGTAGCCCGGCCCGCAGACCAGACCGCACAGCAGCACGGGGATGTGCATGGGCGAGAAATAGGCGCCTGCCCCCAGCGCGTGGAACGCCACCGGCAGCACATAGCACAGGGCGATGCAGATGGCGGTGATGGTAGCCTTTTGGACGGATGACAGTTTTTTCATAAACGCACCTCTTTTTTGTTCTGGTGACATTCTACCCGAATTGCCCGGGACTTGCAACCCCTGCAGGGGGTTGTGAGAACGCAAAAAATGTAGTATGATATTGAAAACGCAAAAATGAGGGAGAAAGCTTATGCACACGATCATCGAGGCGATTCTGACGGAGGTTCAGAAGGTCATTCTGGGCAAGCGGGATGTGTTGGAAAAGGTACTGATGGCGATTCTGGCGGACGGCCATGTGCTGCTGGACGATGTGCCCGGTGTGGGCAAGACCACGCTGGCGATTGCCCTGAGCAGGGCGCTGGGACTTTCCTATCAACGCGTCCAGTTCACCCCGGATGTGCTGCCCGGCGATATTGTGGGCTTTTCCATGTACGACCGGAATACCGGCAGCTTCCGCTATATGCCCGGCGCGGTGAACCGTGCCAATCTGCTGCTGGCCGACGAAATCAACCGCACCTCCTCCAAGACCCAGTCCGCCCTGCTGGAGGCCATGGAGGAACGGCAGGTGACGGTGGACGGGACTGTCTATCCCCTGCAAAAGCCCTTTCTGGTCATCGCCACGGAAAACCATGTGGGCGCTGCCGGTACCCAGCTGCTGCCCCATGCCCAGCTGGACAGGTTTCTGGTGCGGCTGACCATCGGCTATCCCAGCTTTGAAGCGCAGATGGATATGATCCGGGACCGTGCCACCGCCAATCCCATGGAGCGCCTGCGGCAGGTGGCTGCCTGCGCGGATATTCTGACCATGCAGCGGGAAGCCGCCGCGATTACCATGAACGATGAGATCCTTGCCTACATCACCCGGCTCTGCATTGCCTCCCGGGCGCATCCCATGGTGGAGCTGGGCATCAGTCCCCGGGGCGCGCTGGCGGTCAGCCGCATGGCAAGAGCCTGCGCCTACCTGCGGGGTCGGGATTTCGTGGTGCCGGAGGATGTGCGGGAGGTGTTCACAGATGTGTGCGCCCATCGGATTCTGCTCAGCCGGAAGGCCGCAGCCGCCCACCTGACGGCACGGGCGGTGCTGGAGCAGCTTCTGGAGGAAGTGAACGAGCCGTACCATGGGTAAACGACTGATCTGGATGGGGGCGATTTTGCTGTCCGCAATGTTGTTCCTCTTTGAAAACAACGCGGGCACAGCCACGGTGCTGGTGTGTGTGGTTGCGATTCCCCTTTTGGGGCTGCTGCCGCTGGCCTGCAAAGCGGTGCAGCTGGAAGCGTCCGTGTGTGCCGCCCGGGAAAAGGGCGCACAGGCAGAGGCGGTTCTGACCGTCACAAACCCCGGCATGCTGCCCCTGCCCCGGCTGTCCCTGACCGTCCGCTGCAAGAATATCCGCACCGGGGAAACCGCCGAAAGACGGCTGGAATGGAGCCTGCTGCCGAAGCAGCGCAGGCAGGTGACCCTTGCCATGGACTGCCCCCACTGCGGCAGGGTGGAGTTTTCCGTGGCGCAGGTGCGGATCTGCGACCTGTTTGGCCTGTTTCAGCGGCCGCTGACGGCAAAGGCGGATTGCGCCTTCACGGTGCTGCCCGTTTTGTTCGAGCCGTCCGTTTTGCTGGAGCAAAGCGGCATGGCCGCGCCGGACAGCGATGCCTATTGCGCCGGAAAGCCCGGCAGTGATCCCGGCGAGATTTTTGGGATCCGGGAGTATGTGCCCGCGGACCCCATCCGCAGCATCCACTGGAAGCTGTCGGAGAAGACGGACAGAACCATGGTGCGGGAATTCGGCCTGCCGGTGGTCCATGACGTCGCCCTGCTGCTGGAAAACGCGGGCGATGCGTCCCCGGACGAGACGGACGCGGTCACGGAGGTGTTTGCCTCCCTTTCCGCGGCACTGGCAAACCAAAATATCCGGCACCATATCTACTGGTGGGATGCCGGAATCGGCGAGCTGCGGCAGCTTTCCGTGGCGGAGCCGGAGGAGGCCGGGCAGGTGCTGGAGCAGCTGCTGGAGCTGCCCCCCGGCGATGCCGCATCTTCCGTTGCGCTGCGGTTTACGGAGCGCTTTCCCCACTGTCCCTATGCCCATGTGGTGCTTGTGGGCGCGCGGATTCCCGCCGGTGTCCGGGCGCTCTATAACGGCAACCGGGTCAGCCTTCTGATCCCCCGCCGGGAGGGCATTGCCGAGGGTCTGCAGGGGGACGGCACCCATGTGCTGACCTTCGATGCGGATCGCTGCGCTGCGGATTTGTGCCGGCTGGAGGTGTGAGGATGGAAATCAAATGCACAAGCTCCCGCCGGAGCCTCGACAATCTGTCTTCCGCCCTGTTTCTGGGGGTGATTCTCTGCACGGCGCTGGCAACCCTTGACTGGCTCCGGCTGCTGCCCGCCGCGCTGGCGGGTGTGATCCTGCCGCTGCTTCCAAGAACAGGGCACCGCAGGGTGCAGTATGTGCTGTGGGGCATCCTTGCCGCCTGGCTGCTGCTGCGCTTTGCGCCGGTTCTGGACGGCTGCAGGCTGCTGGCAAACCGGATTTTTTTGCGCAGCGCCCAGATGCAGAGCTATGAATACGATTATTTTGAAGCTTCGGGCGGCAGCCCCGTGGAGGCGGTGCTGTGGCTGTCCGTGCTTGCCGGCAGCCTCTGCGCCCTGTGGGGAAACAGGGTCAGCGGGGTGCTCTGCGCCCTGCATCTGCTGGCCATGGCCTATTTTGGGGTGACACCCGGCACTGCCTGGCTCACGGCGCTGGCCGTTGCCGCCCTCTGGAGCGCCCTGCCGGGACAGCAGCGGTGGCTGCACGGCCTGCTTGTGGCGGTTCTCGCGGCTGCCATTGCCCTTGCCATGACCGGGCTTTTGCCGGAGCCCAACGAAGCGGTGTCGTCGCTGGATGACCACCTGCGGGATGTGCTTGCCGCCGCGCCGGTGCACCGGGAGCAGACCCCGGTTCCCACCCAGGTGCCGGAGCCGGAGATCGTACCGCCGCCCCGGACGCAGCGGGAGCAGCCCGACCACGGTGTGCGGGAAGCCATGCGCAGCATTCTGTTTTTCCTTCTGTCGGCGCTGGCGTTGGCACTGCTGTTCATTCCCGCTGTCATCAAAGACCGGGCGGAAAAAAAGCGCGCCCTGGCAAGGGCGGGCTTTGACGACCCGGATCACGCGGCGGCCATCCGCGCCATGTACCTGTACGCCCGCAGGTGGCGGGCGCTGGGGGCTGAAGACAGGGAAATTCCCCCGGAGGTCTATGCCATCTGGCAGGAGGCCGCCTACTCTGGCCACACCATGACCCGGGCGCAGCGGGAGGCGATGCACGCCTACATGAAGCAGACCGCCCAGCAGGTCTGGCAGGAGGCGGATCGGAAAAAGCGGCTGGCGATCCGATACCGGGTCTGTCTGTGAGGAGGCAGGACATGAAGAAAGTGATGTTACCGTTTCTGGCAGCTGTGCTTTTGCTGACCATGACCGGCTGCCGCCGCAGAATCGTGGCGGACGCGGGCGACGCGGTGTCGGAAACCGTCTTTCAGCCCGTGCCTGCTGCCATGGATGAGCAGGGGCAGCAGGTGCCGGATGCCTCCCGGAAGCCCGACCCGGCGGAGCGCAAAACCGAAATCGATCCCGACGGGGCGCGGGTGGATGAAACCATCGCCGCCGAAGGGGGCGAAACGGTGGAGCAGGCGGCGGATGCCCGTGCCGGGGAGAAGCTCACCGTGACGCTGGATGCCATGGGCGGGCAATGCGGCACCGCTTCCGTCACCGTCCGAACCGGCGGCGTGTACGGCGTTCTGCCCACGCCCACATACACCGGACAGTCCTTTCAGGGCTGGTTTCTGAACCCGGAGGGGGGCGAGCCGGTACACCCGGTCACCGTTGTGCTGGAGGACGGCGACCACACCCTCTATGCCCACTGGACCACCCGAACGGAATTTGTGGTGACCTTTGATCCGGGCGGCGGGCGGATCTCCCCCTACAGCGCCCAAAAAACCGTCTGTTCCGGGGATGTGTACGGGCAGCTTCCGGAGCCGCTGCGCAGCGGCTATGTGTTTCTGGGGTGGTTTACGGAGCCGGAGGGGGGCGTGCCGATCCTGCCTGCCCAGATGGTTACCCTGACCGATGACCAGACCGTATATGCCCACTGGGAGTACAGCCCCGTGGACTATTGGAGCTTCGTGCTGCGCAACACCACGCAGAAGATCTTCGACTGTCAGGAGGTGGCGGTGTATCTGGAGCTGGAGGCTGACCGGGTGAGCATGGCATATGCCCCGCTGCTTGCCGACGCGGGGGTGCGGAACATCGCCGGGCAGGAGGATGCTCCGATCACCGATGACTGGGTGAAGGACAAAAAGCCGGACGTCATCGTCAAGCTGGCGGAGGATATGGCTACCGTCCCGGCTGTGAAGGCCGCCATGGAGCGCCGCTTCCCGGATGCCCGGGTGTATGTCTTTCCCACGGAGGCGGTGCAGGGCACGGAAAGCCGGCAGCTTTACTGGAAGCTGCGCCTTGCCTGCGTGTGCTATCCGTCGTATTACGACCGGCTGGATCTGAACGCCGTTGCCGGCGAGCTTGACATCGAACCATAAAAAACAGCCATATCCGAAACCGCCGGATATGGCTGTTTTTACCGATGTACCATCTGCGGCAGCGCCGGGACAGAAATAACCCCCATGGGGGCTTGCGCTTTCGGGCTTTTCCACTATAATAAAGCTGTTGACAAAATGAAAGTGAGGAAATCCCAATGAAGAAGCTTCTTTCTCTGGTGCTGGCGATGGCCATGGCACTGTCCCTTGCCGCCTGCGGCAGCGGGGCGCAGGAAACCGGCACGCCCACCGATGCTGCGCAAACGCCCACCGATGCTGCGGTGGACTACGCCAATTCCACCGTGATTCTCTACACCGGCAACGTCCGGGGCAATGTGGAAGTTTATGCCCGGATCGCCGCGGCCAGGGCTGCCTATGAGGAAAAGGGCGCCGCCGTGTATCTGGTGGACGCGGGCAACTACCTGCAGGGCACCGCCTACGCAAACTCCGACCGCGGTCTGACCGTCTGCAATCTGATGGATGCCGCCGGTTACGACGTGGCTGCCATGGGTCTTTATGAGTTCGTCTACGGCGGGGCCACCACCGGCAACGTCTACCACGCCAACCTGACCAGATACTTCACCCAGGCGGAGCTGCTTCAGGGGACGCCGGCGCTGGAGTACCGGCGAAACTCCCCCCGGGCCGACGAGGCGGTGATGGGCAACCGGGAAGCCAAGGACCCCGCCTCCTTTGCGGTGGTCTGCTCCAATCTGACCGCCGGCGATGATGCCACCGGCTACTATGCCTTTGCGCCCAACGCCGTGCTGGGCGACAGCCTGAAGGTGGGCTTTGTGTCCGCCGTCCCGGAAAGCGTGACCGATTTCATTCAGGACGGGTATCTGGACGGCTACAGCTTCGGCACCGTCAGCGCGCCGGAATGCGACATTCTGGTGGCGCTGGGCAGCGGCCAGGGCGATATCGTCATTGAAGCGCCTGTGGGCGGGCAGCCGGTGACCGGCGCCTATGTAATCGACAACACCACCAAGGCAATTACCGCGGAAGCCGTGGACATGACCGGCACCGACGCGCAGGTGGAGGCGCTGATTGAAGCTGCGCAAACCGCTCCCGTGGTTGGCACCAGCCAGGTCATTCTGGACGGCTCCGACCGCGCCAACCGGAACGGGCAGACCAATCTGGGCAAGCTGACCGCCGACGCGCTGCTGTGGTACGCCGAAAACAAGGCGGAGGGTCTGCGTGACGTTCCCGTGGCGGCCATTCAGAACGGCGGCAACTGCGATCAGTTCCTCTATGACGGCGACATCACCGAGGTGGATCTGCTGAACGCGCTGCCCTTCTCTCCCATGGGCGTGGGCATCGTCTATGTGACCGGCGCGCAGCTGCTGGAGACGCTGGAAGCGGCGACCCAGTGTGCGGATTGCCCCGGCTGGGCACAGACCGCGGGCATCGTGTACACCGTGGACACCGCCGCGGCGTATGATGCGGGGGAGGCATACGGCGACTTCTTCAAGGCAAGCTCCATCCGCCGGGTGACCGTCACCTCCGTGGGCGGCGAAGCCTTTGACGAGAACGCCACCTACGCCATCATCGCGGACAATTTCCTGCTGAACGGCAACGACACCTACTACACCTTCGGCGCCATCAAGGAAGCCGGGGAAGACTATGTGCAGCTGAGCACCTTCGGCGGGCTCAAGACCCGCGACATCGTGGCGCTGTACATCGGCGAAGCTCTGGGCGGCACCGTCGACACCGCCTACGCGCAGGATTTGATTTTGCCGGACGCCGGTTGATCGCCGCGCCCTTGGCTTCCCCCATTGCGTAGTGAATAGTGAAGAGTGAATAGTGAATAGGTAAAGCGTAGGGGCGGCAGTGGATGCCGAACGCAGTCACGAATCGGGAGTGCCCATTGGTGTCACAACCATTGCCGGCCTGTCAGGCTCGAATTGCCAGCGGGGGCACCCCGCCCGGCGCGGCAGCGCCCTTGGCTCCCCCATTGCGTAGTGAAGAGTGAAGAGTGAATAGTGAATAGGTAAAGCGTAGGGGCGGCGGTACCCCGCCGGCGCGGCAGCGCCCTTGGCTCCCCCATTGCGTAGTGAATAGTGAAGAGTGAATAGTGAAGAAGTGAAGCGTAGGGGGCGCCCCGCCCGGCGCGGCAGCGCCCTTGGCTCCCCCTCTGGGGGAGCTGTCACCGCAGGTGACTGAGAGGGCATCGGGGGCTGGTTACCCTCTCAGGCGGCTGATCGCCGCCAGCTCTCCCTTTGGGAGAGCTGTCACCGCAGGTGACTGAGAGGGTACAATTTGAAACGAAAAAAAGACGTGCCGGATTTTTCCGGCACGTCTCGCATTTTTATATGGGTTTGGGTGTTACAGGGTAACCTCAACGGATAC
>JAQXNO010000087.1 GCA_029098045.1 Bacillota bacterium
TGGCATACAGTACACATGATGCTGCAACCGCGCTTTTTGGATTTTGCTTTGCTGTTAGTGCCTTGAATGCAGTGATGCAGTTTGTGCTGTATTTCAGGAAACGATAACGTGATCTGCGCAGGAAAACATCAATCTGGCAAAACGTGTTTCCGGCATCCACTCGGGTGCTGTGACCATACACAATCCTATGTTTCAAAATCTGTGCGATACATTTTTTGGGAATTTCTTCTGAAAACGAAAAATGAGGGCTGGCCGCGCTGAAATGAAGCGAAACCAGCCCTCAAATGCTTATTACTGCTGTGATACGCTGGCCACGGAACGACTTCCTCCGCGCATCCTAACCTACTCACTACCAAAAATCGGTTCTCAATAATAGTGCAGAGTGAATAGTGAATAACCAGAATGCGAAAGGTGCGGTTTGATATAGGCAGCGCTGTTGGCTCCCCCGTTGGGGGAGCTGGCGGCGATCAGTCGCCTGAGAGGGGCGGGGATGCCCCGGCGCGTCTTTCCCTTATTCACTACGCAATGGGGGGAAGCGTGAATAGTGAAGAGTGAAGAGTGAATAGTGAAGAAGTGAAGCGTAGGGGGCGGTCACGAACCGGGTGAGCCCATTGGTGTAACGATTATATCCGGCCTTTCAGGCTCGAATCGCCCGCGGGGGCATCCCCGCCCGGCGCGGCAGCGCCCTTGGCTCCCCCTCTGGGGGAGCTGGCGGCGATCAGCCGCCTGAGAGGGTAACCAGCCCCCGATGCCCTCTCAGTCACCTGCGGTGACAGCTCTCCCATAGGGAGAGCCAAGTTTGTCAGCTTCGCTGACAGCGCTCCCAAAGGGAGCGCCCAGCGTGTCGATAAACCCTCTGGCGCGGCAGCGCCCTTGGCTCTCCCTTTGGGAGAGCTGGCGGCGATCAGCCGCCTGAGAGGGGCGGCGTGTCGCCGCTGACAATGCGAGCCTGAAAGGCCGGAAGGTATCGTTACGCCATTGGGCTCACCCGGTTCGTAACTGCCTTCGACATCGCCCCCTACAAAAATGCGGTACGCAGTTCGGGGTCGAGCGGCGAAGGGCAGCTATTTGTCGGATGCAGTCCGTAACGAATTGCCCGCGGGGGCATCCCCGCCCGCAGCTGGCCGGATACGGCTTGCTGGTGAAATACGCGTATAAGACAGGAGTAACATTATGTCCGATGAAACAAAAGTAACACAGGAATACGGCGCGGAGCAGATTCAGGTTCTGGAAGGTCTGGAAGCCGTCCGCAAGCGCCCCGGTATGTATATCGGTTCCACCTCCTCCAGTGGTCTGCACCATCTGGTGTACGAAATCGTGGATAACTCCATCGACGAGGCACTGGCAGGCTACTGTAAGAATATCACCGTGACCATCAACCCCGGCAACTCCATCACGGTCACCGACGACGGACGCGGCATCCCCGTGGACATTCAGGCGCAGACCGGCAGGCCGGCGCTGGAAGTGGTGTACACCGTGCTCCACGCAGGCGGCAAGTTCGGCGGCGGCGGCTACAAGGTATCCGGCGGTCTGCACGGCGTGGGCGCCTCCGTGGTCAACGCCCTGTCCCAGTGGCTGACTGTAAGGGTTCACAAAAACGGGAATATCTATGAGATGAAATTCGCCCGGGGCAACATCACCCAGGAGATGACCATCGTGGGCAGGAGCGATAAAACCGGCACCGAGGTCACCTTCCAGCCCGACCCCGAGATGTTTGATACCACCGAGTATGACTACGAAATTCTGCATACCCGGATGCGGGAGAAGGCATTCCTCACCGCCGGTCTGAAGATTTCCATCACCGACAACCGGGGCGACGAGCCGGTTTCCGACACCATGTGCTACGAGGGCGGCATCCGGGAGTTTGCCAACTGGTGCAACCGCAACAAGACGCCGCTGCATCAGGACGTGATCTATATGTCCGGCATGAAGGGGGACGCCTCCGCGGAGATCGCCGTCCAGTACAACGACGGCTTCAACGAATTCATGCTGTCGTTTGCCAACGAGGTCAACACCCCCGAGGGCGGCATGCACGAAACCGGCTTCAAGACCGCGCTGACCCGTGTGCTCAACAGCTACGGCACCAAAACCGGCATCATCAAGGGCGACGACAAGGTCTCCGGCGAGGACTGCCGGGAGGGCATCACCGCCATCATCTCCGTGAAGCTGACCGATGCCCAGTTTGAAGGGCAGACCAAGGCAAAGCTGGGCAATGCCTATATCCGCACATTGGTTGACCAGATCGTAAATGATCAGCTGACTACCTACTTCGAGGAGAACCCCCAGACCGCCAAGGCAATTCTTGAAAAGGCCATGATGGCCAACCGGGCCCGGGAAGCGGCCAGAAAGGCACGGGAATCCATCCGCCGCAAGACCGGTCTGGAATCCGGCCAGATGCCCGACAAGCTGCAGGACTGCAACGAGCGGAACCCCTCCCTGTGCGAAATTTACATCGTGGAGGGCGACTCCGCGGCGGGCTCTGCCATTCAGGGTCGTGACTCCCGATTCCAGGCGATTCTGGCCATGTGGGGCAAGATGCTCAACGTGGAAAAGGCAAGAGCCGACAAAATCTACGGCAACGACAAGCTGTATCCCCTGATCGTGGCCCTGGGCGCCGGCATCGGCGAGGAATTCGACATTGAGAAGCTGCGCTACCACAAGGTGGTCATCATGTCCGATGCGGACGTGGACGGCGCTCATATCCGCACCCTGCTGCTGACCTTCTTCTTCCGCTATATGCGCCCGCTGATCGAGCACGGCTATGTGTACTCTGCGGTGCCGCCCCTTTACAAGCTCAAGCGGGGCAAGACGGAACGGGTCGCCTACTCCGACGAGGAGCGGGATTTGGTTTCCGCCCAGATGCGTGGCGAGAGCAATGCCAAGGTGGACATCAGCCGCTTTAAGGGCCTTGGCGAAATGGACCCCCACGAGCTGTGGGAAACCACCATGGACCCGGAAAAGAGAACCCTGCGCCGCATCACCCTGGAGGATGCCAGACGGGCAGACGAAATTTTCACCATTCTCATGGGCGAACAGGTGGAGCCCCGGAAAGAATGGATCGAGCATAACGCCAAGTATGCCATCAATATTGATATTTAAGGAGGTGACGCGTTTTGGCACATAATCGCAGCTACAAGCCAGAGGATATTCTGTTCCCCGATCAGCACATCACCGAGAGCAATCTGATCGACGAAATGGAGAAATCCTATATTGAATACGCCATGAGCGTCATCGTCGGACGCGCCCTGCCGGATGTGCGCGACGGTCTGAAGCCCGTCCACCGCCGGATTCTGTACACCATGTACGAGAGCGGTCTGACTTCTGACAAGCCCTTCAAAAAGTCCGCCACCTGCGTCGGTGACGTGCTGGGCAAATACCATCCCCACGGTGACGCGTCGGTTTACGATGCCATGGTGCGCCTTGCCCAGAACTTCTCCATGCGCTATATGCTGGTGGACGGCCACGGCAACTTCGGCTCCGTGGACGGCGACCCCCCGGCAGCCTACCGTTATACGGAGGCAAGACTTTCAAAGCTTTCCAACGAAATGCTCCGGGATATCGACAAGGAGACCGTGGACTGGGACCCCAACTTCGACGAGACCCGCAAGGAGCCCCGGGTGCTGCCCTCCCGGTTCCCCAATCTGCTGGTCAACGGCTCCTCCGGCATCGCGGTGGGCATGGCCACCAACATCCCGCCCCACAATCTGGCGGAGGTCATCAATGCCTGCGTGGCGGTGATTGACGATCCCGAATGCACCATGGCGGATCTGATGGAGCACATCTCCGGCCCGGATTTTCCCACCGGCGGCATCATCATGGGTCACAGCGGCATCCGCGCCGCCTATGCCACCGGCCGGGGCAAGGTGGTGGTGCGTGCCCGCACCGAATTTGAGGAATTCGGCAAGGACAGAATGCGCATCATCGTCACGGAGCTGCCCTATCAGGTCAACAAGCGCCAGCTCATCCGCAATATTGCCGATCAGGTGAAGGACAAGCGCATCGACGGCATCTCCGACCTGCGGGACGAGACTGACCGCAACGGTATGCGCATGGTCATCGAGCTGAAGAAGGACGCCAACCCTCAGGTGGTGCTCAATACCCTCTTCAAGCAGACGGCGCTGCAGAGCAGCTTCGGCATCATCATGCTGGCACTGGTGGACAACCAGAAGCAGCCCAAAATCCTGTCCCTGCGGCAGATCATCGACGAGTATCTGGCATTCCAGATGGAAGTGCTCAGGCGCAGAACCGAATATGACCTGCGCAAGGCAAAAGAGCGCGCCCATCT
>JAQXNO010000088.1 GCA_029098045.1 Bacillota bacterium
AGGACCTGCCCGGCGTTCGTTACCACATCATTCGCGGCACTCTGGATACCCAGGGCGTGCAGAACCGGATGCAGTCCCGTTCCAAGTACGGCGCAAAGCGTCCCAAGGCCGGCAAGAAGAAGTAATTTTTGACCTGCCCAACTGTTTTGAATCATTCCTGCCCTTTCGCAAGGCAAAAACGGCCTTGTCATGTGGTTTTATATAGATGAAACCTCTTGACCAGGCACAACGAAAGTTACACTTTCGAGTACCGATGAAATCATTATTTTATGAAGGAGGGAAGCAAAGTGCCCAGAAGAGGTAATGTTCCCAAGAGAGAGGTCCTCCCGGATCCTAATTACAATTCCGTTCTGGTTACAAAGCTCGTTAACAGCATCATGCTGGATGGCAAGAAGGGTGTTGCCCAGAAAGTCGTCTATGGTGCATTTGAAATTGTCGAGAACAAGACCGGCAAGAACGGCCTGGAAGTCTTCCAGCAGGCAATGGAAAACATCATGCCCGCAGTGGAGCTGAAGGCTCGCCGCGTCGGCGGTGCAACCTATCAGGTGCCCATCGAAGTTCGCCCCGACCGCCGTCAGACCCTGGGTCTGCGCTGGCTGACCACTTACAGCCGCGGCCGCAGCGAGAACACCATGAAGGAACGTCTGGCAGCCGAGATCCTGGATGCCGCGAACGGCACCGGCGCATCTGTCAAGAAGCGTGACGATGTTCACAAGATGGCTGAAGCCAACAAGGCCTTCGCACACTTCCGTTGGTAATCCACCAAAGAGGTATTACAAATGGCAAGACAGTATTCTCTGGAAAATACCAGAAACTTCGGCATCATGGCCCACATCGATGCCGGTAAGACCACCACCACCGAACGCATCCTGTTCTACACCGGCAAGAACTACAAGATCGGTGAGACCCATGATGGCTCCGCTACCATGGACTGGATGGTTCAGGAGCAGGAGCGTGGTATTACCATCACTTCCGCAGCGACCACCTGTTTCTGGAAGGGCTGCAGACTGAATATCATTGACACCCCGGGCCACGTTGACTTCACCGTTGAAGTCGAGCGTTCCCTGCGTGTTCTGGACGGTGCAGTCACCGTTCTGTGCGCAAAGGGTGGTGTCGAGCCCCAGACCGAGACCGTCTGGCGTCAGGCCGACGAGTACAAGGTCCCCCGTATGATCTACGTCAACAAGATGGACATCATGGGCGCGGACTTCTACCGCGTGCTCGAGATGATCGACGAGCGGCTGAAGTGCAACGCAGTACCCATCCAGCTGCCCATCGGCTCCGAGACCTTCTTCAAGGGCAACATCGACCTGATCACCATGAAGGCAAACGTCTTCTATGATGACAAGGGCGTCGATGTGCGCACCGAGGAGATCCCCGAGGACATGATGGATCTGGCGGAAGAGTACCGTGAGAAGCTGATGGACGCTGTCTCCAGCTTCGACGATGACATCGCCATGATGTATCTGGAAGGCGAGGAAGTCCCCGTCGACATGATCAAGGCAGTCATCCGCAAGGCCACCATCGCCAACGATATGGTTCCCGTTGTCTGCGGCACCTCTTACAAGAACAAGGGCGTGCAGCAGGTTCTGGACGCTGTCGTCGACTATATGCCCAGCCCCCTGGATAAGAAGGGAATCAAGGGCATCAACCCCGCTACCGAGGAAGAGGACTTCCGTCCCGCTTCCGATGAAGCTCCGTTCTCCGCTCTGGCATTCAAGATCGCAACCGACCCCTACGTGGGTAAGCTGTGCTACTTCCGCGTCTACTCCGGCGTTCTGGAAAAGGGCACGACCGTTCTGAACTGCACCAAGGGCAAGACCGAGCGTATGGGTCGTATCCTGCAGATGCACGCAAATCACCGCGAGGATCTGGACATCGTCTACTCCGGCGACATTGCCGCCGTTGTGGGTGTCAAGAATACCACCACCGGTGATACCCTGTGTGACGAGGAGCATCCCATCATTCTGGAATCCATGGTGTTCCCCGAGCCTGTTATCGAGGTCGCCATCGAGCCCAAGACCAAGGCCGGTCAGGAAAAGATGGGCATCGCCCTTTCCAAGCTGGCAGAAGAGGACCCCACCTTCCGCACCTACACCAACAAGGAAACCGGTCAGACCATCATCGCCGGCATGGGCGAGCTGCATCTGGAAATCATTGTGGACCGTCTGCTGCGTGAGTTCAAGGTGGAAGCCAACGTTGGCGCTCCCCAGGTCTCCTATAAGGAAACCATCCGCAAGGAAGTGGAGCAGGATACCAAGTACGCACGTCAGTCCGGCGGTAAGGGCCAGTACGGTCACGTCAAGATCCGCGTGGAGCCCAACGAGCCCGGCAAGGGTTACGAGTTCATCAACGCCGTTGTGGGCGGTGCAATTCCCAAGGAATATATCCCCGCAGTCGACGCCGGTATTCAGGGCGCTATGGAAGCAGGCGTTATGGCCGGCTATCCCGTGGTTGACGTGAAGGTCACCCTGCTCGACGGCTCCTATCACGAAGTGGACTCCTCCGAAATGGCATTTAAGATTGCCGGTTCCATGGCATTCAAGGAAGCCTGCCGGAAGGCCAACCCCACGGTTCTGGAGCCCATCATGAAGGTTTCCGTCACGGTTCCCGATGAGTACATGGGCACCGTTATC
>JAQXNO010000089.1 GCA_029098045.1 Bacillota bacterium
AGGATTATATGTAGCGGATAAATTTAGACTTGGTATTACTGTGGACGGCGAATATGTGTTGCAAACTTGTTACGATGATATTTGCTATACACAAAGTCAAAATCAGGAAAACTAAGTAATTTTACACAAAGCATCGGAGCGGACATTGATGCCCGCTCCATTTTTACCCTTCCAAAAGGTCAATATATTTATAAATCGTCGTCCTGCTCAAATCGCAAACTCTTGCCAATTCGCTGATATTGAGGTGTCCGCTCTTGTAGGCGGGATAGTGACGGAGAAATCCAGAAGGAACATCGTCGGCTGTCACCTGCGGTCTGCCGATCTGCTTGCCCTTGGCCTTAGCGTTCGCCATCCCAGACCGCACACGGGTTTGTATCATCGCCAATTTGAGTTGGTTTCATGGCCGTGTCCATTACGGAGCGACTTCCGGATGCCCGGGCAGCGCGCACCTCGAAAAGCAACAAGCCCGGGCGAATCCGCACTGCACCACGTCCACGCCTTGGCTCCCCCTCTGGGGGAGCTGGCGGCGATTAGCCGCCTGAGAGGGTAACAAGCCCCCGATGCCCTCTTAAGTCACCTTCGGTGACAGCTCTCCCATAGGGAGAGCCAAGAGCCCGTTTCGTGGATGTGTTTGCAGCGGTGCTCATCACAGCTGAAAAAGGGTATCGCCACAGTTTGTTGGTGTCTTTTGCATTTTTCCTCTTTCCAAATCAGGTATTCTGTGGTAGAATATTCATTACGACCGACAGACAGAAAGGACGAATACCGTCATGATCCAGCTGGCTGACAGAATGGAAAATGTTCACTCCGACATTCGCGGAGCATTATATCACGAGGCCATGCGGATGCAGGCACAGGGCATTGAGGTGCTGAAGCTGAACACCGGCAATCCCGCCGCCTTTGGCATGCCCCTGCCCGAGAGCATCCGCCGTGCCGTGGAAGGCAGGGAAGCCGCCGCCGTTCCCTACTGCGATTTTCAGGGTATGCCGGAGGCCCGGGAGGCCATTGCCCGCTACTGCCGCAGCAAAGGCATGGAAGGCGTACATCCCGATGATATTTTCATTGGAAACGGTGTCAGCGAGGTGGTGAACTTCGCCCTGATGCCCCTGCTGAATCCCGGCGACGAGGTTCTGATTCCCACCCCCAACTACTCCCTGTGGAGCAACACCATCCTGCTGGCAGGCGCAAAGCCGGTGTACTACCGCTGTGATGAGGCTTCCGGCTGGAATCCCGATGTGCAGGATCTGCGCAGGAAGGTAACCTCCAGAACCCGCGCAATGGTCATCATCAATCCCAACAACCCTACCGGCGTCCTCTATGACACCCAGGTGCTGCGGGATATGCTGCAGGTGGCCCGGGAGCATGATCTGATCGTGTTCTCCGATGAAATCTATGACCGGCTGGTGATGGACGGTTTGGAGCACGTCTCCTCCGCCTCCCTTGCCCCCGATCTCACCGTGGTGACCATGAACGGACTGAGCAAGTCCCACAGTCTGTGCGGCTACCGCTGCGGCTGGATGGCCATCAGCGGCCCCAGAGCCAACACGGAAGACTACCGCAGAGGCATTGTGCAGCTGACCTCCATGCGTCTTTGCTCCAACGCGCTGGCGCAGCTTGTGATTCCCGCAGCACTGGAGGATATGGAAACGCCCCGCTCCATGGTGTGTCCCGACGGCCGGTACTTCAAGCAGCGCGCTGCCACTCTGGAAGTCCTCGATACCATCGACGGCATCTCCTATGTAAAGAACGTTGCCGCCTTTTACCTGTTCCCCCGGCTGGATGCGAAGAAATTCGGCATCACCGATGACAGAAAATTTGCCGCCGATCTTCTGCGGGCAACCCACATTCTGGTGGTGCCCGGCAGCGGCTTCGACTGGACCGTCCCCGATCACTTCCGTCTGGTGATGCTGCCGGAGGCAGAGCAGCTTCGCGCAGCCATGATCCGCCTCGGCAATTTTCTGGACGGTTACCGTCAGAGCTGACCTCCGATATTTCAAAAGCCGCAAACGAGAAACCCGTTTGCGGCTCTTTTTTACATCAGGTATGCGTTGCGCAGGAGATTCAGAATCACAAATACGGCGGCATAGATCGCACCCTGAATGGTGAGCTTTTTCCGCTCCATTGCGTTCTGCCGTTCCTTGAAGGCTCTGCTCAGAAAGGTCAGTGCGCCAATCAGCGCGCCGGTCTCAATGATCATCACCGCATACTTCAACACGGTCATAAACTCCATGATTCGGTTTTCCTTACACTGCCTGCTCGTAGTCCAGCATGAACTGGGCAACACCGTCCATGGCCAGCTCTCTGGGATCCAGCTTCAGCTGGCCGCTGCGCACCTTGTTGTAGCTCTGGGGCATGTACTGATGCAGCATATTCATGGGGATGGGATACTTGCGCAGGTTCTCAAAGAGCTTGTTCATGCACGCCACAACCTCGCTCTGGCCGATGTAGTAACGGGCCCGGTCGGAATAGCTGTACTTGCGGCACAATGCCAGCTGATGCTCATCGCCATGATAGTGCTTTGCCCAGTTTGCGGGATTGGCCAGCATGACCTCCTCCAGCTTGGCGATGAAGTTGGCACGCTCTGCTTCGGGCACCAGCTCCTCTTCCATCTTGCTCAGGGCAAACAGTGCCTCCCGCAGGCCAAAGGTCAGGGCGGGGCCCACCTTCAGAATGGCGATGCCGTCGGTAACCATATCGTACAGGCACTTGGGGGTCTGATAGTCGGTGGAGTGGCCTTCGAAGCAGAAGTCGGGGTACTCCTTCAGCATGGCGCACAGCTCCTTTGCCGCCTCGGAATTGTAGTCGAACACCTGCTCATCGCCAAACTCCACACCGGGCTGAACGACCACTGCGATGACATCCTTCATGCCCTCGCCCACGCCTTCTTCTGTCCAGACGCGGGTATAGGTGTTGACGGTGTCCAGAAATGCCTCGGGCTTGGTCACAGCCAGCGTGTCCTCCGCTTCCGTGGCGCCGCCGGGAATGGGCACCTCACTGCCGATGATAAAGACGGGGCGGATGGCATCAGGCTTTTCGGCCTTCAGCTCCTCATAGCCCTTCATGGCTGCCTTGTACAGCGCAGCGCCGCGGCGGGCGATGGTTTCGGTGGAAAGCAGTCCTTCGGGATCGTCCGCAACCTTCATGGAAGTATCCAGATGGATCTTGGTAAAGCCGGCACGGGCATACTGGTAGACCAGCTCATAGGAGTTTGCCATGGCTTCGCTTTCGGGCAGCTTCTGCCAGGTCAGGGGGCCCAGATGGTCGCCGGCCAGAATGATCATATTCTCGGGCAGGTCGATGGCCTGTGCCATTTTCAGCACCATCTGATAGAAATCCCTGGGCATCATGCCGGTGTAGCCGCCGAACTGGTTGACCTGATTGGCGGTGGCTTCGATCAGAACGGGGCGGCCCAGCTCCTTTGCGCGGCGCAGGGCGATTTCCAGTGCCAGCTCATTGGCGGTGCAATAGGAAGGGATGCCGCAGCGAATGCCGGCACGGCGCTGTTCCATCATTACTTGAAGCGGATGTTTCATGATCGTCCTCCTGAAATTTATGTAAAAATTGGTTGTGAATCACAGCTGGGGCTGACCCATGCAGTAGGTCTGAATGACGGAGTAATCGGTATCGAGAACCACCAGATCCGCATCGCGGCCAACGCGGATGGAGCCCTTGCGATCGGCAATGCCCAGGCAGTTTGCCGGGTTCAGGGTGCAGGCGTTGATGGCATAGTTCACAGGCACCAGCGCCTCCTCGATCAGAATCCGCAGACCCTGATTCAGCCGCAGGGTGGAGCCTGCCAGGGTGTCGATCTTGGTCAGATGGGCGCTGCCGTCGGGGTAGATCAGAATCTCATTGCCGCCGAAGATGTGACGGCTTCCGATGGGGGTGCCCTTTGCCATCAGGGCATCGGAGACCATGATGGAGTAGTCGGGGCCCTTGCTCATGAAATACATATTCAGTGCCGCGGTGGTGGAGTGATTGCCGTCGCAGATGACTTCGCCGTACATGGTGCGCAGACGGAACGCAGCACCCACCAGACCGTTGGCGCGGTGGTTGAAGGGCGTCATGCCGTTGTAGACATGGGTCAGGCATCTGGCGCCGTTGGCATAAGCCATGCAGGCCTGCTCGTAGGTGGCGGCGCTGTGGCCGATGCTGACCACGATGCCCCGGTCTGCCAGGTAACGGGTCAGGGCAAAGTCCTCATCAGTTTCGGTGGCCATGGTCACATAACGGATATTGCCCTTGGCGGCAGCCTGAAAACGCTCAAACTGCTCGATGGTGGGTTTGGCGATGTGCTCTTCCGGCTGCGCGCCCTTATACTTCATGTCCAGATAAGGGCCTTCAAAGTGGATGCCCAGAATCTCCGCGCCCTCATAGCCTTCTTCCATGACCTTTGCCACATTGGCAACAGCCTTGGTCAGAACTTCCTCGCTCTGGGTGATGGTGGTGGCAAGAAACGCGGTGACACCCTCGGAGACAATATTCTTTGACCAGTTGCGCAGACCCGCTTCTTCGGCATAGTTGGTATCGAATTCGTAGGCGCCGTGGCAGTGAACATCGATCATGCCGGGGATGATCCGCTTGTCGCCGTAGTCCACATCCACGGTCTTGGAACCGTAGGGCATAATGCTTACAAATTTGCCGCCTTCCATCTCCACCTGCGCGGGGATGAACTGGTCGGCGATCCATACTTTTTTACTCTGAATAATCATGGTGAAATGCCTCCTTTGTTTTTTATTCTATTATACAAAGAAACCAAAGAATTGTCAAAAAAATGATTTGTAGTTTTTAAGCCAAATGTTATTGCTTTTAGTTTTCTCTCTTGTATTTATTTAAACGATAATATATAATGAAAATCGATAAAATCAAATGGGAGGTACACTGATATTATGAGCATTTTCAACTACAGCGAAGAGCAGATGAAGGAATCCTTCTCTACTTTTACCATCCACGAAATCTACCAGCAGCCTGCCACCTGGCGCAAGACCTGTGCACAGCTGGCTTCCTGCAAGGACGAGCTGCAGAAGTTCCTCGACAAGGTTGTGACTGCCCCTGATTTTGATATCGTTCTGACCGGCGCCGGCACCAGCGAGTTTGTCGGTAACTCCCTGTACCATGCACTGAACAAGAAGTACGATTTCAAGGTCAAGTCCTACGCTTCCACCGACATCGTTCCCAACCCCGAGGAAACCCTGTCCCGCACCAAGCCCACCCTGCTGGTCAACTTTGGCCGCAGCGGCAACTCCCCCGAGTCCGTTGGCAATGTGGAAGCCGCAGAGGTTGTCTGCCAGAATATCTATCACCTGTTCGTCACCTGCAACAACGAGGGTGCGCTGTCCAAGCTGGCCGACAAGCATGACAACTGCTTTGCTCTGAATCTGACCCCCGAGACCCACGACAAGTCCTTTGCCATGACCTCCAGCTACTCCAATATGTATCTGGCTACCTATCTGGCGCTGAATCTGGATCGTCTGGATGAGATCACCGCCAATGTTGAGAAGATCTGTGTGGCCGCCGAGAACTTCCTGGACAACCAGTATGAGGCTGTGGCTAAGATCGTTGCGGATTTCGACTTTGACCGTATTGTTTACCTTGGCAACATCGCGCTGAAGGGCGTTGCACAGGAATCCGCGCTGAAGATGCTGGAGCTGACCGCCGGTAAGGTGGCCACCATGTACGACTCCCAGCTGGGCTTCCGTCACGGCCCCAAGTCCATCATCAACGACCGCACGCTGACCGTTGCTTATCTGAGCGATGACGACTATCGCCGCCGCTACGAGCTGGATCTGATCAAGGAAATGGCCGGTCAGCGCAAGGGCAACAAAATCTGCGTTGTCTACAACAAGGCATGCCCCGGCATCGAAGAGCTGGCTGACTATACGGTTCAGTATGGCATCGGCGCCGATATGGAGAATGTCATGCTGGGTCTGGATTTCATCACCTTTGCGCAGACTCTGGCTGTCATGAAGAGCCTGTCCATGGGCATCACCCCCGACAATCCCTGCCCCACCGGTGAAGTCAACCGCGTTGTCAAGGGCGTTATTCTCTACCCCTACACTTTGAACTGATTCAGGAGGTTATTGCAATGATTGGTTTGGTAGTTACTGGTCACGGCCTGTTTGCCGAGGGTATGCACTCTTCCGCCAAAATGATCGCCGGCGAAAACGAGCACATCAAATACGTCTGCTTCGAAGACGGCATGGGTCTGGAACAGCTGGCTGAAAAGCTCAACGCTGCTTACAACGAGCTGTCTGACTGTGACGGCATCGTTGTGCTGTCCGACCTGCCCGGTGGTTCCCCCTTCAAGACCGCCGTGGAATGCTCCATGGGTCATCCCGACAAGCAGATCGTCGTGCTGTCCGGCACCAACCTGCCCATGATCATCACCGGCTCCACCATGCTGGGCTTTGAGACCGATCCTCAGGCTTTGGCCGATGAGCTGCTGTTCGAGGGCAAGGACAATGTGGTTCGTTTTGAGCTGGCTGTCCGCGAGGAAGAAAACGAGGACGAGGACGGTATCTAAGATATGATCAATTGGGAAGTTGTTCTCTGGACCTGCATCACCCTCGCCGTACTGATGGGCATCATCAGCCTGATTCTGACCATCATTTCCTCTGTGAATATGCGCAAGCGCCGCAAGGTGATGAGTGACATCCATACCACTCTGGCCGTCGGCTCCAGGGTGATGTTCGCAGGCGGTATTTACGGCAAGGTCGTGCGCATGGGCGAGGACGAGGTGATCGGTGTGGAGGTCGCACCCAAGACCATCATCGACATCTCCCGCTACGCAATTCAGGCCATTGAAAAAGACTGAAATCTGCACAAAGAGGGCACGGCAGACCGCCGTGCCCTCTTTTCATGACTGCTTCGAATGAAGCCCATTGATGGCGGAGTTCCAAAATGACACGGCAGTTTCCTGCCGTGTCATTTCATATGTTGATGCTCCGTGACAAAGACGACTCCGGGGATCGGAGCCGTCTTGTTCACAGATGAATGGAAACTCAAGGAATGTGGGATTCAGAACTGAAGCCAAGCGCAGTCAAATTCTGAAAAATCCGCTATATAATGGTCAGCACCTGCATCCATCAGCATCTGCACCGGTGCAGAATCGCCAATGGCGACAATGCATCCCGCGCCGTTGCTTTTGGCAAATGCAATAGAACTGGGGCTGTCCTCAACGAGGAGACAGTCGGTAATATCCACA
Organism: Bacillota bacterium; assembly: GCA_029098045.1. Taxonomy (GTDB): domain Bacteria; phylum Bacillota; class Clostridia; order Oscillospirales; family Oscillospiraceae; genus Faecousia. The sequence continues at coordinate 7,205 of JAQXNO010000089.1, forward strand.
TTCAGCCGGCGGGCGGCCTCCATGTGCATGGCACCTTTATTCGGATAAGTACCGTCATCATAAACCACAAGCTCCCGATCGAACCAACGGTCAAGTCCGAAGGTTTCAAAATAGAAGTCAATATTGGATTTGATGGAAGCACTTGCCAGGGCAAAGGGAATGCCATTGCGCTGCAGATATGTAAGGAACGCTTCCGTTCCTCTGACCAGATGGAGTATTTCAGGTTTGCTCTTGCAGGCTCGACGATACAGAGCCTCTTTTTTTTCAGAATACTGCCGGTTTTCTTCTTCGCTCAACCAGGGGGCAAAATTTTTCAAAATCGCCCGATTGTTGGGGCCAAGAATCCGTGCCGCATCCAAAGGTTCGGTATCCTCAGGGTGTAAATCCTGATAGATCCTTGACCAAGCCTCCACATGGAGGCTTGAGTCAAAGAACATCGTTCCATTAAAATCAAGAAGAACTGCGCCCATAAATCAGGTCAGGATTAGAAAATGCCGATCAGAGCACCGACCAGGCCCAGCACCAGCAGGGCAGCGATGCACTTGACAGGAGTCCAACCCTTCTTCTTCATCAGGAAGTACATACCCAGAGTCAGAGCCATGGGGATCATCTTGGGCAGAACGCCGTCCAGAATGGACTGCACAGTCTGGCCGTTCTCCAGCACGGGAGCGATGGTGGTGCCGCCGTAGTTGGAGGTCAGAGCGCCGACGACGAAGACACCCAGCAGAGAGGCTGCGCGGGTGAATTCCTTCGCGTTGGAGGTCAGAGCTTCAATTGCAGAGGTGCCCAGCTTGTAGGACCAGTGCATCAGGAAGAAACGGACCGCAAACTGCACAATGTTGAACAGCAGCAGGAACACGATGGGACCGGCGATGGAGCCCTGGATGGCCATGTTGGAGCCGATACCGGCAGCAATGGGAACCAGAGTGAACCAGAAGATGGCGTCGCCGATGCCGCCCAGGGGGCCCATTGCAGCAACGCGGACAGCACGGATGGTGTTGATGTCAGCCTTCTGCTGCTCCAGGGACAGGACAATGCCCATGACAAAGGTGACCAGGAAGGGGTGGGTGTTGAAGAACTCCAGGTTGTGGGACATGGAGATCTTCAGATCGTCGGTGTCCTCACCGTGGATGGCCAGCAGGCCGGGCAGAATGCCGTACAGCCAGCCGTTAGCCTGCATACGCTCGTAGTTGAAGGAACCCTGCAGGTTCAGGGAACGCCAAACCATCTTGTTCAGGGTCTTCTTGTCCAGAGCAGCGGCAGGAGTCAGATTGTTGTAAGAAGTCTGATTAAATGCCATCGTCGTCGCCTCCATTTCCATTAGCGCCAGCATTTCTGATAGCAACGTTGGTCTGGAAATCGTTCAGAGCCAGAGCGATGCCAACGAAAGCGACCAGCAGCAGAGCAGAACCGCTCAGAGCGGGGATGTAGCCAATGATGGTTGCCAGAGTGAAACCGGCAAAGTAGATGCCCCAATGCTCGTTGGAGAGCATGATACGCAGCAGCACGGCGAAGCCGACGAAACGCATCATACCACCGGCAGCGCCCAGACCGGTCATGATCCAGGGAGCCTTGTCAAACAGAGCGGTCAGAGCCTCGCCCATTGCGGAACCACCAACCAGACCGATGGTGCAGACAATTGCGAACAGCAGGCCCAGAGCGCCCATTGCCAGCCAGTTCAGGCGAACGATACCCTTGTGGTCGCCCTTCTCAGCCATCTTGTCAGCAACGGACATCATGGGGGACATAACAGTGAACAGCAGGGTGACCATGTACTGGCCCAGAACTGCAAAGGGAACGGCCAGACCCATAGCAGCGTTGACATCCATCTTGGAGCCGATGGCGAAAACAACCGCCATAACGCCGCCGATAACAGCGTTCGGGGGCTGTGCGCCGCCGACGGGCATGTTACCGATAGTCATCAGCTGGTAAGTACCGCCGACAACCAGGCCAGTGGGAAGATCGCCCAGGATCGCACCGATGACAGCACCGGATACGATGGGCTGATACAGGGATTCCAGGAAATCAAACTGGTCAATTGCGATGATGAACACCCACACGAAGACCAGAATGATCTGAATAGCACTAAAGCCCATAGTGAGATACTCCTTTTTTCAATGTTTAATTTGCACAGAGATTACTTGAACAGCTTCTCAATGCTTTCGGCAGCTTCGGTGGGAACACGGCGGATTTCCAGTTCCACGCCAAGCTCACGAAGTCTGGCAAATGCAGCAACGTCCTTGTCGTCAACGGCGACAGAACCGGCCACCTGGCGCTTGCCTTCGGCCATGTGCATATTGCCAATGTTCACCTTCTTCAGGGGAACGCCACCTTCAACAAGACGCAGGACATCAGTGGGATTTTCACAAACAATGAAAATCTTCTGCTTGTCGCTTGCCTTGTGGATGGTGTCAATCGTCTTCTGGATGGTCCAGTAACGCATGGCAGCGTAGCTAGGTGCAGCCATATCCATCAGGCCCTGACGAAGCTTGTTTCCAGCGACTTCATCATTGGCCACGAGGATCAGGTTTGCACCGATGGCGCCACACCACTGGGTAGCGACCTGACCATGGACGAGGCGATTGTCAATTCGGGTCAAAACGATATTGGGCATTGGTATCTCCTCCTTGAATTAATTTGCTGAGTTTCCAAATCAACATACCATGATTATATGGCTTTTTTGTCGTAAAGTCTTTGCACTTTTTAACACATTCTTTAATGAAAATGTTTTTTTCACAGTTTGTTCATTTTTCGTGATTTTGACGAATTTTCACTTTTCTCTAGTCAAACTGCTAAAAAGGTGATATACTTTCCAAGTCGGAGGTGGTACAATATGCAAAATGAAACTGCCAGTACCGCGTTTTTGAAATATGGTTCTGTCTACCGAAATTGTATTCAGGAGCAGGATGCGACGCTGATTTGCCAGATCAAGCGGGTTCCGGCCCAGCAAGCGCTCTCCCAGTTTCTTCAGTTCAGCTGTGATACCTATATTGAAGTCCAAAGCGGCATCGGGGTGCTGCTGGTTTCCGAAGACCCCGAGCACCTTCCCATTGAGGAATTCGGAATGAATCACCGCATTCACATCCGGCCCCATGTCTATTTTGGCCTTGTGGCGACCACATCGGAGCTGGTCGTCCATCTTTACACCCAGAGCGATTACCAGCTGGATGCCATTACCCTTTCCACACCCTATGAATTTCGCCCCATGCTGCCCCGTATCCGCATCCGGAACATCCTGGGCTATTATTATCGTATCCGCACCCCCGGTTATGTTTTCAAGGGGGAGGAGCATCCCTTTTTCGAGCTGACCTATGTGGATACCGGCATTCTCCATACGGAGGTAGATGGTGTCAGCTACACGCTGTCCGAGAAGGATCTGATTATCTACGGTCCCGGACAGTTCCATTCCCAGCATACGGATGACCAGACCGTCTCCTATGTAACCATCATGTTCAATATGGAAAACATCTGCCCTGAGCTTCCGGAGGACTGGTACAGTGTCCTGTGCAACCGTGTGTTTCCCTACAACAGGAAGATCTACACGCTGATCAAGACTCTGGTGCAGGAAAGCTCCACCGGCGCGCCCTATACGGACAGCCTGATGCACTGTCTGCTGACGGAAACCGTCATCCGCCTTCTGCAGGGTATCTATGTGGAGCCCACGGTGCGGCCGTCCAGTGTGGTGCGGCAGAATTATCAGGAAGAGCTGTTTGATCGGATTCTTGCCTATGTGGACAGCAAGATGTATGAACCGCTGACCGTAGCGGATATCTGCCAGCAGTTTTCCCTTTCTCGCTCCACATTGCAGCTGCTGTTCAAAAACGCGGTGAACCAGTCCCCGAAGAAATACATCAGCGACATCAAGCTGGAAAAGAGCTGTCAGCTGCTGCGGGAGAACAAGTACACCATCAGCGAGATCTCTCTGAAGCTGGGCTACAGCTCTATCCACTATTTTTCCAATGCTTTCAACCAGAAGTATCATATTTCTCCCAGTGAGTATGCCAAGCGAATTTACTAAGGAGGACAGTTTATGAATCTTTGTGTCATCGGAACCGGTGCCATCACCAGGAGTATGCTGAAGGAATTTCAGCGAAGCCCGGTGCTGCACTGCACCGCGGTCTGCTCCCGCCGGGAGGAAACCGGCCGCGCTCTGGCGGAGGAATTCGGTCTGGCGCGTGTCTACACGTCCATGGACGAGATGCTCCGCGACCCCGCAATTGACATGGTCTATGTGGCTTCTCCCAACAGCATCCATTACGGTCAGGTCAAGGCAGCGCTTCTTGCGGGCAAGCACGTCATCTGTGAAAAGCCCTTTACGCCCACCGTGGCACAGGCGCAGGAGCTGATCGGCCTCGCCCGGGAGCGGGGACTGTTCCTTTTTGAGGCCATCACCACCGCCCATCATCCCCATTACGGCTTTATCCGGGAGAATCTTCCGAAGCTGGGCAGACTGAAGCTGGTCTCCGCCACCTTCTGCCAGTATTCCAGCCGCTACCCCGCCCTGCTGGAGGGTCGGATCTCCCCCGTGCTCAGCCACGCCTTCGCGGGCGGCGCGCTGATGGACATCAATTTGTACAACATCCATTTCGTGGTCGGTCTGTTCGGCACCCCCAAAAATGTCCGTTATTTCCCCAATCGACACGAAACCGGTGTGGACACCAGCGGCATTGTGTTGCTGGAATATCCGGATTTTCTCTGTCAGTGCACCGGCGCCAAGGACAGCAGTGCGCAAAACGGCATTCAGATCATCGGTCAGGACGGATACATGGTCGTCACACCCAGCGGCAGCAACTGCCAGAATGTGACGCTCCACCTGCGGGGACAGGAGTCTCAGTCTGTGCAACTGCCGGAAAATCCCTGGTATTATGAGGTGCAGGATATCGGCCGCATCGTGGCCGCAGGCGATTATGAGCTTTGCTACAGGGCGCTGGAAACCACCCGCAATGTGGTGGACGTGCTGGAAAAGGCAAGAGCCTCTGCAGGCTTTGATTTTTAAGGAGGAAATCGACTATGGCACTGGTCACATCAAAGGAACTGATGCTGGACGCGCAGAAAAATCACTACGCCATCGGCGCGTTTAATGTGGAAAACATGGAAATGGTACAGGCTGTGGTCGCCGCGGCGGAGGAGCTTTCCTCCCCGGTCATCATACAGACGACCCCCGGCACTTTAAAGTATGCGCCCCCGGAGATGTTCTATGCCAACGTCTGCGCTGCCGCAAAAGCCGCCACGGTTCCTGTTGTGATGCATCTGGATCACGGCAGCAGCTTTGAGCTTGCGCTGCGCGCTTTCCGTGCCGGATATACCTCCGTCATGATCGACGGCTCCCTGCTGGGCTTTGAGGAGAACATCGCTCTGAGCAAGGCCGTTGCTGATGCCTGCCACGCAGGCGGTGTGCCGGTGGAGGCGGAGCTTGGCAAGGTGGGTGGAAAGGAAGACGATCACGACGGAGGCAGCGGCAGCGGCTATACCGACCCGGAGGAAGCGGCACAATTCGTGCAGCGTACCGGTGTGGATGCTCTTGCCGTGGCCATTGGCACCGCCCACGGCGTCTACAAGGGAATCCCAAAGCTGGATACGGAGCGAATCAGCCGCATCCGGGAGCGGGTCAGCGTGCCGCTGGTACTGCATGGCACTTCCGGCGTGCCGGATGATACGGTGCGTGAATGCATTGCCCGGGGCATGTGCAAAATCAACTATGCCACCGATCTGCGGATTGCCTTCACAAAGGGTGTGCGGGAATACCTGCAGAATAACCCCACCGCCTACGATCCCAAGAAGTATAACGCAGTGGGCCGGGAAAACGTCCGACAGTATGTGATGCAGAAAATTCTTCTGTGCGGCAGCAACGGCCGTGCCTGAGACATAAAAAATCCCCCACGGATTTCAGCTCCGTGGGGGATTTTTTAATTATGGATCGTTATGTCTTACAGGTTTGCAGCCAGGAATGCCTGCAGCTCCGCAGCAGCCTTCTCCTCGTCAGCGCCTTCGACGGTAAAGGTCAGCTCCATGCCCTGCTTGGCAGCCAGACGCATGATGCCCATCAGACGCTTGGCATCAGCCTTGCCGGTGGGAGCGACCAGTGTGATGGTGCTGGCGTAGCCTGCGCATGCCTTGACCAGCATACCGGCGGGACGTGCGTGCAGACCCATGGGGTCCTGAATAACGTGCTTGAATTCCTTCATATCAATTCCCTCACTTTGATGAAATAAAGACTTATTACAGTTCGCTTTCGCAAACCAGCTTTCTGGTCTCCAGAATGCGGCCGGCAGCCATACTCAGCTCGGTGTAGCCCATCTCGATGAACTTCTCCTGCATCTTGGGATCGGCACCCAGCTCGCCGCAGATACCCGCCCAGATGCCCGCCTCGTTGGCAGCCTTGGCAATGTGCGCCATCAGCGCCAGCAGCGCGGGATGGTAGGGATCATAGAACTCGCCCAGCTTTGCGTTCTGACGGTCAACCGCCAGGGTGTACTGGGTCAGGTCGTTGGTGCCCACAGAGAAGAAGTCCGCTTCCTTGGCCAGCTCGTGGGCAAGCACCGCGGCCGCGGGTGTTTCCACCATAACGCCGATGGGCACATCTCTGGTGGGAACTCCTTCGGCTTCCAGCTCGGCACGAACATTGGCACACAGCGCCTTGGCGGCCTTCAGCTCCCAGACGGATGCTACCATGGGGAACATCACATTCAGATGGCCATAGGCAGACGCCCGGTAGATGGCGCGCAGCTGGGGACGGAAGATTTCTTCCCGTGTCAGGCAAATACGCAGACCACGCAGACCCAGAGCGGGATTCTCCTCCTTCTCCAGACCCATATAGGAAACCTGCTTATCGGCGCCGATATCCAGCGTGCGGATGACCACGGGACGGTGCCCCATGATCTCAGCAACCTTCTTATATGCTTCGAACAGCTCGTCCTCGGTGGGCAGGCTGTCACGTCCCAGATACAGGAACTCACTGCGCATCAGGCCGACGCCTTCCGCGTCTGCCTTGATGGCATCCACGGCGTCCTCGGGGCTGCCGATGTTGGCTGCCAGCAAGATCTTCCTGCCGCCCTTGGTGATGCTCTCCTTGCCGCGGTAAGCTTCCAGCGCGTTGCGGGCAGCAGCAGCCTCTGCCTGCTTTTTCCGCAGCACAGCCAGCGTTTCCTCATCAGGATCTGCATACCATGTACCGGTAAAGCCGTCCACTGCCAGAATCTTGCAGTCTTCAGCAACCTCCAGAGGAATGTCGGACTGAACCAGGGAAGGAATATTCAGGGTGCGTGCCAGAATGGCGGTATGGCTGGAGGAAGAGCCCTGGCGGGTAAGAAAGGCCAGAATGCGCTCTCTGGGCAGCTGGATGGTCTCACTGGGAGCCAGATCCTCCGCCACCAGCAGGAAGGAGCCCTCGCTGGGCAGCTGGAAGCCGCCTGCACCGCAGAGAATGTCATACAGCCGGTGGGACATATCCCGAATATCGGCGCTGCGCGCCTTCATGTACTCATCATCCATGGCCGCGAAAACCTGTGCGAACTCTTCGCCGGTATCCAGCGCGGCAATTGCGGCGGCGGCGCCGCCTTCGATGGCCATGGCAACACCGTCCAAGTAATCCAGGTCATCCAGCATCAGCAGCTGAACTTCCACAATGGCGGCATGCTCCTCGCCGATATCCTTCTTTGCTTTTTCAAACAGGGCGGTCAGCTGTTCCCGGGCAGTTTCCAGAGCAGCGTCAAACTTCGCCTGCTCCACGGCGGGGTCACCTGAGGGCACCGGAAGGATACGCTGTGCCTTGCGGTAGACCACGGCGGGACCGATGGCGACGCCATGGAATACAGGCAGTCCAAAACCAGTTGTCATAAGCATTCTCTCCTCACTTGGTCAGTTCCATGACCACATTTTCTCGTATGATGGTATGTCACTTTTTCACTTCATGTACATCACAAAAGGCACACATACCTGACTGTAGAATAGCAATTTCCCATGGTTTTGTCAATCAAGAAAGGCTTTCCCTCCCTCCATTTTTGCATAAATCCCAAATTTGTCCGTCTAATTTTATATATTTCGCACAATTTCTTTTTGGCAATTCCGATCCGGTAACCGGTAAAAAACGTCCGCAGCCTTCTCCCACAATATAAAAAACACCCGGCTTTTGGGCCGGGTGTCGCAGGTTTTATCAGTAAATGGACAGCGCGTCCAGTTCCACCAGACTGAAATCGACCTCCGCAGGGTACTTTTCCACCACAGTGTTGAGCAGCGCATACGCCTTTTCCGCCCGCAGATTGGTTTCCACCGCACCGCGGCTGCCGGAGAAGAACATGATATGGTAGCCGAACGGGGTCTTGACCAGACCGTGGTCGCCAATCTGACGTGCCTCGTCAAAGCACCAGTTCTCAAAGCTTTCCACCATCTGACCCACATAGACATCGGTGTACAGGCCGCCGGAGGCTGCGTTGCCATCCTCGGAATGGTCTACCGCCAGCTGTGCAAAGCTCTCCTCGCTCCGGTCACCGGCCTGCCACTGGGTATAGAGCTGTTCCGCCTTCCGGCGGCATGCTTCCCATGCGTCATCGGTGTATACGGGATAGCCGTCCTCGCCGGTTTCTCCGCCCTCCGGCTGCAGCAGCACATGGCGCACATCCACATACTTCGAATCACGGCTCAGATTGTTGGAAGTATAGTACTCCTCATTTTCCGCAAAATGCGCGTCAAGCTCTTCTTCGGTGACAGGCAGGTTCTCTGCGTAGTAGTCGTAATACGCCATGCAGTAATAGGCAACACGGGCATAGCTGGTGTAGGCATCCAGGGTACAGCCTGCGCCCACACGCTCTTTGAGCAGCGACGCCGCGTCCGCGAAGCCCTGGCTGGCAGCCGCGTCCTCCAGTGACGCGATATCGCTGTCAAACTCCGCCTGCTGCGCCTGTGTCAGCCGGAAGCCGGCATTGGCAGACTCCAGCTCCATGGCCTGATAGGTCTTCCAGGTGCTGATGGCCCCGTCCAGGAAAAACTGCTGCCAGCTCAGGGGCGTGTCGGAGAAGGTAAACAGCTGTTCATCCAGCGGCTTGGAAATATCCAGTCCCATATATTCCGCATACTGGCCGTTCTCCGACAGGAAGGAATATACTTCCTGCCAGTAAAAGGCCTGCAGCTGGCCGTTGGTCAGCACCCGGTCGCCCATGGTGGCAACCACCACATCCGCCGCGGCCACCGCCTCTTCCTCGGAAACGGTGTAGCTTGCCTTGCACACGGGGCTGGCAGGGTCGCCGTCGCCGATGATTTCAACCGGCTCTGTTGCAGGCTCGGTTTCCTCCGTCTCGCCGGAGGTGGGTGCGACAGTGGGCGCTTCCTCCTGTGCGGGGGTGCTCTTCAGCCCGGTGGCAAGAATCGACACCAGAATGGCCAGTACCAGCACACCCGCCACAACAGCCAGCGCGATCTTGCCGGGTGATGCTTTTGCGGCTTTTCCGCTTTCCGCAGGCACCTGCGCTTCATAGTCTTTCGCAAACGGAAGCTTATCCGTCTGCGCTTCGGTAGATTCCGGGGTTTCTGCCGCAGCGGAGGCTTCGGCAGCCGTCGCTGTTTCGGCCACTTCCCCGATCGCCTTTTCGGTTACTTCTTCGGTCACTTCATCAGCCACCTGCTCCGCTTCCTGTTCTTTTCCGCAGTGGGGGCAAAGCGTCACATTCTCAGGAAGCTGCCCGTTGCAAAACTTGCAATTCATAGTCAATCCTCTTTCTCCGAGTCCATCGGTTTTCATTCCCGCTCAGTCTACCATGATTTCCAAACAATTGCAAGTTATGTTACAATTTATTTACAAGCTTGTTTTTCCAGAGCGTTGGGCTTGAAAACGGACGTGAAAAATGTTATTATTTATAGTTGAGAAAGTGTCATCGGAGGAAATCCCAACATGAGCAAGCAAACCTATGTGATTACGGATGCGCAGCTGCAGCAGCAGCTTTCCAATTGCGATAAAATCTCTGCCTACTGGCATGCGCAGAATATCACCCCCACCGCCTATGTGGAAACCTACGGCTGCCAGCAGAACGAGGCGGATTCCGAAAAACTGCGCGGGTATCTGGCCATGAGCGGTTACCGCATTGTGCAGGAAGCGGAGGGTGCCGATGTGGTGGTCATGAACACCTGCGCCATCCGGGAACACGCGGAGCAGCGTGTTTTCGGCAATCTGGGTGCCCTGACCCACACCAAGCGCCGCCATAGCCGTCAGAAGATCTTCCTGTGCGGCTGCATGGCAGGTGAAACCAGGGTCAGCGACCGCATCAAAAAAAGCTATCCCTATGTGGACGGTGTGTTCTCCACCCACCATCTGTGGCAGTTCCCCGAGATTCTTTGGAAGGTTCTGAGCAATCAGAAGCGCCAGTTTTATATTGAAGACGAGGCGGGCTCCATCGCCGAGGGTATCCCCCAGCTGCGGGACTCCACCCTGAAAGCGTGGGTGTCCATCATGTATGGCTGCAACAACTTCTGTACCTACTGCATCGTCCCCTATGTACGCGGCCGGGAGCGCAGCCGCAGGAAGGATGATATTCTGGCAGAATGCCGGGATGTGATCGCCGGAGGTGCCAAGGATATCACGCTGCTGGGTCAGAATGTCAACTCCTACGGCAAGGATCTGGAGGAGGGCGTGGATTTTGCCGATCTGTTGGCGGAAATTGCACAGCTGCCCGGCGAGTTTCTGATTCGCTTCATGACCAGTCATCCCCGGGATGCCTCCGAAAAGCTCTTTGAGACCATGGCAAAGTATCCCAAAATCGCAAAGCAGCTCCATCTGCCCTTCCAGTCCGGCTCTTCCCGGGTGCTGAAGGCCATGAACCGCCACTATGACCGGGAGACCTACCTGAAAAAAGTCAACTATGCCAAAGCCCTCATGCCCGATCTGGTGCTGACCTCCGATGTGATTGTGGGCTTCCCCGGAGAGACGGAGGAAGAATTTGAGGAGACCATCTCCCTGATTCAGCAGGTTCACTACGATTCCCTGTTTACCTTCATCTTCTCTCCCCGGGCAGGCACCCCGGCGGCCACCATGGACGATCCCACCCCCCGGGAAGAAAAAAGCCGCCGCTTTGACCGGCTCTGCGCCGTGCAGAATGAGATTTCCGTTGGCATCCATGAAGGCTATGTGGGCAAGTGCCTCCGCTGTCTTGTGGACGGCAGGGACAGGGATCTGCTCACCGCCCGCACCGAGGGTGGACGGCTGGTCCGCTTTGCCGGCTGCGATGATCTCATCGGCACCTATCAGGACATCACCATCACCGGGGCGACCACCTGGTCCCTGACCGGTGAACTGAAAGAAACGAACGATTAGAAAGAGGTTGCGCCATGGCCAAATCGATCCATGAAATGACCCCCATGCAGCAGCAATACCACCACATCAAGGAGCGCAATCAGGACTGCATCCTGTTCTTCCGTCTAGGTGACTTCTACGAGATGTTCGACGACGACGCGAAGCTGGCCGCCCGGGAGCTGGATCTGACCCTGACCACCCGTGACCGGGGCAAGCCCAAGGAGGAACAGACCCCCATGTGCGGTGTCCCCTACCACAGTGTGGATTCCTACATTGCCCGGCTGGTGCAAAAGGGCTACAAGGTTGCCATCTGCGAGCAGATGGAAGACCCCGCCACCGCCAAGGGCATCGTGGAGCGGGATATCACCCGCATCGTCACCCCCGGTACGGTCACCGAAAGCAGTATGCTGGACGAAAACCGGAACAACTACATGGGCTGCATCTACGAAGAGGGCGGCAAATTCGGCCTGTCCTTCTGCGACGTATCCACAGGCGCGTTTTTTGCCACCTGCTGCTCCGATGTGCAGAGCGTGGCCTCCGAGCTTGGCAGATTTTCCCCCAGCGAAGTGCTCCGGGGCGGTGCGGGCAGCCGGTGCGATGCCATTGATGACGCGCTTTTTCGCAGGCTCTCCTGCTGTGTTGACGAGGAAAAGCCCGGTCAGTTCGACCTGCAAAGCTGTGAAGAAACTCTGGAACGCCATTTTGGCGCATCCCTGGCAGAGCTCGGTCTGGGCGGGCTGCATACCGCCGTCATAGCAGCAGGCACCCTGCTGCAAACTCTGCTGACCCTGCAGAAAAACGACCTAGCTCATATCCGGGAGCTTCAATACTACACCACCGGTAAATTCATGGAGCTGGATCTGGATGCCCGCCGCAATTTGGAACTGACGGAGACCATGCGCTCCAAGGAAAAGAAGGGCACCCTCCTTTGGGTTCTGGACAAGACCCAGACCGCCATGGGCGGCAGAATGATCCGCAGCTGGCTGGAAAAACCGCTGCTTGACATCACCGAGATCGGCCGCCGCCAGGCTGCTGTGGAAGAGCTGGTGGATTCCACCATGCTCCGGGGAGAGCTGACGGAAGCGCTGAAGGATATTTCCGACTTCGAGCGGGTGCAGACCAGAATCGTCACCGGGACGGTCAACTGCCGTGACCTGCTGGGTCTGGCCCGGGGGTTCCGGGCGCTGCCGGAATTAAAGCGGCTGCTGCAAAACACCGAATCCCCACTGCTTCGTAAGCTGGAGCAGTCCATTGACCCCTTAACCGACTGCGCGGATCTCATTGAAAACACCATTGTGGACGATCCCCCCCTGACGATTCGGGAGGGCGGCATCATCCGCAAGGGTGCCGATCCCGATGCGGATTACCTGCGCGATATCATGGAAGGCGGCAGCGGCACCATTGCCGCCATCGAAGCAAGTGAAAAGGAAAAAACCGGCATCCGCACTCTGAAAGTAGGCTTTAACCGGGTGTTCGGCTACTATATTGAAGTTTCCAAGTCCTTTCAGGATCAGGTGCCTGCCCACTATGTGCGCAAGCAGACCCTTGCAAACTGCGAGCGTTACATCACCCAGGAGCTGAAGGAACTGGAAAACACGGTGCTGACCGCCAAGGAGCGGCTGACCGCGCTGGAATACCAGATTTTTACCAGGCTGCGTGAGTTTCTGGCCGATCAGGCTGCCCGGGTGCAGCTGACCGCCGCAGCGGTTGCCGCCGTGGACACCCTGTGCTCTCTGGCCGTCGTGGCGGTGCAGCGGGGCTACTGCCGCCCGGAAATCACCCTGGGCAACGAGATCTCCATCACAGACGGCCGCCACCCGGTGGTGGAGGTGGTGCTGAAGGATTCCCTGTTCGTACCCAACGACACCCATCTGGGCGCCGCCGATAACACTGTTGCCATCATCACCGGCCCCAATATGGCAGGCAAATCCACCTATATGCGTCAGGTGGCGCTGATCGTGCTGATGGCGCAGATGGGCTCCTTCGTGCCGGCCAGAAGCGCGAAAATCGGTCTTGTGGACAGAGTATTCACAAGAATCGGCGCCAGCGACGATCTGGCATCGGGTCAGTCCACCTTTATGGTGGAAATGGCGGAGGTTGCATCCATTCTGAAATATGCCACCTCCCGCTCCCTGCTGATTCTGGACGAGATCGGCCGCGGCACCTCCACCTATGATGGGATGTCCATCGCAAGAGCCGTGCTGGAATATGCCGCAAACGGAAAGAAGCTGGGCGCAAAGACACTTTTTGCCACCCATTACCATGAGCTTTCCACCATGGAACAGAAGCTTTCCAATGTGAAGAACTACAACATCGCCGTGAAGAAGCGGGGCGATCAGATGATCTTCCTGCGCAAAATCGTCCCCGGCGCCACCGATGACAGCTACGGCATCGAAGTCGCAAAGCTTGCCGGCATTCCCAATGCCGTCATCCATCGTGCCCGGGAGATTCTGGACGAGCTGGAAAGCGGCAAGGGGGAAACCGTCATTCAAAAGCCCCGGGAGCCGGAGGCTCAGATCTCCATGCTGGATTTGCGGGGTCAGGACATCTGTGATGCCCTTGAAAAAATCACGCTGGAGACTTTGACCCCCATCGAAGCCATGAATGAACTGTACAAACTCAAGAAAATGCTGGACTGATTACCTATGACGAAAAGTAAACTGCTGTACATCTCCATGAACTCCACAGAAAAAGTACTGGGCTGGCTGTATATGGCCTTCTCCCTGCTGATCCTGCCCACCGCACTGTCCTGGCTGAACGGAAAGCTTGCCGCCCCCATGAACAAGGGCACCCTGAATTTTGTCTATTATCTGACAAATTTTGTGTTTATCGTCTGTATTTTCCACCGTTTCCTGCGCGACTCCCTGATCTGCGCCTGGCGGGACGTCTGGAACTTCATTCAGGCTGTGATTCTCGGCTATGTGGCTTATCTTGCCGCATCCAAGGCCATGGATTTTCTCATGTCCCATCTGCTTCCCGGTTTTTCCAACATCAATGACGAAGCCATCACCGCCATGGCAAAGACAAACTTCACGCTGATGACCATCGCTGTGGTCTTTCTGGTGCCGCCAGTGGAAGAAGTGCTCTATCGGGGTCTGATTTTTCGCAATCTGTGGCAGAAATCCAAGGCAGCAGCCTATCTTCTTTCCATGGCTGCCTTCGCCGCCATCCATGTACTGGGTTACATCGGCAGTGCGGACATCACCCGTCTGCTGCTTTGCTTCCTTCAGTACCTGCCCGCAGGGGCTTGCCTTGCGTGGACCTATTCGAAAGCAGACAACATTCTGGCACCCACTGTGGTGCACGCCGTCGTCAATGCCGTAGCCATTGGCGCACTGAGGTAGAAATATGCCGAAAATCATTCAATTATCCACCCACGTGGCCAATCTGATTGCCGCCGGTGAAGTGGTGGAACGTCCCGCCAGTGTGGCCAAGGAGCTGCTGGAAAATTCCGTGGATGCCGGCGCGTCCAAGATCACCATCGAGATCCGCGACGGTGGTATGACCTTCCTGCGGGTCACGGACAACGGCTGCGGCATGGAAAAAGCGGACGCAAAAACCGCGTTTTTGCGCCATGCAACCAGCAAGCTGCGCAATGCGGAGGATCTGGCCGCCATCGCCACCTGCGGTTTCCGCGGCGAAGCTCTGGCCGCCATCGCCTCCGTCAGCCGCATTGACCTGCTGACCAAAACCCCCTCCTCTCTGGAAGGCTGCAGCCTTCGCCTGGAGGCAGGCAATGTTTTGGAAGAAAGCGAAGCAGGCTGCCCCGACGGCACCACCATCATCGTCCGGGATATGTTCTTCAACACCCCTGCCCGGATGAAGTTTATGAAGTCCGATACCGTGGAAGGTTCCCGGGTCACCGCAGCCGTACAAATGCAGGCACTGGCGCATCCGAGCGTCGCGTTTCGGATGCTCCGGGACGGCAAGGAGGTGCTGAATACCCCCGGCACCGGCCGTCTGGAGGATGCCGTCTACTGCATCTATGGCAAGGAGTGTGCCCGGATGGCAAAGGTACAGAGCCGGTGGGAGCAGTACTCTCTGACTGGCTTTGTGAGCAAGCCCACGGATTCCCGTCCCAGCCGTGCCCTGCAGACCTTCTTCGTCAACGGGCGGCCTGTCAAATCCCGGCTGCTGGTCTCCGCGCTGGAGGAGGCCTACCGCAATCAGATCATGGTGGGCAAGTTCCCCGCCTGTGTTCTTCACCTGAATCTTCCTGCCAACGCGGTGGATGTGAACGTGCATCCGGCCAAGACGGAAGTCAAATTTCTGAACGAAAAGGCTGTCTTTGACTGTGTCCATTACGGTGTTCTGGGTGCCCTGAATGCCGCCCCTGACCGCCCCAATGTGCAGCTGAAACCAACGGCATCCCAGAGCATGCCCGGAAGCATTGCGCAGCCGGAGAAATCTGCCGCCGCATCCGCGCCCCAGAAGGAAGCCGCACCCAGACAGGAGAAATTCTTCCGCACCATGACAGCGGAGGAATTCAAGGTCTTCCACGAGGCCATGAAGGATGCCCCCCAGCCCAGGCACGAAAATGCCGTCGCTGCCGCCGCCCGGGTGGAGCGCTCTGCCGCCGCGCCTGTGCGTGAAACCGCCTTTGTCCCCAAAGGCATGATGCCCCTGCACGAAGAACCGGTGGCCGTCTCCAATGCCA
Source organism: Bacillota bacterium (assembly GCA_029098045.1). GTDB lineage: Bacteria > Bacillota > Clostridia > Oscillospirales > Oscillospiraceae > Faecousia. The sequence goes on from JAQXNO010000089.1 coordinate 23,140, forward strand.
CGCTTGCACCGGAGCCTGCCCGGGAAGAAGCGGAGCAGACCACCCTTGTGATGCCCGAGGAAAAGCCCTGGCGCATGGTGGGCGAGCTTTACAATTCCTATATTATTGTGGAACAGGGCGAGGACGCCTATCTCATCGACAAGCATGCCGCCCACGAGCGCATTCTCTTCGAGAAGCTGAAGGCCAATCAGGAGAGGATCAGCGCCCAGGTGCTGCTGACCCCCATTCCCGTCCGGCTTTCCCCGGAAGCCGCGGGTGAGCTTCTGGCCAACCGCCGGATGCTGGAAGAACTGGGCTTTGAAATTGAGGAATTTGGCGAAAACACCGTCATTGCCCGGCAGATTCCCATGGATTTAAGCCCCGAGCACGCAGCCGATGCACTTGAAGAAATGGCAGCCGACCTTCTGAACGGCCGCCGGGAAAGCGCAGCCACCGTCCGCGACGGGGTGCTGCATACCGTGGCCTGTAAGGCCGCCATCAAGGCCGGCTGGAACACCAGCGACGAAGAGCTGCTTGTGCTGGTGGCGGCCGTCATGAGCCGGGACGATCTGAAGCACTGTCCCCACGGCCGCCCCATCTGTATCACCCTGAGCAAAAAGCAGCTGGAAAAGCAGTTCAAAAGAAGCTGAAAACCGAAGGAGGCATCCGTCCCATGCACAACATCATCTGCATCGCCGGACCCACCGCCTCCGGCAAAACGGCTCTGGCGGTGGAGCTTGCCCGGCAGTTGGACGGCGAAGTCATCTCCTGTGACTCCATGCAGATTTACAGAGGCATGGACATCGGCACCGCCAAGCCCACCCCGGAGGAGATGCAGGGCATCCCCCACCACATGCTCGATGTGTCGCATCCGGATGAGGATTTTTCCGTCAGCCG
>JAQXNO010000090.1 GCA_029098045.1 Bacillota bacterium
TTAAAGGTATAGCCTTTCTTCTTCAGTGCTGCTTTCTGCTTTTTAAAGCCATAAAGCTCGCCGTTACAGACAATATAACTGCCCTCCAGTTCAAAGGGCTGCATTCCCGAAGGGGTCAAGCCCATAATCGAGAGACGGTGAAAACCAAGCAGACCTTTACCGGTATCAATAACTCGGCTGTCGTCGGGACCGCGTGATACTGTACGATCAAAGCCTTTCTTAAAAACATCAAAAGCGGCACCGCTGCCACAGTAACCCATAATAGAACACATGGGAAAATACCTCCGTAAATGATAGTAAATCCAGCATCCTACAGGGCGATTGCTGTACTCGCGGTGCCACCTGTATTTTTTCTCATTTCCAAGCCTCTAATAAGACTTTGTCAGCTGACGTGTGACGAAACGGCGCACCTACTGAGGATATTCCTTTTCGGATTGCAGCTCGAAAAGTGTTATTCGTGCAGGCTCGCCATACGGCTTCCACCGTCCCGTACTCGCTATGGGCAAGTGATCTGCATTACTTCTCTTTTCTCAAACGCTTTTAAGATATTCAGTTTTTGATCTTAATCCCAGGTCGTCGTATTCCGGGCATACTCCGTTTTGGTCGTATCTTCTGTGGAGAGAAGCGCCTTTTCGTAAAGATGATCCGGTTTTTCTTCCTTCAGCAGCATTTCGGGTGTCTGCTCCTTGAAATCCACCGTGGGAACGAACCTCTTTTCTGTTTTCAGCACAAGCGACTCCTTTCTTTACTCAACATCCTGGAGGGCATCGTAGCCTTCCTCGCCGGTACGAACCTTCACAACGTTCTCAACGTCATAAACAAAGATCTTGCCATCGCCGATGTGTCCGGTGTAAAGAACCTTCTTCGCCGTTTCAATCACGCTGCGGACAGGCACCTTGCTGACCACAATATCCACCTGCACCTTCGGAAGCAGGTTGGCCTCAACCTGGACGCCGCGGTAATACTCCGGCTTGCCCTTCTGTATGCCGCAGCCAAGCACGTGAGAAACCGTCATGCCGGTAATCCCAATGTCCATCATCGCAGTTTTCAGGGCCTCAAAGCGGGATTCCTTGCAAATGATCTCCACCTTGGTAAACTTTGGTGTGCCATCATCGAAGGTCGGCATCTTCTTCACCGGGACTGCCTCGGCAGGCGGAACATCACCGGATACATTCATCGCGCTTTCATAGCCGTAATTCAGACTCTCAACAGCCGGCACAAAGTCTGCATAGGCGCTGGGAAGCCCGTGTTCTGTACGGTCCAGGCCCTTGATCTCTTCTTCCTTCGATACCCGAAGCCCGACGGTCTTTTTGATCATCAAGAAGGTAAGCGTCATGGTTACAGCAGTCCAGGCAAGAATGGCAATGATACCCAGGGTCTGAATCCCGAGCAGCCTGAAACTGCCGGTATAAAGCAGGCCTTCAAGCCCTGCGGGCGCGGCGGGGTTTGCAAGCAGACCTACAGCAAGCGTGCCCCAAACGCCATTGGCCAGGTGGACGCCTACTGCACCGACAGGGTCGTCGATGTGCAGCTTCAGGTCAAGCGTCTCAACCACTACGACGACAAGAATACCCGATACAATACCAATGATGGCCGAGCCGAGTGCATCGACTGCATCACAGCCTGCCGTGACGCCGACCAAGCCTGCCAGCGAGCCATTCAGACACATGGACACATCCGGCTTGCCGTTCTTGATCCATGTATACAGCATGGTCGTACAGGTTGCAACCGCAGGGGCAATGGTGGTTGTAACAAAAATGGAAGCAAGCGAATTGCCGTCCCATGCAGCAGCGCCATTGAAGCCGTACCAGCCGAACCAGAGGATAAAGCAGCCAAGAGCGCCAAGCGTAATGGAGTGTCCGGGAATCGCATTGACCTTCTTCACCTTGCCGGTCTGATCCTTCACATATTTGCCAAGACGGGGGCCTACCATGATGGCGCCGATCAGAGCAGTGATACCGCCGACGGCATGAATGGCAGCGGAACCGGCGAAGTCATGGAATCCGAGCTGTGCAAGCCAGCCCTGGGAGTTCCATACCCAACCAGCTTCGATCGGGTAAACAAACAGCGAAATAACGCCGGAATAGATACAGTAGGAAACAAACTTGGTTCTTTCGGCCATCGAGCCGGAAACGATGGTCGCGGCTGTCGCGCAGAAAACCAGATTGAAAACAAAGGAGGGAGCATTACCGCCTTTCAGGAAAGCGCCGAAGTCCGTCAGAATCTCCAGATTCGGCACGCCGACCAGGCCAAAGACATAGTCTTCTGCCATCATCAGACTGAAGCCGAGGAGAACGAAAACAACGGTTCCGATGCAGAAATCCATCAGGTTTTTCATGATGATGTTGCCGGCGTTCTTTGCCCGGGTGAATCCGGTCTCAACCATTGCAAAGCCGGCCTGCATGAAGAATACCAGCGCGGCGCCAATCAGAAACCATACGCCGAATACTTCGCTTGTAGCAGACTCCTTCACCAGCCTGGTGATCTCTTCGATTGCCATCATTCGTCATCTTCTTTCTTTATTTTACGCCAAACAGCAGATCCGCATAGGACGGGAAAGGCCAATAGCTCTTAGCAGTCAGGGTTTCTGCTTCGTCGCACACGAGCCTGAGTTCGGCCATCAGCGGAAGCACCCTGTCACGGATCATGACAGATTCTGCACCAATATTTTCGGCGCGATTCAAGGCAATGACTGCCTCTGCCACCTCTTCGGCCTTTACCGCGATCTGATCCGTCAGTGCAGAGAGCCGCCTCACAACGCCAGCCTCATAGCTGCAGGCCAGCCCGGGGTCGATCGCCTTCTTTGCTGCAGCGGCCCTGGCAACATCGGCAGCATAGGCCTCGATGGCCGGCGCAATCTGTGTCTTTGCCATATCCACCATGGTGTTGGCTTCGATGATAATGGTCTTACAGTAATTTTCGAGCATAATTTCATATCTGGATTTCAATTCTGCTTCGGTGAAAACGCCATGCGACGTCAGCATATCCACATTCTTCTTATCCAGCAGATGCGGCATACAGTCCGCCGTGGTGCGGTAGTTAAGCAGACCGCGCTTCTCGGTAGCCTCTTTGATCCAGCCTTCATCATAGCCGTTTCCGTTGAAGATAATGTGCTTGTGATCCTTGATGGTCTCCCGAATCATCTCATGCAGCGCCGTTTCAAAATCAGCCGCACCTTCCAGGCGATCCGCGTAAATCCTGAGGGATTCAGCCACGGCGCTGTTCAGCATGATGTTTGCACAGGCAATGCTGTTGGAGGAACCGAGCATACGGAACTCGAACTTGTTGCCTGTAAAGGCAAAGTGAGAAGTTCTGTTGCGGTCAGTAGTGTCACGGTTGAACTTCGGCAGCACATCAGTACCCAGCTTCATCTGTGTCTTTTCAGCTCCCTGATAGGGCGTACCGGTCTCGATAGCCTCCAGCACCGCATTCAGCTCATCACCGAGGAAGATGGAAACAACAGCGGGCGGCGCTTCGTTGGCACCGAGCCTGTGATCGTTGCCAGCGGTCGCAACCGAGATGCGCAGAAGATCCTGATAATCGTCCACGGCCTTGATGACGGCGCACAGGAACAGCAGGAACTGTGCATTTTCATAAGGCGTTGCACCGGGAGAAAGAAGATTCTGTCCGGCGTCGGTGGCGATGGACCAGTTGTTGTGCTTGCCGCTGCCATTGACTCCGGCAAAAGGCTTTTCGTGGAGTAGGCAGACAAGCCCATGCCGGGCAGCTACCTTCTGCATGATCTCCATGGTGAGCTGATTGTGATCGGTGGCGATATTGGTGGTGGTGTAGATCGGGGCAAGCTCGTGCTGAGCCGGAGCAACCTCGTTGTGTTCCGTCTTTGCCAAGATACCCAACTTCCAGAGCTCGTCATTGAGTTCCTCCATAAAGGCGGCAACTCTCGGCTTGATCGCTCCAAAATAGTGGTCATCCATCTCCTGCCCCTTGGGCGGCTTTGCACCAAACAGCGTGCGGCCGGTAAAACGAAGGTCAGGCCGCTGATCGTACATCTCCCGGGTGATGAGGAAGTATTCCTGCTCGGGACCGACAGAGCTGGTCACACGCTTTACGCTGTCGTTGCCAAACAGCCGGAGGATCCGAAGCGCCTGCTTGTTGAGCGCCTCCATGGAACGGAGCAGCGGGGTCTTTTTGTCCAGGGCATGACCGCCATAGGAGCAGAACGCAGTAGGAATGCACAGCGTCTTCCCCTTGATGAACGCATAGGAGGTAGGATCCCAGGCAGTATAGCCTCTTGCTTCAAAGGTGGCGCGAAGTCCGCCGCTGGGGAAAGAGGAGGCATCCGGTTCACCCTTGATGAGTTCCTTGCCGGAGAATTCCATGATCACACCGCCGTCGGGTGACGGGGAAATAAAGCT
>JAQXNO010000091.1 GCA_029098045.1 Bacillota bacterium
GGTGCTGGTATACACGGTGCCTTTTAAGAAACGGTACATCGCATTCGGCGCGGTGCCTTTTAACAGGCTGGGAAACGGGTAGCCTGTTGGGCGGCGGCACGCCGCCCCTTGGCTCTCCCTTTGGGAGAGCTGTCAGCGAAGCTGACAAACTTGGCTCCCCCTCTGGGGGAGCTGTCAGCGAAGCTGACTGAGAGGGCATCGGGGGTTGGTTACCCTCTCAGGCGGCTGATCGCCGCCAGCTCCCCCAGAGGGGGAGCCAAGGGCGCTGCCGCGCCGGTACGGATGCGCCGAGGCTTGCCGGGTTTCGGTGGTGCCTGCTGCCGGGACGGTCACATGGCCGCGGTGAATTTTCTGCTTGTAACCGGAGGCAGAAACGATTATAATAACCCAATGAAGATTATTGTAGACAATGGAGGAATGGTTTATGCTGCTTTCTTTGATCGCGGCGGTTTCCCTGCTATCCGGTCTTGGAATTTGCTGTGGCTGCGGCGCTTTTTCCACACTGCAATGGCTCTGGCTGCTGCCGGTGAGCTTTGCGGGGGTGTTTTTGGGTCTTGTGGTGCTGGGATTCCTGTTTTTGCTGTATCTGTGCAAGCGGGTGGATCAGGATGTACCCCAGGAAGCGGACAGCCGGTTCTACCGGGTGGTGGCAGATCTCATCATTCAGGCAGCATTTGTGGTGCTGCGGATTCATGTGAAAACCAGCGGTCTGGAAAAGGTGCCCACGAAAGGCCGCTTCCTGCTGATTTCCAACCACACGGACAACTCCGACCCCATCATTCTGCTCAAATGCCTGCCCAAAAGCCAGCTGGCCTTCATCTCCAAGCGGGAGAACAAGACCATGTTTGTCATCGGCCCCATGATGCACAAGCTCCAGTGCCAGCTGATCAACCGGGAAAATGACCGGGAGGCGCTGAAAACGATTCTCACATGTATTCAGATTCTCAAGGAGGACAGAGCCTCCATCGCCGCCTTCCCGGAGGGGGGCATCGACGATGATCTGCTGTTTCATCACTTCCGCCCCGGCGTCTTTAAGATCGCCCAGAAGGCGCAGGTGCCCATTGTGGTCTGCACCCTGAAGAACACCCAGACCGTGGTGAAGAACATCTACCGGCTGAAGCCCTCCTACACCGAGCTGAAGGTGCTGGATGTGATTCCGGCGGAGGAGTTGAAGGGTGTGTCCACGGTGGACATCGCGAACCGCTGCTATGAGATGATGGCTGCGGACCTTGGCCCGGGACTGGTGGCACAGGAGTAATACTATTCTTCGATTAAAACTTCTCAATCTTTTCGGTCTAATTTGTGCAAAACTGCGTTGTCGTCTTTGCTGGGCGTCAGCCCAGCTGCATCCTCCGCCTTGTTTTGTGCAAATTATCCTCGGAAATCTTTGAGAACTTTTAATCGAAGTCTAGTATAAAATCCCAATATGGGGCATTTTGCCAAATATGGCACTTGATTTGTGGGGATTCTGCCTGTATAATGTAGTTTCGCAAGGAAAATAATCCAGCCAATTGGAGGAAATAAAATGAAAAACAGTGAAAAGACTCTGGATATGATCGTAAGCCTCTGCAAAAACCGCGGTTATATCTATGCCGGCTCCGAAATCTACGGCGGTCTGGCAAACTCCTGGGACTACGGCCCTCTGGGTGTCGAGTTCAAAAACAACGTCAAGAAGGCATGGCTGAAGAAGTTCGTGCAGGAATCCCCCTACAATGTGGGTCTGGATGCGGCCATCATCATGAACCCCCAGACCTGGATCACCACCGGCCACGTGGGCTCCTTCTCCGATCCTCTGGTGGACTGCAAGGGCTGCGGCTCCCGTCAGCGGGCGGACCAGCTGATTGCCGCCTCCGAGTCCGGCAAGAGCGTCAATGTGGATGCCATGAATACCGATGAGATGAACGAATTCATCGCCTCCCATGAGGACGTGGTCTGCCCCACCTGCGGCAAGCACCACTTCACCTCCATCCGCAATTTCAACCTGATGTTCAAGACCCAGATCGGCGTCACCGAGGACTCCTCCTCCACCGCCTATCTGCGCCCCGAAACCGCCCAGGGCATCTTTGTGAACTTTGCCAACATCCAGCGCACCACCCGCAAGAAGCTGCCCTTCGGCGTCTGCCAGGTGGGCAAGGCCTTCCGCAACGAGATCACCCCCGGCAACTTCACCTTCCGTACCCGGGAATTCGAGCAGATGGAGTGCGAATTCTTCTGCCAGCCCGGCACCGACCTGGAGTGGTTTGCCTACTGGAAGGGCTTCTGCAAGCGCTGGCTGCTGAGCCTGGGCATCAAGGAGGATTCCCTGCGGCTGCGTGACCACGATCCGGCAGAGCTGGCCTTCTATTCCCGCGCCACCACCGACATCGAGTACCAGTTCCCCTTCGGCAGCGGCTGGGGCGAGCTGTGGGGCATTGCCGACCGTACCAACTACGACCTGGGCCGCCATCAGGAGGCCTCCGGCAAGAGTCTGGAATACTACGATCAGGAAAAGAACGAGCATTATATTCCCTATGTCATCGAGCCTTCTCTGGGCTGCGACCGGGTGGCACTGGCCTTCCTGTGCGAAGCCTACGACGAGGAAGTGGTGGGCACCGACAAGAAGGGCAATCCCGACATCCGCACCGTGCTGCACCTGCATCCGGCGCTGGCGCCCTTCAAGGCTGCCGTGCTGCCCCTGAGCAAGAAGCTGAGCCCCAAGGCGGAGGAGATCTATGCCGAGCTGCGCAAGTACTTCATGGTGGACTTCGACGATGCCGGTTCCATCGGCAAGCGTTACCGCCGGGAGGACGAGATCGGCACGCCCCTTTGCATCACCGTGGACTTCCAGACCGTGGGCGACGAGAATACCGAGGCGGACAACTGTGTCACCGTCCGCGACCGGGACACCATGGAGCAGGTTCGTATTCCCATCAGCGATCTGAAGCGCTACATCGAGGAGAAGTGCTACTTCTGATTTTGGCGCAAGTTCATAAACCGGTTGATCCGGCCTGTGGAAACACAGGCCGGATTTTTGCGCCGCTGGATGCCGAAAGCAGTCACAGATTGGAAAAGCATTCCGATTTTTCGGAAACGAAACATTTTTATAAATTCGTTTCGTTTTGGTGATTGCCAAAAGCAGACAGGAATGTTATGATAATATCAACGAAACTGCGCGCTGCTGTGATTGCTTTTTTGTGCATTCGCGCAAAGAAAGGAGTTTTTTGATTGGATAACTATCGTGTCATCGAGCTGAAGCAAAGTGTTTTCGCGGACAACAACGCGGACGCGGATCGGCTGCGCCGGGAGCTGAAGGAAAAGGGCGTTTTCCTCGTCAACCTCATGTCCTCCCCCGGCTCCGGCAAGACCACCACCCTGACCAGACTGATCG
>JAQXNO010000092.1 GCA_029098045.1 Bacillota bacterium
GCTGCCTGCGCCGTGTGGGTATCATCCAGATTCACAAAGGGATCGTCCAGAATCACAAAAACCTCCTGATTCCGGAACAGCGCGTCCACCAGCGCAAAGCGCATACACAGCATCACAAGATCCGTCTGTCCCGCGCTGAAATAGGCAAGCTCCCGGGTCTGTCCCTGCCGTTCCAGCTGTACCTGCAAATCCGTATCGATCAGATACCGCTGCCCGGTGATCCCCTCCAGCTCCGACAGATAATATCCAAAGCGGGACTGAATCATCCCCAGGTAGCCGGCAGACAGATTCTCCCTTGCTTTTTGCAAAAAGGCCATGGTATCGTCCAGAATCCGGGCGTTTTCCCGATCCTGCGCTTTCCTGCGCTGCCACTGCTCCAGTTCCTCCCGAAGCTGCGGAATCTGATCTGCCTGCGCCCGCAGGAACGTGATTCTTTGCCGCAGCTGCAGCAATCGGGTAGTCTGTTCCGTCAGCTCCTCCTGCAGCCGCCGCACCTCGTTTTTGAGCGTGGCGGTATCCGCCACGGGCTGTAGCTGCATCCGCAGCGCGTCAGCGCAGGTCTCTTCCATGGCACATATCTGCTGCTTCAGGGATTGTGCCAGATTCTGTGCCGTCTGGAAGCTGCGTTTGTCCTCCCGGATGCGGCGCAGCTGCGTCCGGGCGTCCCCATCCATCGTCAGTCCGAAGCGGTCAAAAAATGCCTGCATCTGCTGCCTGCATTCATTCAGCTCCGCTTCCCATTGCCGGCTGCGCGTATCCTGCGCCCTTGCCTGCTCATATTGCGCTGCCCGATGCTCCAGTTCCGTCAGCGCCGCCAGGAAGTGCTGCGGGGGTGCCGTAACCTCGTACTGCGCCAGGTATGCTTCCACCTGCGCGCGCAGCTGCTCCGCCGATTGCTGCGATTGCTGCATTTGCTGCTGCAAGGCGGCAAGCTGCTCTTGCCGTACCTTCTGCCGCGCAAGGTAAGCCTCCTTTTGCTTCCGCTGCTTTTTCCTTCCGATCAGAAACAGCAGCAGCCCCACAAGGGTCAACACAATGCCGATGCCCAGCGCGATGCCGCCGGGCATCGTCCTCCGCCGGAGGGCAAGCCCCGCACCGGCTGCCGCTCCGAGCAGACCCAAGGCCATGGCAAAAACCCAGCCCCTGGAGCCTTTCCCCGGGATGCCGGACGCCCCATTGTCCGCCTGCGCCAGCTGCGCCGCAGCCTGCTGCGTATGCGCGATCTTTCTTTGCAGCGCTTCCAATGTCTCGATCCTTTCGCGGCAGCTGTCCAGTTCTTCCCGGGTGGGCAGCTTCTGCGCAAACCTCCGGTTCCGGTGAAGGATCTCCTGAATATGTGCCTGTTCCTGCTCATTTCTCCCCTGCGCCCGCAGAACCGCCATGCGGTCTGCCAGCATTTCCGCCCCGTTCAGGTCTTCCTCATCCGGAAAGCCCACGGAGTACGGGGCAAGATACTGTCCGCACTGTGCCTGTGCCTGCTCATACCGCGTCTTCAGGTTCACATACTGCCGCTGCTGCGATGCCGCGGCGGCCATTTCCGACGATGCCGCCAGCTCCTCCTGAAGCCGTGTCAGCAGGGTCTGCTTCTTTTCGAGCTCCGCTTCCGTCCGTGCGGCCTCTTCCTGTGCAGACTTTCGCTGATCCTGCTGCAGCTGCGCCTGCTCCAGCTGCGCCTGCAGCTGAGAAACCATCGTGTCCGCCCATGCCACGGTGCCGCCGCTGCCCCGGTAGGGAATCAGCGCGCTTCGTCTGGCCTTCAGCGCATCGATTGCCCGGTCAAAGCTGCCAATATCGCCGCTGTTTTCAACCAGATTGCTGAGCTTTGCCCCAATGGAATCTGTGGACAGGCTTCCATCCTCCTTCAGCTGGGGCAGATAGGCACTGCGTTCAAAGGATTCGGCGTCCAGCCCAAATATCTCCTCGCCGATCTCCGAAGAAAAGCGGTTCGATTTGCAGTTGGTGGTCAGATCGATCAGGGTAAAGGTATCCCCCTTGGGCGTGGTGCCAAAGGTGCGCTCCAGTCTGAAGCGCCGGTTTTCATGTTCAAAAACCAGATTGCCCCCGTACTGTCCGCCGTTCCAGGGCGCATACTTCTGGCGTTTGCTCTTTTCCAGCGTTTTCGCCTTGCGGGGAAACCCGTAGAACATGGCGCGGATGAACTCCGCCAGAGTGGTCTTTCCAAACCCGTTGGGTTCCCGGATGGTATTCAGCCCCGGCTCCAGCTGCAGCCCGTACCCGCTCAGTCCCCCAAAATTTTCAATATACAGGCTGATCAGCTTCACAGCGTCACCTCCTCACCCATAAGCGCGCGGATGCCACAGGAAATGATCTTTTCCTTTTCCTCGTCGCTGCGTGCCGATGCCAATACAAGGCGGATAAACTCTCCCTTCAAAGACACATCACAGGCGTAGCCTTCCGGGTCGATCCGCAGGCGGCTTTCATCCCTGATCCTGACATGATAAAAGTCTGGCGCAAGCATTTTTTGCAGGAACACCAGATCCTTTTGGGTTTGCAGCGTATACGCGCCGCACAGGGTAAACTTCACAAGATCGGTATCACAGATATGCGCCGATGCCTGTTTCATGGCAGACAGAATCTGTGTCACGGTTTCCAGCTGCGTGATATCCACCCGGACTTCATGAAGCGTCCGGGACCCGAAGGGCACAAAGCGGCTGGTAAATCCGCTGTCATCGGTCTCCAGCAAAACAAAGCCCTTTTCCCCGCACTCGTCAAAGCCCCGTCCCTCCAGGCAGCCGCAGTAGCAGTATTCGCCGTCCATATCCAACCGTTCTTTTTGATAGCTGTGCAGATGCCCCAGCGCCAGATACCGGATGTGCTTGCCCCGCAGCAGCGGCAGGGCGATCTGCTCCGCGCCGGGCTGCGTGGATACCTGACCATGGAGCATAAGGATGTTCACATCCGATTCCCGCAGCTCCAGCTGCCCGTACATATCCAGCCAGCCGCTGCCCTCCGGCTCCATGGCTGTAATCACCACATGGCCGCAGCGAACGCTTTTCCAGGAATTGCCGAAGGTTTTGAGGTTTTCGGGCAGCTGCATCCCAAAAAAGGCGTCACGGCTTTCCTCGTGGTTGCCGCGGATATAGAAAAAGGTAACCGCTGATGCGCCCCGGATCTGCTCCAGAACGAAGTGGGCCGTCTGCGCGGAAACCTGCTGCGAATCAAACAGATCCCCCGCGATCAGCACCGCGCTCACCTGCTGCCGAACCGCAAAGGCAACCATCCGCGCAAAGGTGGCGCACAGCTCCGCGTTTCGTTCCTTCGCCTGCGCAGCGGAGAAGTTGCTTCCCAGCGCGCTGTCCAGATGAATATCACTGCAGTGGATGATCTTCATTCCGATCCCCCCTTGTGTCATTTGCATTATAATATCATACAATCGTTCGAATTTCAAGGCGTTTTCCCCACTTGATTGCCTCGTATACCCCCATGGCCAAAAAAGTGCCCGGAGGCTTCCCCTCCGGGCTGTATTACTGCACCTGCGCCGCGAATTCGCGGGGACTGATGCCATATTCCCCTTTGAACGCCCGGTAGAAGTTGGCATAATCACCGAAGCCGCAGCTTTGATACACTTCACCGGGTGCCTGCCCGGCCGCGATCAGCTCCCTGGCCTGCAGCAGGCGGCGGAAGATCACATACCGGTAAACGCTGGTGCCCACCCGATGGCTGAATTCATGGGACAGGTGATATTTGCTGACGAAGAATTCCGCCGCCAGAAACTCCAATGTCAGATTTTCCTGATAATGGTTGCCGATGTATGTGAGAACCTGTGCGACAAGATCCGGCTCTTCCCGCTTTTCCACATAGCCGGAGGACTGGCAGAGGCGGTTGATCTCCACCATAAACTGGAGCAGCAGTCCCTGGGCATAGGCGAAGCTGCCCAGCTCATCGCTGTAGTATTCCCGTGTCAGACAATCCAGCAATTGACTCAGCGCGGCACGGCGCAGCTTGGTCGGCCGCAGTAGATTGGTATGCCCCGGCGCTTCATTGTCAAAACAGACGGTCAGATTCATATCGGCATACCGGCTAAGCTCCGCAAGGTAGCCGCGGTCGATCCAAAGCACAATCCGTTCATACAGGGCATCCTTTCCAATGTCCGGCTGATGCAGCTCCTGGGGATTGATCAGCAGCAGATCCCCCGGCTCCAGATGGTAGGATTTGCCCTCCACCTTGAAGCTGACGTGACCGTTCAAAAAGAAATAGACCTCGAAAAAATCATGGTGGTGAATACCCACCTGATCCATCTTTTTATCCCGATAATGGAACACCTCAAACCGTTTGTCCTTCATGCTCTGGCGGCTGTCAAAGCGCTGTGCATTGATTGGCATGGCATCCACCCCCTTAAAGAACAGATTACAGCAATATCCGCAATAAGTCAAACAATATTTGCAATTTTGATTGCGATTAATTTCTGTTATACTGGTACTATCAACAAAAAAGGAGCGGATGTCATGAAACCCTTTCTGAGCAAGGATTTTCTTCTGAGTAACCCCACGGCTGCTGCGCTGTATCACGAACACGCAGCCGGGATGCCCATCATCGACTACCACTGCCATCTGGATCCCCAGCAGATTTATGAGGATGTTCGTTTTGAAAACATCACGCAGGTCTGGTTGGGCGGCGACCACTACAAGTGGCGTATCATGCGTTCCAACGGTGTTCCCGAGTACTACATCACCGGCGACGCCCCCGACCGTGAGAAGTTCCAGAAGTTTGCGGAAGCCCTGCCCCGTGCCATCGGCAACCCCATGTACCACTGGTGCCATCTGGAACTGAAGAACTTCTTTGGCTACGAAGGCACGCTCAGTGGTGATACCGCCGAGGAAGTGTGGAATCTTTGCAACGAAAAGCTGGCCGATCCCAGCTTCAGCGCCCGCGGTCTTATCAAAATGAGCAACGTGGCCATGATCGGCACCACCGATGATCCCTGCAGTGATCTGAAATGGCACAAGCTGATCGCCGAAGAAGGCAGGATGGAAACCAGGGTCTGCCCCTCCTTCCGTCCCGACCCCGCCGTGAACATCCACAAGGCAGGCTTTGCCGCTTACATCGAAAAGCTGTCCGCTGCTTCCGGCATCAAAATTGAGCACGCCTGCGATGTAGCCAGAGCGCTGAGCCAGCGCATCGACTACTTCGACGCGGTGGGCTGCCGGGCTTCCGACCACGGTCTGGACTACATCATGTACCAGGAAGCATCCGAAGCGGAAATCGAAGCTGCCTTCCAAAAGGGTATGGCCGGTCAGATCGTCACCGGCAGGGAGGCAGAGGGCTATCAGACCTACATCCTGTCCCACTGCGCCCGGGAGTATGCCCGCCACGGCTGGGCCATGCAGCTGCACTTCAGCTGCGTGCGCAACACCAACACCAATATGTTCCGGCTTCTGGGTGCCGACACCGGCTTTGACGGCATCGCCGTGACCGATTCCAGCGCCAACCTCCACAGGTTCATGGACAGTCTGAACACGGAAGGTCAGCTCCCCAAGACCATCATCTACTCCCTGAATCCTGCCGATGACCAGTGGATCGATACCCTGCTGGGCTGCCATCAGTCCGATGAAATCCCCGGCAAGATCCAGCACGGCAGCGCCTGGTGGTTCAACGACAACAAGGTGGGCATGATCAACCAGATGACCTCTCTGGGCAATCTGGGAATCTTAGGCAACTTCATCGGCATGCTGACCGACTCCCGCTCCTTCTTAAGCTATGCCCGCCACGAATACTTCCGTCGAATCCTCTGCGACCTGATCGGCACCTGGGTGGAAAACGGCGAATATCCGGCCGATATGAAGTTCCTGGGATCCCTGGTCGAGGATATCTGCACCAACAACGCAAAGCGGTATTTTAACCTTTAAGCGCATCTGTCTCCCTGGCCTTTCCCCGGAAAACGGGAATGCACGAAAGATTACTTGAATTGGAGGAATTCACTATGCCTATGCAGATGGGTTTCCGTTGGTATGGCGAAGGCAACGACGCCATCACATTGGACTACATCAAGCAGATCCCCGGTGTTACCAGCATTGTCTGGGCATTGCACCACAAGATGCCCGGCGAAATCTGGGAAGAGAGCGAAATTGCCGAAGTTATGGATCAGCTCCACAAGTACGGCTTCAACGGCGACGTTGTGGAGTCCGTCAACGTCCATGACGACATCAAGATCGGGCTTCCCACCCGCGATCAGTACATCGAAAACTACAAGCAGACCATGCGTAACCTGAGCAAATTCGGCGTCAAAGTCATTTGCTACAACTTTATGCCCATCTTCGACTGGACCCGCTCCAATCTGTTCCATCCTGTGGGTGACGGCTCCACCGCCCTGTTCTATGAAAAGGGCATGATTCAGGATGACTACAACGCCATGGCCCAGTACATCATGGACTTCACGGAGAAGTACAATATGTCCTTCCCCGGCTGGGAGCCCGAGCGTATGGCAAAGCTGGACCAGCTGTTCAAGGCCTATGCCGGTGTGGACCACGAGAAGCTGTGGGCGAACCTCAAGTACTTCCTGGAGGCTCTGATGCCCACCTGTGAGGAGACCGGCATCAAAATGGCCATCCACATGGACGATCCCCCATGGGACATCTTCGGTCTGCCCAGACTGCTGGTCAGCGAAGAGAGCATCGACCGCTTCCTGAAGATGGTTGACCATCCCTGCAACTGCCTGACGCTGTGCTCCGGCTCTTTGAACGCCAACCCCAACAACAACGTCGCCAATGTTGTCCGCAAGCACTGCGACCGCATCGCCTTTGCTCACATCCGCAACGTCAAGCACTTCGACAACGGCGACTTCTCCGAAGCCTCCCACCGCGACTGCGACGGCGATACCGGCATTCTGGAGATTCTGAAGGCCTATCACGATTGCGGCTATGAAGGCTACATCCGTCCCGACCACGGCCGTCACCTGTGGGGTGAGGGTCCCGGCACCGTCCGTCCCGGCTACGGCCTGTACGACAGAGCGCTGGGCATCATGTATATGCTGGGCGTCTGGGATATGCTGGACAAGCTGGAAGGCAAGAAAACCACCGTTTAATTCATAATACGCTATAAAAAATATTTTTTGGAGGTAATTAATAATGGCTTATCTTCCCCTGAAGCATGATTTTGCCGGCAAGGTCGTCGTCATCACCGGTGCCGGTGGTGTTCTGTGCGGCGATATGGCACGCGCTTATGCCGCTGCCGGCGCAAAGGTTGCGGCACTGGATCTGAACGAAGACGCAGTGAAGAAGCTGGCAGCCGAGCTGAAGGACCAGGGCTACGTCTGCGAAGGCTACAAGGCCAACGTTCTGGACCGGGATGCTCTGGAAGAGGTTCACAAGCAGGTTCTGAGCGACCTGGGTCCCTGTGACATCCTCATCAACGGTGCAGGCGGCAACAACCCCCGCGCCACCACCGACAACGAGTATCAGCATGAGGCCAAGGAAGGCCAGAAGACCTTCTTTGATCTGGATCCCGCCGGTGTTGACTTCGTCTTCAAGCTGAACTTCCAGGGCACCCTGCTGCCCACCCAGGTCTTTGCCAGCGATATGGTGGAGCGCAAGAGCGGCAATATTCTGAACATCTCCTCCATGAACGCCTACATTCCCCTGACCAAGATCCCCGCCTACTCCGGCGCAAAGGCAGCCATCTCCAATTTTACCCAGTGGCTGGCCACCCACTTCGCCGGTTCCGGCATCCGTGCCAACGCCATCGCCCCCGGCTTCCTGATTTCCAACCAGAACCGGACACTGCTGTTTAATCCCGACGGCACCCCCACAGCCCGGTCCGAGAAGATCCTGAACGGCACTCCCATGGGTCGCTTTGTGGACTCCGAGGAGCTTCTGGGTGGTGTGTTCTTCCTGACGGATGACCGGGCCGCTTCCGCCATTTCCGGTGTGGTGCTGCCCATTGACTGCGGCTTCGCCGCCTACTCCGGCGTGTAAGCACCGGATGATACAGGAGGATACCAACATGACTGTTATGGAAAGACTCGCAAATTCCATCGTGGTGCCCGTGGTGGTACTGGAAAAGGTGGAGGATGCCATTCCCACCGCAAAGGCCATGGCTGCCGGTGGTGTTGACGCCATGGAAATCACCTTCCGCACCGCCTGTGCCGCGGAATGCATCAAGGCTGTTGCCGACAACTGCCCCGAGGTTCTGGTCGGTGCCGGCACCGTGATCAATCTGGAGCAGTGTAAGCTGGCGGTTCAGATGGGTGCCAAGTTCATCGTCTCTCCCGGTTACAGCGAGGAGATCGTCAGCTGGTGCGTGGAAAACAACATCCCCGTGACACCCGGCTGCGTCACACCCACGGACATCATGGCAGCGGTGAACCACGGGCTGAAGGTTATCAAGTTCTTCCCCGCCAATGTATATGGTGGACTGAACGCCATGAAGAATCTGTCCGCTCCCTTTGTGGGGCTGAAGTTCCTGCCCACCGGCGGTGTCAACTCCGGCAACATCAAGGAGTATATCGACGCTCCCTTCATCCATGCTGTGGGCGGTTCCTGGGTCTGCCCCAAGGCGGACATTGCCGCCGGCAACTGGGACAAGATCACCCAGCTGTGCGCCGGCGCGCGTAAGGCCGCAAAGGGCGAGTAATCATCCCGAAATGTAAAATATCACGGCAAGGCGAAAGCCTTGCCGTGATTGCTTTTTGTATGGTTTTGATTATCCGAGCACCAGCTTGTCGTCCACCTCGTCGGAGCCGCTGGCCCGGCTGAACAGATTCAGCAGTTGTTCCACGGTCAGCTGCTTTTTCTCCTCGCCGGACACATCCACCACAATGTGACCGTCGTACATCATCACGAGGCGGTCACCGTAGGCGATGGCATCACGCATATTGTGGGTGATCATCATGGTGGTCAGATTGTCCTTGCTGACGATCCTCTGGGTCGCCTCCAGCACCTTGGCCGCAGTCTTGGGGTCCAGTGCTGCCGTGTGCTCGTCCAGCAGCAGCAGCTTCGGCTTCTGCAGCGTTGCCATCAGCAGGGTCAGTGCCTGACGCTGGCCGCCGGAGAGCAGACCCACCTTGGCTGTCAGACGGTTCTCCAAGCCCAATCCCAGAATTTTCAGCTGCTCCCGGTATTGCTCCCGTTCCTCCTTCGTAATGCCGGGGCGCAGGGTTCTGGGCTTGCCCCGGCGGGCTGCCAGCGCCAGATTCTCCTCGATCTGCATGGTCGCGGCAGTGCCCATCATGGGATCCTGAAACACACGGCCGATATACTTCGCCCGTTTATACTCCGGAAGATGGGTCACGTCCACGTCATCGATCAGAATACGACCGGCTTCCACGCCGAAAACACCGGCAACGCAGTTGAGCATGGTGGATTTACCGGCACCGTTGCCGCCGATGACCGTGACAAACTCACCGGGCTTCAGATGCAGATTCAGCCCCTGCAGGGCTTTCTTTTCATTGACCGTACCGGCATTGAAGGTCTTAAAAACATTTTCGATTTTAAGCATGGTTCTTCTCCTTTCCGGTCTTGACACGCAGATTCTGCTTCCAGTAGGGAATAGACAGGAATATGGCAACGATCACCGCGGACAGCAGCTTCAGATAATTGGAATCGATCTTCAGCACACTGATGACGAACTGAATGACAATGTAGTAGATGATGGAGCCAAAGCTGACAGACAGCAGCTTCAGTGCAAAATTGCGGAAAAGATTGCCGAATACGGACTCGCCGATGATGATGGACGCAAGACCGATGACAATGGCGCCGCGTCCCATGTTGATCTCCACAAAGGAGTTATACTGGCTCAGCAAAGCGCCTGCCAGTGCTACCAGTCCATTGGCCAGCACAAGGCCGAACACGATGTTGCGGCTGGTATTGATACCCTGCGCCCGGGCCATATTCTGATTGGCGCCGGTGGCGCGGATGGACGCGCCCAGCTCCGTGCCGAAGAACCAGTACAGTATGGCAATGACCACAACCGTGACCATGCCCACCGCAAAAATGGGGTGATTGTAGAAGGGGCGGGTGCCCTTGCTGACATCCTGCAGATAGCGCAGAGAGACCAGAAGCTTGTAGTTGTTGATGTTGATTGCCTGATTGGCCTTCATGCCGAGGATTGCCAGATTCACGGACCACAGGCCCAGCTGTGTCAGAATACCTGCAAGAATCGCCGGAATGCCGCACTTGGTGTGAAAAAAGCCCGTCACAAGCCCCGTCACCATACCGGCCAGAATTGCGCCCAGCATGGCGACCCAGACATTGCAGCCACCGACAATCATCGTGACACAAACACAGCCGCCGGTACAGAAGGAGCCGTCCACCGTCAGGTCGGACACCTCCAAAACCCGGTATGTGATATACAGGCCGATGGCCATAATCCCCCAGATCATACCCTGAGAAATCGCGCCGGGCAATGCATTGATAAAACTGGTCATAGAGAGTTTTCCTCCAAATTCTTTCTATCGAAAACGCGCAGCGCAGGGGCTTGCCGGCTTCCGCAGATTCCGGCAGCAGGTATGCCCCCACCCTGCACAGCATGACCGGGGGTGCCGCGAAAGCGGTACCCCCGATTTGATTTTTGGAAAATCAGCCAATGGGCTCGTAGCCCTCCAGAGGCGTCAGACCCAGTGCCGCGCAGATCTCGGCATTGTACTTGGGCGTGGGAGGTGCATAGTCGATGGGCATGGTGGAAATGTCGGATTCGCCCGTCAAAACGGCTGCCGCCATCTCACCGGTTCTGTAGCCCAGATCGTAGTAGCTGATGGACAGGGTCGCAACACCGCAGCCGGAACAAATGCCCTCTTCACCGGCGATGATGGGAACACCGGCAGGACGGCAGATGCCATCGATGATGTCGGTGCTGGAGGCAACCGCATTGTCGGTGGGAACATAGATCACATCGGAAAAATCGCACGCGGCGTTGGTCACAGCCTGCATATCGTTGGAATCAGCAAAGGGAAACAGCGCACAGGTGATGCCCTTGTCCTCCAGAAACGCCTTGACCGTGTCCACCTGATACTTGGAGTTGGGTTCTGCGGCGCAGTACAGCAGGCCCACGTTCTTGGCATTGGGGAACCACTCCACCAGCATTTCTGCCTGCTTGTCCAGAGGTGCCAGATCAGAGGTACCGGAGACGTTGCCGCCCACAGTGCCGGAGAAGTTCTCGATGTTCAGCGCAACACCGTACTCTGTGATGGAAGTGCCCAGAATGGGAATGTCAGCGGTGGCAGCCTGTGCGGCCTGCAGCGCGGCGGTTGCGTTTGCCATGATCAGATCCACTTCTGCCGCAACGAATCCGTTTGCAATGCTGGCGCAGGTATTGGAATCACCGGCTGCAATCTGAAGGTCGAATGTAACATTCTCTTCACCCAGCTTCGCCTTGACTGCATCCTTAAAGCCTTCCGTGGCCAAATCCAGCGCCGGGTGGGTCACCAGCTGGCAGATACCGATGGTGTACTTCTTTTCCTCCGCCTTGGTGCCGCAGGCGGTCATTCCCAGCAGCATCAGAGCAATCAGGGTCAGTGCGATCAATTTCTTCATACTTAACTCTCCTTTGTTCTCATCCCACGGAGCTTTGTGCGCTCACCGTGGAATGCTTGATTGCTTAACTATATCATTACAATCCCGGATTGTCAATGGATAAATTCAGAATACAGAGTGAAAAGCAAAGGGCGCTTTCCTTTTACCGGAATTATCCTTTTTCGGCATTTATGCCAATTATGTCTTATTTGTATCTTTTCGAGTCCATACTATTGACAAAAAAACCATCCGTTTGTTATAATAATTATGTATAATCGGGTGTTATGTGATCAGCGTTCTTTTAACACCACAGAAGTTTTTTTGAAAGGATTGTGTACTATGGCAAGAATTGTTACCTTCGGCGAACTGATGCTGCGTCTGCAGCCCTTTAACTACGAGCGCTTCGTGCAGGCACAGAGCGTGGAATTCACCTTTGGCGGCGGCGAGGCAAACGTGGCCGTGTCTCTGGCAAACTACGGCATGGATGTGGCCTTCGTCACCAAGCTGCCCGCCCATGCCATCGGTCAGGCTGCCGTCAACTCTCTGCGCCGCTACGGCGTGGATACCTCCCTGATCGTCCGGGGCGGCGACCGCGTGGGTATCTACTACAATGAAAAGGGCGCTTCCCAGCGCGGCTCCGTGTGCATCTATGACCGTGCCAACTCCGCCATCCAGCTGGCAGCGCGTGAGGATTTCGACTGGGACAAGATCTTCGATGGCGCGGACTGGTTCCACTTCACCGGCATCACCCCCGCACTGGGTCCCAATGTGGTGGAAATCTGCAAGGATGCCTGCAAGGCAGCCAAGGCTCGTGGCATCAAGATCTCCTGCGACCTGAACTACCG
>JAQXNO010000093.1 GCA_029098045.1 Bacillota bacterium
GAATCGAACAGAAAAGAACGGTGCTGGTCATCTGCAAGGACGCTGACACGGCCGTTCATCAGCGGCTGTACATCCTGCCCGGTGATGCCATGGCAGAGCGCTGGACCGGCCGGCGGCTTACCCGGGCGGAGGCGGAGGAGATTTCCGGCATTTCGGACATTCGGTTCGAAGCACAGCTTCTGCCGGATTTGCAGGCATTGGCGATTTCCGGCGCCTATGACAACCTGTATCTGGATTTGTTTCGCTATGCCCCGGATGATCCGGATACCCCTGCGCACCTCATGGCATCGCGCATCCAAAAGGAGTATCCGTATCTGACGCTCTGCAATGCCAATCCCCTGATCCGCGCCCTTCGCACCATCAAGCAGCCCTGTGAAATCGAGGCACTGCGACAGGCGGAAAAAATCACGGGTGCGGGCATTCTGGCCATGATGAAAGCCTCCAGACCCGGTATGTATGAATACCAGTACAAGGCGGAATTTGACCGGGCAATCGGGCAGTTCGGCCCCTGGGGCCCCGGCTTTCCCTCCATCATTTCCGCAGGCAGCAACAATTTCTGCATCCACTACTATTCCTACACCGGGCAGGCGCGCGATGGAGATATGGTGCTGAACGATGTGGGCGCCCGGTACGACAATCTGATCACGGATGTTTCCCGGGGCTTTCCCTGCAACGGCAAATTTACGGACAGACAGAAGCTGCTCTATGAATGTGCGCTGCAGACTTCCGATTATATGTTTTCCATCATCCGTCCGGGCATGAAAATGAAGGATGTGGATGCGACCATCCGCAGCCATAACGCGCAGCTGCTGAAGGCTGCGGGGGTGCTGAAGGATGTGTCGGAGATCGGCACCTATATGTGGCACGGCGGCGCCCATCACATTGGATTTGACTGCCATGATGCCATTGAAACGCCCCAGATCATTGGACCCAATATGGTTTTCTGCGTGGATGTGGGCATCTACCACGAGCAGTGGGGGATTGGCTTCCGGGTGGAGGACAACTGTCTGGTTACGGAAAATGGCTGTGAAAATCTGTCTGCCAATATCGTCAGAACGGTTTCCGATATTGAGGAGGTCATGCGGAAATGATGTTCAGCAGGGTTCTGATGATGTTCATTGCCGCGGGCGCCCTGTTGGGCGGGATCGATAAAATACTGGGCAACCGGTTTGGGCTGGGACAGAAATTTGACGACGGCTTTCTGCTGATGGGACCCATGGCGCTGACCATGACCGGTATCATCTGCCTTGCGCCGCTGCTGTCGGACTGGCTGGGTGTCCTTGCCCGCCCGGTGCTGTCTGCCGCGGGCATTGATCCGGCCATGTTTGGCTGTGTGCTGGCAATCGACATGGGCGGTTACCAGCTGGCAATGGATTTGGCGCAAAATGAGCAGATCGGACTTTTCTCCGGCATCATTGCCGCTTCCATGTTCGGCTGTACGCTGGTATTCACCATTCCGGTGAGCATGAGCGTGCTGAAGGACGCGGATCGTCCCTTCTTTTTGAAGGGCCTGCTGGCAGGCCTGATTTCGCTGCCCGTGGGACTTCTGGTGGGAGGACTGCTGCAGGGACTGCCTGCCGGAACAGTCTGCTATCAGTGCATTCCGATTTTTATTCTGTCTGCCCTCCTGCTTTTGGGACTGATTCGCTTTCCGAAGGGGACAATCCGCCTGTTTTCGGACTTTGCCCGGCTGATCCAGATCGTCTCCACGGCAGGTCTGATTCTGGCCGCCGTGCAGGACATCACGGGGCGCACGGTTCTGCCCGGTCTGGCATCTGCCGGGGATGCGCTGGGCGTTGTGGGCTCCATCGCCATCGTGATGCTGGGAAGTCTTCCGCTGGCGGAGCTGCTGCGCAAAGCTTTGTCCCGGGTATTTTGCTGGATCGGCAGCAAAACCGGCCTGAATGATGCCAGCACCACCGGGCTGATCGTGGGTGCCATCACCGTGATGCCCGCATTGGCAATGGTGCGGAATATGGATCAGCGGGGCAAGGTGCTGTGCGGTGCGTTTCTCGTCTGCGGCGCCTCTGCCTTTGCCGCCCATATGGGCTTTGCGGCTGCTGTCCGGCAGGAGCTGATTCTGCCGCTGCTGGGCGGAAAATTTGCGGGAGCATTTCTGGGACTGGCGATTGCCATGGCAATGACCCGCCCACCGGCGGGGTAGCCCCCGCTGGGCGGCGTGTCGCCGCTGACCTTCCGAGCCTGAAAGACCGGCAATTCTCGTTACACCAATGGGCCCACCCGGTTCGTGACTGCGGTATCATCCGGCATTACGGCAACCATCGTCCCCTACAGGCGTATACCAACGTTTCCCCCGTAGGGGCGGGGTTGCCCCCGGCGGCAAAGCTGTCATCATAACTTCAAACCGCTTTTTCTGAAATCACGGCCGGGCTGTGATTTCAGAAAAAGCGGTTTTTATTTGCAGCAAAAAGCTATTGACAGCGCACATCGGAGCTGTTATAATACATAACGGATGTTACGTAAATAGTGTTACGAAATATGTGATATGAAACGGAGATGGTTCCATGCCGCCGAAACCGAAATACACAAAAGAGGAAATTGTCAATGCGGCCTATGAGCTGACCCGGGAAAAGGGTATCGATGCGGTGGTTGCAAGGGAGGTGGGCAAGCGCCTGAACACATCCTCCTCCCCCATTTTCACTCTGTGGAACAGCATGGAGGAGCTGAAAATGGAAGTTTGGATGCTGGCAAAGCAGAAATATCAGGCGTATATGGAGGATATTTTTGACTACACACCGGCTTTCAAGGAATATGGGATGCGCTGCGTCAGATTCGCGGCAGAGGAACCCAATCTGTACCGGATGCTGTTTCTGACCGAGCGGGAGAATCACAGCCCGTACCTGCGCTTCAAGGAGGAATTCGGAACGCTCTATGCACGACTGGTGGAAGAGATCCGGAAAAGCTTTGAATTATCCGGGGAAGACGCGGAAGAACTGCTGAACCAGATGATCATCTTTGCCAATGGCATCGCCGCATTTGTCATTACCGACAAGCGGAGTTTTTCCGAGGAGTCGGTCAGCCGCCATTTGAGTCAGGTGTGCATCGGTGCTGTGATGGTGCGGAGGCTGCGCAGTGGCAGTATCAGCTGGGATGAGGCCAATGGAATGGCAAATTACTATGACATGAGTGCGATCCCAAAGAAGAAACCGCTAAACTGAAATTCAGGAGGAAAAGACGATGCTTCGAATTGATCATTTGACAAAAATCTACGGGGACAAGAAGGCAGTGGATGATCTGAGCCTGCACATCCGCCCCGGTGAAATCTACGGCTTTATCGGCCACAACGGCGCGGGCAAAACAACCACCCTGAAGTCCTGCTGCGGCATTTTGCAGTATGACAGCGGTGAAATCACGGTGGACGGGATTTCCATGAAACGTGACCCCATTGCCTGCAAGAGAAAAATTGCGTATATCCCGGACAACCCGGATCTTTACGAGTTTATGACCGGCATTCAGTTTCTGAATTTTGTGGCCGACATCTTTTCTGTCAGCGCCGCTGACAGAAAAAGCCGGATTGAGAAATACGCCGGTCTTTTTGAAATCACCGGTGATCTGAATCAGCCCATCTCCGCCTATTCCCACGGCATGAAGCAGAAGCTCGCCATCATCTCGGCGCTGCTGCATGAGCCGAAGCTGATCATGATGGATGAGCCTTTCGTGGGACTTGATCCCAAGGCGTCCCATCTTCTGAAGGAAATGATGAAGGATATGTGTGCCAAAGGCTGCGCCATCTTTTTCTCCACCCATGTTCTGGAGGTGGCGGAAAAGCTGTGTGACAAGGTTGCCATCATCAAGGGCGGCAAGCTGATCCGTTCGGGCACCATGGAGGAAGTGAAGGGTGACACTTCTCTGGAAGATGTCTTCCTGGAGCTGGAGGAAGCATGATGACCAAAGCGCTTCTGAAGAAACAGATGCTGGAGGTCTTTTCCTGGCTGTATAAGGACAGAAAAACAGGAAAAAACCGCTCTGCACAGGGAATTTTGATGTATGTCATCCTCTATCTGTTTATTTTCGTATCACTGGGCGCCAGCTTTTTCCCCGTGGCCCAATTGCTCTGCGGGCCTCTTGTGGGTGCGCAAATGGGCTGGGTCTACTGGTGCCTGCTGGGTCTTATGGGACTGTTTCTGGGTGTGGTCGGCAGTGTGTTCAGTACATACACCACACTGTATCAGGCAAAGGACAATGACTTCCTGCTGTCCCTTCCTATCCCGGTCTCCCGCATTTTGCTGATGCGTCTGCTGGGTGTCTATGCACTGGCTCTGATGTATGAGCTGATCATCATGGTGCCGGCAGTGCTGGTGTGGTTCCTGAATGTGCCCGTCACACCGGCCGGCGTGATTTGTGTGCTGCTGATTCCCTTTGTGCTGGCGGTGCTTGCACTGGTTCTTTCGGCGGTGCTGGGCTGGGTGGTGGCACTGGTTGCAAGCAGGCTGAAGCACAAAAACATCATCACGGTGCTGCTGTCCCTTGGCTTTATCGCTGCCTATTACTACGTCTACAGCCGGGCTTATTCCATGATACAGACACTGCTTGTCAATGCACAGGCCTTTGGACAGAAAATCAGGACGGCGCTGTATCCGCTGTACCAGATGGGTCTGGCAGCGGAAGGGAATCTGCTTTCCATGGCTGTGTTTACCGCGATCGCCGGCATGCTGTTTCTGATCGTCTATGCGGTGCTGTCACGGAGCTTTTTGGGACTGGCAACCGCGAACCGGGGCAGCGCCAAAAAGGAATACAGGCACAAAAACCGGAAGGCGAAATCCGCCGCCGGTGCGCTGCTGCAAAAGGAGCTGCTCCGCTTTACGGGCAGTGCGAACTATATGCTCAACTGCGGACTCGGCATGCTCTTCATGCCCATTGCCGCGGTGCTGCTGATCTGGAAGGCGGATATGCTGTGGGAGATTCTGACCGAACCGTTTTTAGAAAAGTACATCCCGCTTCTGGCAGCCGCAGGCATCTGTATGGTTGCAACGATGAATGACATGACAGCCGCTTCTGTGTCTCTGGAGGGTAAGCACTTGTGGGTGCTGCAGTCCTTCCCGGTCAGGGCGCAGCAGGTGCTGGCGGCAAAACTGAAGCTGCAGCTGCTTTTGACGGTGATCCCCGCAATCCCGCTGGTGGCGGCAGTTCTGTGGCTGCTGCAGCCCGATCTCTGTTTTGTATTCCTGATTCCCGCTGCCGTGCTTCTGTTTATTGTGCTGATGGCGGCCTTTGGTATGGCCGTCAATCTGAAAATGCCGATCCTCAATTGGACCAATGAGATTGTACCCATCAAGCAGAGCATGAGCGTGTTGGTCGGGCTGCTTGGCGGCTGGGTGATTCTGTTGGCTCTGGGGGGCATCTACTATCTGGCACAATCCGTCATAAGCCCTGCTCTGTACATGGCGCTTGTATGCGTGCTGATGCTGGCTTTGATCGCGGCGCTGCTTCGCTGGCTGTTCACCGCAGGCTCGAAAATTTTCAGTACCCTGTAAAAAATAGAAGGAGTTTGATTGATTATGGAAAAACTGACGAAAATCCTCTTGGGTGTGGCACTGGTGCTGGTGGGCGGCATTTTCGCGCTGAATGCCACCGGCATGACGAATATTGAGATCTTCTTCGACGGCTGGTGGACACTGTTCATCATCGTGCCCTGTGCCTTTGGCCTTGTCAGGGAAAAAGAAAAGACCGGCAATCTCATCGGCATCGGCATTGGCGTGTTTTTGCTGCTGTGCTGCCAGAATGTGCTGCGCTTTGATATGCTGTGGAAGCTTGCCGTGCCTGCCATCATTGTGATTATCGGCCTGAAGCTGATTCTGACGGCTGTTTTCGGTGACAGGGCAGTGAAAATGATCACCGATTCCCGGCAAAGCGGCGGCAACATCAAGTCCGGCTGCGCCACGTTTTCCGGGCAGAATCTGAATTTTGCCGGGGAAACCTTTGAGGGTGCGGAGCTCAATGCCATTTTCGGCAGTGTCACCTGCGACCTGAGAAGCGCGGTGTTTGATAGGGACTGTGCCATCAGCGCCAGCGCGGTCTTCGGCGGTATTGACATCCTTGTTCCCGACAATGTCAACGTGAAGGTCAGCTCCAATTCTATTTTCGGCGGTGTTTCCGAGAAGAAGCACAACCCGGACAATGCGGGCGCCGTTACCCTTTACATAAATGCAACCTGCATTTTTGGAGGAGTGGATATTAAATGACGACCTTTCAGAAAGTAATCAAGTATCTGGCCGTTGCACTGGCCATCTTTCTCATCGTTACCATCATCGGCGGGATTATCACGGGATTGAGCAGTGTTTCCTACCTGCTCTCCGGCAGGGATGAGGCGCTTGTGGGGCAGATGCAGACCTACCGTATTGACGAAGAGATCTCCGATCTGTCCATCGACCTGAGCGGCGCGGAGCTGATCATTCAGACCGGGGATGAATTCTGCGTTGAAAGCAATCACAAATATATTAACGTAAACGCGCATCAGGGCAAGCTGCGCATCCATGAGACAAAGAAAGTCTTTGGCGTCTCGCCCCAGGGGGTCACGGTGATCCTGACCATTCCCAGGGGATTTGTATTTGACGAAGCAAGCATTGACACGGGCGCGGGCAAGGTTTCCGTCGATACCCTGTCCTGCGATGTTTTGAAGCTGTCTCTGGGTGCCGGAAGAGCGGAAATCCATGATCTGACGGCAAACAGCCGCGCCAGAATTGATGGCGGCGCGGGAGAACTGGTCATTGACGGCGGCAAGCTGCGCAATCTGGACTTTGACATGGGTGTGGGCGCGCTGAAGCTGAAAAGCCGCATCGAGGGCGACAGCGAACTGGACTACGGTGTGGGGGAAACGAATCTGATCCTGCTGGGCAGCCGCGACGATTACAGAATCAAGATTGACAAGGGTATCGGTGAAGCAAAGCTGGAAGGGCAGCCCATGCGCGATGATTCGGTCTATGGCGGCGGCGAGCACAGAATTGACATCGACGGCGGCATCGGCGCAATCTGCATTGAGTTTGCGCAGAATTGAACCGCGACAGGGGATGCCGGCTTCACCCTCCCCGGTATCGGCGGTATTTGAACGGAGAATCCTATGAAGCAAGACAGACACAAACTGAATACCGCGGATATCATCACGCTCATCCGCATGGCAGGTACCCTGCTGCTTCTGGTGGTGGAACCGCTGACCTCCAGCTTTTTCTGGCTGTATGGCCTGACGGGAGTGACGGACGCGCTGGATGGCTGGATTGCCCGGAAAACAAATACAGCCAGTGATTTCGGCGCAAAGCTGGACAGCGCCGCGGATCTTCTTTTCTACGCGTTGATGCTCCTCCGGCTTTTCCCGACGCTGTGGATCCTGCTGCCCCGGCAGATCTGGTATGTGGTGGCGGTCATTGTGATGGTGCGCCTTTCGGCCTACCTGGTGGCGGCCGTGAAATACCGCTGCTTCGCGTCACTGCACACGAAGATGAACAAGCTGACAGGTCTGGCTGTGTTTCTGCTCCCGTTTTTCCTGGCAACGCAGTTTCGCATCACTTACTGCTGGGCGGTCTGTGCCATTGGGGCAGTCTCGTCTGCGCAGGAGCTGCTGATTCACCTTTACAGCCGGCCCGGCAGCACCGGGGAAATACACTGAATCACAAATGGCGCTGAGAGAAAACCTCTCAGCGCCGTTTGTATATTTGGAATATTATCGGTTGAAAAACAAAGTCAGCACCATCAGGGCGATACCCAGTACGGAAAGAACATAGCCCTTTTTGCGGTTTTCTTCTTTGCCGGATAAATTCATTATGCAGCCTGCAGCCGAAATGAGCAGAGGAATCACAATGGCCAATGCCTTCGGCATGGTATTGGAAGCCTGCCCGTCAGCGCCGATCTGCACCGCCACAACATCCGGCAGCAGAAAGAAGCATATTACACCCAAAACGATGGCAGCCACAAGAAGTGCGATGGGAATCAAATTCTTTTTCATGTGCAGACCTCCCCAATCCCGATTTATTTGCCCATGACCACTGTATCACAGGCACTGCCAAAAAGCAAATGCTTCTCACGTTTTTGGCTGTAAAATGCGTATTGACAAACACTTCCGAATGAAATATAATCGAAACATACGTTATGTAAAATGTGTTATACATCATTTGATTTGCAAAAGGAAATGACCGCGTGCCCGAAAACCGAAGCACACAGAAGGGAAAACCATCTGCGCGGCGGCACCATGGGATGTCCCGGCGGCAAAAGCAAAAAAGTTCGAGGCGATGCCTCAGAATAAACATGGGGAGGTTTCTTATGAGCAAACAGATTCGTCAATATCTCGGCCTGCTTTCGGCGGTGCTGGCCTATTATCTGGTACACGAAGGGGCGCATCTTGTCTACGCGCTGTCCATCGGCGTGTTCCGTCAAATCAACTTCATGGGGGTTGGAGTTCAGGTCGATGTCTATGCCGGGCAGATGAGCAATCTTCAGATGGGCATCTTTTGCCTGGCCGGTGCTGTCGCCACAGCCATCGCAGCCTACGTGCTGACTTTGGCCGCACCAAAAATCTGCAAGTCGCCTTCCAAAGTATTCAAAGCCTGTATGTATTATATCACGCTCATTATGCTGCTGCTGGACCCGCTTTACTTAAGTGTCCTGTGCGGCTTTTTCGGCGGCGGTGATATGAACGGAATTGCCCTGCTGCTTCCGGAAGTTGCAGCAAGAATCCTTTTCGGGGTACTGCTGGTGTTTCATGGCCTGCTGTTCTGGAAAGTGGTTCTTCCGAAATACAAAATGGCCTTTTCGGAAGACACAGTACAGTAAAATTATTTAAACGGAGGATACCAAATCTATGAAAAGAATCATTGCAATATGCCTGCTGGCATTTGTGTGCCTTGGGGCAGCGGCATGTGGTCATAAGCAGCCTGAAGAACAGCCCGCGCCGGAAATGCAGGTTACGGAAACACAGCAGCAAAGCGACAGCACGGCGGCTTGTGAGACGGAAACAGAGCCAGTGTATCAAAATATCGACCTGATTGGCCCGTGGCATCCGGATGACCGGCGAAATGACTTATCCACATACGCCGACCTTTTCCCCGGATATGCGGAATGGGGTGCCAGTATGGAAATTCGCAGCAACGGACAGATCAGCTGGTATATCGGCGCTGCCGGAGGCTGCGGAACCTATACGGTAGAGGGCAACCTGCTCCATGCGCAGCTGACCAGTGACGCGGATCAAACGGATATGCCGATGGATTTTCGTATTCTGACAGAAAATGAAGAGATTATGCTTGAAATGAGCTATCAGGACATGACGGTTTTCTGGGTGATTGATTGAGTCATCTATAAAATGAACACATGCAGCTGTAAATTCGGCCTGTCAGCAGCCCTCGTATTGCTGTAGAATACAGGAGGTAGGGACACAAAGGCTCAAAAGCAAAAAATGCTGAGGTGGAAAATCATGTCTGTGAAAAAGAAGAGAACAATCAAATGGGTTTGCGGCATCCTCGCGGTTCTTCTGGTCATCCTGCTTGCGGGTGCCTGGTCTATGTTCGGCACCTTTGTCACGGCGGCAAACACCATCGAAAAGCTGGAAGATGGCCTGTATGCCATGGAATACATTGGGGATTATGGGTTTGATGATTTCCTCGCCCGGGGCGGTGCGTCCAGCGACAGCGCCGTGGCGGATTATCTGGTATCCTTTTTGTCCCGTGGCTTCTACAAAAGCGAGAGCAATGTGCAGACCGGGTCGTTTGGCTGCTCCACCATCTGTACCCGGGACGAAAACGGCATCGTCCTTTTCGGCCGTAACTATGACTGGGCACAGTGCCGTGCCATCATCGTACATACGGTGCCCGAAAACGGCTATGAATCCATTTCCACCTGCTGCCTGGACTTTTTGGGCTTTGAGGAGGACTATGCGCCCGATGGCTCCATGATGGAGAGAATGCAGACCCTGGCGGCCATCTATGTGCCGATGGATGGTATGAACGAGAAGGGTCTGATGGTTGCGGATCTGATGGCAGGAGACGATGAGCAAACCCATCAGCAGACCCAAAAGGCCGACCTGACCACCACCACGGCCATTCGGCTTTTGCTGGATCAGGCGGCAACCGTGGAGGAAGCCATCGCCCTGCTGGAGCAGTACGATATGCATTCGTCCATGGATTCTGCCCACCATCTGTCCATTGCCGATGGCAGCGGCAAGAGCGTGGTGGTGGAATATGTGGACGGGCAGATGCTGGTCACGCAGACGCCGGTGGTCACCAACCACTATCTTGCCGACTGCGAAAAGCAGGGCGTCGGCTCGGAGCAGTCCCACCTGCGCTTTGATGCCCTTGCCGCCCACACGGGGCCTGCCGACGATCTGGGCGTCCGGGATCTGCTGGAATCTGTGGCGCAGAAGAATTACCCTCAGACAGAGGGAAAGTATGAAAAAACCATGTGGAGCATCGTATACTGCCCGGAAGGACG
The DNA here is from genome assembly GCA_029098045.1 of Bacillota bacterium. GTDB lineage: Bacteria > Bacillota > Clostridia > Oscillospirales > Oscillospiraceae > Faecousia. The sequence continues at coordinate 10,432 of JAQXNO010000093.1, forward strand.
CTGTGCCGATTTCTACTTTTGTGAAAACTTCGAACACAGCTATGGCCTGCTGCTGCAGGAAAAGGGCAGCTTTTTGAAACGTTAGGGCAGCCCCCACCCAGCGGTGTTGCCTGAGAAAATATGAGGAGAGAAACTATGAATCCAAACAATATCATCATCCGCCCGGAGAGAAAAGAGGATCAGGCAGAAGTGGAAAACCTGATCCGGGAGAGCTTTTGGAACGTGTACCGCCCGGGCTGTCTGGAGCACTATGTGATCCACAAGCTGCGCGATGACCCGGCCTTTGTGAAGGAGCTGGACTTTGTCATGGAGCAGGATGGAACAATCATCGGCCAGAATATGTTCATGAGAGCGGTGATCAAGGCCGATGACGGCACGCAGGTGCCGGTTATGGCCATGGGCCCCATCTGCATCGCAAATGAACGGAAGAGACAGGGCTACGGAAAATTCTTGCTGGACTACTGCCTGGAGAAGGCAAAGGAGCTGGGCTGCGGCGCCGTCTGCTTTGAAGGAAACATTGACTTTTACGGAAAAAGCGGACTGACCTACGCAAGCAGCTTTGGCATTCGCTACCATGGTATGCCGGCAGGGGAGGACGCACCCTTCTTTTTGTGCAAGGAACTGATCCCCGGATACTTAAATGGCGTCACAGGCGAGTATACGCCGCCGCAGGGCTACTTTGTGGATGAGGCGGAGGTCGAGGAATTTGACAGAAGCTTCCCCCACAAGGAAAAAAAGAAGCTGCCCGGGCAGTTGTTCTAGACCCCATGTGCAAGGGCTTTCCGGGCCCCGGCGCGCCGCACCAACATTTTCGGAGGGAAGAGAATGCATTTCGTAACGGCAAAGGGGATTCTGTCCTCCCACAACGGTATGAATCTCTACAGGGGCTGCCAGCACGGCTGTATTTACTGCGACGCCCGCAGCGATTGCTACCAGATGGATCATGCTTTTGAGGATATCGAAGTGAAGGAGAACGCCCTGATGCTTCTGGAACGTGCGCTGAAGGCCAAGCGGAAGCCCTGCATGATCGGCTTTGGCGCCATGTCGGACCCCTACATCCCGCTGGAACGGGAGCTGTGTATGACCGGAAAAGCACTGGAGCTGATTGACCGGTACGGCTTCGGGGTGGCGATTCAGACAAAGTCAGCGGGGATTCTGCGCGATATGGATCTACTGAAAAGCATCCACAGCCGCACCAAGGCGGTGGTGCAGATCACCCTGACCACCTTCGACGAGGGTCTTTGCAGGCTGATTGAACCCAATGTGTCCACCACCGCCCAGCGGATCGCCGTGCTGCGGGAATTTCAGAAAGCCGGCATCCCCACGGTGGTGTGGTTGTGTCCCATTCTGCCCTTTTTGAACGACACGCCGGAGAACCTCCGCGGCATTCTGGATGCCTGCATCGAAACCGGGGTCAAGGGCATTCTGAATTTCGGCATGGGTGTGACGCTGCGCAGCGGGGATCGGGAATATTTCTATGCCCAGTTGGACAGAAAGTTCCCCGGACTGAAGGATCGCTATATTCGCACCTATGGCAATGCCTATGAAGTGCTCAGTCCCCGGAACCGGGAATTGATGAAACTGTTCCACGATACCTGCGAAGCCAACGGCATCTGGCACGACAACTCCCAAATCTTTCGCTATCTGGCGCAGTTTGAAGAAAAATCCAATCAAATGAGCCTGTTCTGACCACCGAACAGAAGAAGCGGACAAGGTAAAGCAAAGATGCAGAATCGGAAGAGCGCCTTCCGACTCTGCATCTTTTTTGCGCCTTGGAGCCATTTAACCCCAACGTTTTTATAAAATCTCTGTTTCGCAGCGGGCGCGTGCGCTGCGCCAAAAGCCTGAAAACGATTATTTCGGAAGTAATGGTACAGTTTGCGAAGGGTAAATTGACATAACATCATTGCTTTCATCGGAGCCAAAAAACAAAACCCAAGCGCCCGCAGGGTGCGCAGCTCGCAAGGAACTTGTGATTCAAAGCTCCCAAGCCCCGGTGAAGGCAGACCTTCGGACTGCGGCTGCGCGATTCTGAGAATCGTTTTTGCTGCTGCCCACTTTGATTGATACAGTTTTTCCTTGCTTTCCCTTGGCAAACGGACTATAATTGCCCATGAACAAAGGAAGGAGGGGAGTTGTTGTGACGAATATCGGATTCTTGAAAAGAGCTGCCCTGCGTGGACTTCTCTGCGCGTTTGTGTTTGTTGGCGCAGCCACCGGAATTGGCACACTGTTTCGGCTGTGGCAGTTCCCGGAAACCAATATTGTGGTTGTTTACATTCTGTCGGTGGTTCTGACGGCTCGGTGTACCGACGGGTATCTGTGGGGCATTGCGTCCACGATTCTGTCCACCTGCGCCTTTAACGCCTTCTTTACAGCGCCCTATTTTACCCTGTCCGTGGATGACCCCACCTACTTCATCACCTTCGCCATCATGGCCATGACCTCCATTATCACCAGCGCCCTGACCTCCAAGGCGAAGAAAATGACGGCGGAGGCCGTTCGCAACGAGCAGGAAGCCAGTGCGCTGTACCACCTGACCAGCCATCTGACGGACGCGGAGAGTATGGGGGATATTGCCCGGATCGCGGTGCAGACCATCAGTGGCACCATGGACTGCAAAGCCGCCTGTTTGTGCTTTGACGAGCAGGGGCATCCGGAGCGCACCTTTATTCAGCAAAAAACGGAGACAGAGCAGGTGCGGCGCAGCGTTACTGCCCCCGACGAAATCCGGCACCGGATTGAGAATCTGCGAACGGACTATGACGCCGGGGAGGAATTCTGTGACTGGCCGATTTACGGAAGTGAGTCTGTCCTTGGCGTTCTGCGCATTCCAAAAGACCGGGCTGAGGTGCTGACAGATCAACAGAAGATACTGCTTCATTCTATGATTGAAAGTACGGCTATGGCCATGGATCGGCTGCGGGTGATGAAAGAGCGCATCCGCACCCGGGAGGAAGCCAATCAGGAACGCTACCGGGGCAATCTTCTGCGGGCCATTTCCCATGATCTGCGAACCCCGCTGGCGGGCATCATGGGCACCAGCGAAATGATTATGGACATGACGGACAAAGCCGATGCCCGGTTTTCTCTGGCGGAGGGCATCTACAAGGATGCGGACTGGCTGCACTCCCTTGTGGAAAACATCCTCAGCCTGACCCGGCTTCAGGACGGTCGCCTGACCCTGAACAAGCAGCCGGA